>JAJPIY010000233.1 GCA_021324515.1 Planctomycetota bacterium
CAGACCCACGCCATGCAGAGCCGTGCCAGCTTCCTCAGCCCTGCCAATGACGCCCTGTTCACGGCAATGGAGACCTGGTGGAACCGTCCGCCGTTCCGTCTGCATTACGTGACTGCGCGCGAGGCTTACAACATCGTCAAGGCCGCCGAGGCCGGCAAGTCCGGCAATCCCAACGCCTATCGCAACTTCGTCATCCCGCCGCCGGCCAACCGCTTGCTCCATTGCGATCGTCCCTGGCGCCTGCTCACGTACGCGCCCCAACGCATCGAGGTGGAACTGCTCGAGAGCGGCCCCGCTCGGTTGCAATTTGCCCAGGGCAGTCTGGCAGTCGTTTCGGGCTGCATGCGTCGGGTAGAAGCCTTCTACCGCGAAGGCCATCTGGTCGATTTGCACATCGACGGTCAAGGGCCCTATGAAGTGATAGGGCGAACGGCCGACGCCAGCCGGCTGATGAAGTGTCTACCAGCCCGCTGACGCCGGCTACGGGTATTGCCGCCCCGCTGCGCAGACGGTGCAGCGGCGGAGACGATTGGCCTCTTCTGTTGCGGCGGCCTACTCCCGTTGCGTCTGCGGAGCAAGGTTTTCGCCTAGTTGTGTTCGGCGCTGGCGATGCCGACGACGCCCCCGGCAATGCGCGGGCCAGCGTTGCCAGCCGGATCGGATTTCTCGTCATCTGCGCCGCCATGAATGATGACGGCGCGGCCAATGATCGAATGCGGGCCGCTCAGAGCGATGAGTTTGTCGGTCATGTTAATGACGGCCTTACCGTTCTCATCGGCGGTGATGTTGCCCAGATCACCGACGTGCCGTTCCGCGGAGTGCGGCCCGCCGTGTTTCTTCTTGTCGGGATTGAAGTGTCCACCGTGACACTTGGCATCGTCGGATCGGACATCGCCGAATTCGTGGATGTGGAAACCATGCTTGCCAGGAGTCAGGCCGGTGATTTGGCCACGAATCACGACGCCGTCGTCGGTCACCGTGAAGTGGACGACGCCTTCAATGTGACTTTTGAAACCGCGGATCACGGCCACGGCGTTCTTGGGACCGTCATGTCCCGCTTGTTCTTCTGCCTTGGCGCTCAGCAATATCATCGGGACCGCCAACGCCAGCAGAGCAATGATGCGCTTCTTCATGGAGAAAACCCTTTCTGCGAAGACCAACCTGTGGAAACGGGCCCACGTGCCGTCATGCTATGAGATCAACGATTTCTTGCCAGCCCGCAACGCAAGCAAGGGATGATTCGGCCTTTACTTGCGCGGCGAGCGGGCAGCTTGTGCTGTGGGCTAAAAGATTAGCGCCCGCCCGGCGGCACGTATTTCTTCAGCCAAGCGAACACTTCTTGGTGCCAGTATTCACTGTTTTTCGGTTTCAGCACCCAATGCCCCTCATCCGGGAAGTTGATGAACTTCGATGGAATGCCCAGGCGCTGGAGCGTCGTGAACAACTCGTGTCCCTGACTGACCGGGACGCGGAAGTCGAGGTCGTTGTGGATGATGAGCATGGGCGTTTTGAAGTCTTGGGCGTAGCGGTGCGGCGAATGCTTTTCGTAGGACTTGCGGTTCGGCCCCCAGGGCGGGCCGCCGTGTTCCCATTCGTCGAACCATAGCTCATCGGTCAAGGCATACATACTTTCAAAGTTATAAACTCCGCAATGGGTGATAAGCGTCTTGAAGCGTGTGGTGTGGCCTTGAAACCAGTTCATCATGTAGCCGCCGAATGACGCGCCCGCCGCCCCCATGCGCTCCTTGTCGATGTAGGGCAGCTTCTCCAGATAATCGACTCCCTTCATCAGATCGTCGAAACATTTGCCGCCCCAATCGCCGCTGATCGCATCGACGAACTTCTGGCCGAACCCAGTGCTGCCGCGCGGGTTCGGCAGCGCCACGACATAGCCTTGCGCCGCCCACAGCTGCGGACACCAGCGATAGCTCCAGCCGTCTTCCCAGGCGCCTTGCGGGCCGCCGTGAACGAGATACGCGAGCGGCCACTTCTTGGCGGGATCGAATCCCGGCGGTTTCAAGATCCACATCTGCATTTCGCCGCCTTCGACCGGGACTTTCACGCTTTCCGGATGGTGCATGTCGAGTTCGGCGAGAAGGTTGTCGTTGGCGTGGCTGAGTTTTTTCAAGCGATTGGGTTTCAAAGCCCCAGAGAATACGCAGACTTCAGCAGGTTGCGTCATTTTAGCCTGCGTACAGGCAATTTGTCCGTCTCTGCTTATGCAGAGCGACGCGATGGTTCCCGGCTCGAGGATCGGGAAATGCCAGGGCGCCTCTTTTGTAAGGGAGACAGAATAGACCGATTTGTGAGCATCTTGTTCTGCTGTCATCACTAAGTCTTGGCTGTTCGGATGCCAGGCGTATTCATCGACGGAAACATCCATCTTCCCCGTGATGCTGCGAGGCGTCCCCCGAAATGCCCCGCCGGAATCCGTTTCCACCACCATCAATTCCCACTTGTCTGCTTCGAAACCGGCCCGTTTCTGCGCCCGATACGCCAGCATTTTGCCATCCGGCGAAAACACCGGCCCGCTGTCTGCCGCCGGGTTATCCTTGGTCAGCGTCTCCCAATCTTTGCTGCCGCCGCTGATCGGCACGCGGCAAATGTCGTAGTTGGTGCTCCATGCCTCATCCTTGGCCGGCACCGCTGTAAATACGAGATATTTGCCATCGGGGGAGAAGGTGAAATTATCGCCGGTGCTGAACGTGCTGGAAGTCGGGAAAGCATCGCGATCGCCGGGCGTCACGTCTCTTGGCTCGCCGCCTTCGGCGCTCATGACAAACAAATGCTGCCGTTTGTCCTCGACGTAGGAATCCCAATGGCGATAGAACAAGCGCTTGAAGACCCTGGCCTTGACAGGGCTTTTCTCGATCTCCTCCTTGCGTTTCTTGTTGAGGGCGTCGCTTTCCTTAAACGGCTTGTCGGAGTATTCAGGATAGACCGCGGAGACAAAGGCGATATGCTTGCCGTCGCGGGACCAGATGCCGTTGCTTGCTTCCGTATGGATCGTCGTCAGCTGCCGGGCCTCGCCGCCGTCGATGGCGATGATCCACAGCTGATTGTCGCCGCTGCGGTTGGACTCGAAGAGAATGTGTTTGCCGTCGGGACTCCAACGCGGATGGCGATCTTTTTTGGTAGTATTCGTGAGCTGGCGCGTTTCGCCCTTGTCCGTAGATGCCAGCCATAGGGTTGAGGAAATGCTATTGGCGTCCAGATCAACCGTGCTGACGACGTAGACGACCAGCTTGCCATCCGGACTGATTTGCGGATCGCTAATGCGCTGGAAGCGAAACAGGTCGTCGATAGTCATGGGCCGCTTGCCCTCGGCGAAAACGGCAGCCGGCGCAGACAACAGCAGCACCACGATGAATAGAATGATAGAGCGTTCCATAACATCTCCTTTGTTAGCGGTCCTTGGCGTCTCTGGCGTCCTTGGCGTCTCGACAGTTCATTTTTTATAGGAAAAAGGGAGTGCAGGACATGATTAAGACGAAACGTTGGGACGAGCCGCGCGAAGCGGACGACGGCTTCCGTCTGCTGATTTGTCGTTATCGTCCGCGCGCCTTGCCGAAGAAAAAAGAGACCTGGGACCTGTGGTGGAGCCAGCTCGGTCCCAGCAAGGAGCTGCACGCTGCTTTCTACGGCAAACACGGACAAACGCCCATCCGTTGGGAAGAATATCGTCAGCGCTATCTCGACGAGATGAAAGGCGAGGAACAACGGGAGAGCATCGCCCTCTTGGCCGAGAAGATCGCCGCGGGCAAGACGATCACACTGCTCTGCTCCTCCGCTTGCACCGATGCAACGCACTGCCACCGCACACTGCTCAAGGAACTGATCGAGGAAGAAGTCCGCCGCTTGCAGCATAGTGCGAACGGATAAATGCTCCCTGCAAGGGCACAGCTAATCCGCTGTATCCGTGTCATCTGCGTTCCTAGAATCGCCTTGACGAGAGGTTGTCGCGGTCCTACGTATAATCATAGGTTGAGAGTTTGCACGCACTCTCGGC
>JAJPIY010000248.1 GCA_021324515.1 Planctomycetota bacterium
CGAGCGCGAGCGCGAAAGTCGTCGGCAAAAGGAGGAAGAACGGGAGCGCTTACGACAACTGCTCACCTCCTTAGTGACAGGCTATACAATGAGTTTGCAGCGCATCGAGCGGGCGTTGCAGCAACATGGTCTGCAAGCTATCCCTGCTGCGGGAGAACGATTCGATCCAGAGCGTATGGAAGTGGTGGAGGCGGTTGCCGACAGCGGCCGTCCGTCTGGGGAAGTCGTTGAGGAAGTCCGCCGCGGTTATCTGTGGAATGGTCGAGTGTTTCGCTACGCTCAAGTGCGCGTGGCCAAAGGATAAGGGAATGCAATCATGGAACCCATCGTGGGTATCGATCTGGGCACCACCAATAGCGAGATCGCTCTGGTGCGCGACGGCCAACCTGTCGTTTTTGAAGAGAATGGCGATCCGATTTTGCCATCTTTCGTCGGCTTGTCTGAAGAGGGGCGGCTGTTGGTCGGCGCTGCGGCCAAGAATCAATGGGTCTTGGCCCCGGAGCGCACTATTAAGTCGATCAAGCGCAAAATGGGCCAGGACGTGAAAGTCAAGCTCGGCGATCAGGAATATCGGCCCCAGGAAATCTCGGCAATGATCCTGAAAGCGCTGCGCGATCGCGCGGCGGCGCAGCTTGGCGTCCCCGTCACCAAAGCCGTCATCACGGTGCCCGCCTATTTCAACGACGCCCAGCGCCAGGCCACGCGCGAGGCCGGCGAATTGGCCGGTCTGGAAGTGGTGCGCATCCTCAACGAGCCGACCGCCGCCTCCTTGACTTACGACCCCAACCAGCGCGAGCTGCGCCGCATGCTGGTCTATGATCTCGGCGGCGGCACTTTCGATGTGTCCATTGTGCAAGCCCAGCAGGGCGTCGTCGAGGTCTTGGCCAGCCACGGCGACACGCAACTCGGCGGCGATGACTTCGACGACCTGCTGCTCAACCTCGTGTGCGATCGGTTCCAGCAAGAACACGGCATCGACCTGCGGGCCAATCTGGTGGCCCGTTCCCGCGTCCTCCGCGCCGTCGAGGCGGCCAAGCGCCATTTGTCCTACCATCCCTTCGCCCGCATCGAGGAGGAATTCATCGCCGAAAAAGACGGCCAGGCGCTGCACCTGAACATGGAAATCTCACGCCAGGAATACGAGACCCTGATTCAGCCCTTGCTCGACCGCACTATGGATTGCGTGCAGCGGGCGCTGGACGACGCCAACCTGATCGCCTCCTCGATCGATAAGGTAGTGTTGGTCGGCGGCGCCACGCGGACGCCGCTCATCACCCAGATGTTGGAAGAGCGTCTCGGCCAACCGGCGCATCAGGAGGTCAATCCGGATCTGTGCGTGGCCATGGGGGCGGCCATCCAAGCGGCCATCATCGCGGGCGCCGAAGTCGGTTCGGTGCTGGTGGACATCACGCCGCATTCGCTCGGCATCAAGTGCGTGGGCAGCCAACACGGCTTTCCCTTCGAGTACCACTTCGCGCCGATCATCCGGCGTAATACACCGTTGCCGGCCTCGCGCAGTGAACTGTTCTATACCTTCCATGACAATCAGACCGAAGTTGAAATCGACGTCTACCAGGGCGAAAGCGACGATGTCCGCCACAATCATCGTGTCGGCCGCTTTCTGGTGCAGGGACTTTCGCGGGTGCCCGCCGGCAATCCGATCGTGGTGCAGCTTGATTTGAACCTCGACGGCATTCTGAAGGTCTCGGCGCGGGAACGGGCCACGGGCCTGCAAAAACAAGTGGTCATCGAAAACGCTCTGGCCCGCTTTGAACGCGAGGAACTCGGACAGGCCCGCGAACGCCTCGAACGGCTATGGGCGCTGCCGGGCGGCGCAGAGGAAGACGAGAACGAGGATGAAGAGACGTACAGATCCACTCCGCAGGCGGAAGAAGAATTGCCCAGCTTGGTATCGGGACCGCGCGAGGGCCAGCGCGAGGCGGTGCAGGCGCGAGCGCTTCTGGAAAAAGCCGAACGCCTACTCGACCGCACGCAACCGGAAGACCGCGTCGAAGTTGAGCGCCTGATGACGCGAGTTCGTACTGCCTTAACGGATCGTCAATGGGATAAATTGACAGCGGCGTGCAACGAGCTGGCCGACACCCTGTTTTACCTGGAGGACGCCTGAGTCTCATGCGCTGCCCGGTGTGCAAGGATTTCGCTGATGCAAGGAGGCCGTATGCCTGCGCGAAATATTTATCACGATGCAGTTATTCAGGCATTACAGGCCGACGGCTGGACAATCACGCACGATCCTTTCATGATACCCTTCGGTGATCGGCGGTTGTTCATCGATGTTGGCGCTGAACGAGTGACCATTGGCGCCGAGCGGGGTGGGGAGCATATTGCAGTCGAGATAGCGAGTTTCGTGGCCGATTCCCCAATGCGCGATCTCCAGGAAGCTGTGGGGCAGTTTGTGGTCTACCGGGCTTTGCTAGCCTAGGTAGAGCCAGATCGTTCGCTTTTCCTCGGTGTGTCCACCCACATCTACGACTCGGTGTTGTCGGAGCCACTGGGTCAGTTGGTCGCCGCGGACGTTCATTTGCGTATCTTGGTTTTTGACGCTCAACAACAGAAGGTGGTACGATGGATCAATTAGACCGTTATCGCGAGATTGTTTGCCGATTGATCGAGGCATATGCCAGCTATAAGCCAGCGTATGGCGATATTCGGACGGAAGCTATCGTGGATCGCGAACACGATCACTACGAGGTGATGCAGGTGGGTTGGAATGGCAGCCAGCGCGTTCATGGCCCCATCATCCACATTGATATCCGCGATGGCAAAGTGTGGATCGAGCACAATGGCACCGATGTCCGGCTCGCGGAGGAGTTGGTCGCAGCCGGTGTCTCCAGGGACGACATCGTGCTAGGTTTTCAACCCGCAGAACTGCGTCCGCTAACCAGCTATGGGGTTGGTTGATCCCTCTTCCGTTGAGAAATGTCAATGGGATAAATGGACAACGGCGTGCAACGAGCTGGCCGACACGCTGTTTTACCTGGAGGACGCCTGAGTCTCATGCGCTGCCCGGTGTGCAAAGCCGACAATCTGCAAGGGCCGCAATGCCGTCGTTGCAAAGCGGATTTAACGCTGCTGTTCGCGTTGGAGGAACAGCGCCAGCGGACCTTGGCGGAAGCGCGGCGTTGTCTGCGTCGCGGCGAATGGCAAGCGGCCGTGAAACATGCCGAGACAGCCAACTGGTTGCGCAGCGATGAGGATGCGCAGCAATTGGCAGCCGTGGCGCATCTGGTAGGCCGAGACTTCGCCGGAGCGTGGCGGTGTTATCAGAACTGGCGTCTTTTACGGCAGGGCGACACAGGGAGAGTACGTTCGTTCTTCTCGGCTTGAAACAGTTGCGTTTCCTCGTTCCCAGACAGAGTTTGGAACTCTTTGGCGACCTCAGAGCTTGTCCAACACGTTTGCTTCTGGGGCGCTTACTTCCCCATCAGTTTTTCGAGCACATACATTTCTAACCCCTCGTAGTTGCGCTCCGAGCGATATTGTTCTACCTTGGCCACATCCACCGATCGCGCTACCTCGAGCAAGCGCAGGAACATCTCACGGCTATTAACCAGGTGCCGCGTCTGATCGGCCTGCTTGGTGGTGCGCATGGCTTTGACGTCCAAGCCGATGCAGCCGTCGTAGCCGCCGCGCTCCAAGACCCATACCTGGTTGAAGGCGCGGCGCAGATCGACGGAGCCGAACGTTTTATCTTGGTCGTATTTTAGGCCGTTCTGATCGTTGAGATGGACGCTCCACAATTTTTTGTGCCACAGGGCATAGGCCATGTCGTCGGACGGGTCGAGTCCGGCCAAGATCGAATGGGCCGACTCGATCAAGACGCCGCAGCGGGATGGATCGCTGGTGCGATAGCACAGGGCCAGGAAATGGCCTGGAGTCGGCATATAGGCCTGGTCCATCGGTTCGTTCGGCTTCATCTCGCCGAGGATGCGGATGTGGGCATCGTGGGCCAACAGGGCGTTGACCGCTTCCAGGATGCGTTCATAAGAGGCGATGGGATCTTTGGCCTCCCGGATGTAGGTGCCTTCGCGGGCCAGCCACAACACAATATCGCGGCACCCAAGCTCATTGGCGATGTCGATGGTCCGTTTGGAGCGCTCCAAGGCATACTTGCGTTCGGCGGCGTTGTTGGACGTGAAAGCGCCATCGATGGTCTTGGGGTGTTCCCACAGGCGTGGGGCGAGAATTTCGCAGAAAAGCCCCTCACCGTCCAGGATTTTTTTGACTTTGGCGACTCCTTTGCGGGTTTCTGCCGGGCCCAGGTCGGCGGGCACTACGTCGTCATCGTGGAACTGTACGCCGTCAAAGCCTAGTTTCTTGTATTGCCGGATCTTTGCAGCGAAGGCGACTTCCTTGCGCACGGCCGGGCCAAAGGGATCCATGCCTGTACTGATGTTCCAGGGGCCGAAAGTGAAGCGGTAACGGCGCGGCTGGGAGAGCGAATTCATTCAAGTACCCCCTTTGAAAAGACGATAGAGTCGGAGTATGCTAAGTCTCGGTGGCCACTACGGATGGCCCAACCGGACCACGGTCCCCAGACTGGGGCCCTATCAAAAGAAGAAAGATTCGCAAGGTGCATCGTGGATCGTGTGACGATCAAGTGTGCCAGTTGCGGCTGGCAATGGTTGGCCGCCGCCCCTTTTTCGCTGTATGAACAACAAGCCGTGGAATCCTGCCCCTGTCCTCATTGCGGGGCCTATACGCTCTGCTGCTGTGAAGCAAGGGAACAGGCCCCCTCGCTGCACAGACATGGGCTGGCGAAGGCCCGACTGCACGTACACTAATCTTCTTTTCTTTCTGAGCAGGGGGACTTTTACGCCCCCCTCCCTGTTCAAGATTGTAGCGAAGCGAGCGTGCGGCGTCCTTACATGCGCATTCCCAGCGTATGGGCGATCTTGCGGCAGTCAGCCATCATCTGCCGGAAAGCAGCCGGCGTCAGCGATTGGTAGCCGTCGCTGAGCGCTTTGTCCGGATTAGGATGCATTTCCACCATCAGTCCATCTGCTCCTGCCGCCACGGCCGCCCGTGCCATCATCGCCACCAGACTGGCCTTGCCCGTGCCGTGGCTGGGATCGACGATAACCGGCAGGTGCGTGTGCTGGTGCAGATAGGGCACGCTGGCCAGGGGCAGAGTGAACCGCGTGTGGTCCTCGAAGGTACGGATGCCGCGCTCGCAGAGTATAACGCGCTGGTTACCGGTCTTAAGGATGTACTCGGCAGCCAGCAAGAACTCATCCATCGTTGCCGACGGCCCGCGCTTGAGCAGCACGGGTAAGGGGGATTCGCCGACCGCTTCCAGCAAGGGATAGTTTTGCATATTGCGGGCGCCGACCTGCAATACGTCGGCATAGCGGGAGACCAAATCGATCTGTTCCTTGGCCATGATTTCTGTAACGATGGCCAGGCCGGTGGCCGCGCGCGCTTCGGCCAGCAGTTCCAGTCCTTTTTCCTTGAGTCCCTGGAAGCTGTAGGGACTGGTGCGCGGCTTGAAGGCGCCGCCGCGCAGGCCGGCAGCCCCTGCCTCTTTGACGACCTGAGCGACCTCTAAAATCTGTTGACGGCTTTCGACCGAGCAGGGCCCGGCGATGACGCCGATATGACCGCCGCCGATGCGCAAGCCGCGGGTCTCTACCACGGTCGGCGTTTTCTTGACTTCGGTGCTAGCCATCTTGTACGGCGCCAAAATCGGGACCACTTTCTCGACCCCTTCCAAGACTTCCAGCGCTTCCTTGGCCCCATCGCGCTTCTCGCCAATGGCGGCCACAACGGTCAGCTCGGTGCCCTCGATAATGTGACTGCGCAACCCCCACTGCTCGATGTGTTCGATCACCTCATCGATGTGCCGCTTCTCTGCCCCTTCTTTCATGACTACGATCATGGTTGTGCCTCCAAAAAAATAACCGTACCGGCCCGCGCCGGTGCAACAAAAAAGCCCCTGGGACCGCGTGGGTCCCAGGGGCCTGACGATGCTTTTCTCTTAAGCGATGTCAGCGAACGACCGTACCCCCGAAAACCCACGCGGGGGGGCTGGTAAAGTACCAAGAGAAGTACACATTCGCCGACATCGCTGGTTTCTTTCGCTCTTTATACTGGGCGCGGGGCGAAGTGACATTTTTCTCTTCCCCCCCACCCCAGCCCTCCCCCACCAGGGGGGAGGGAGAAACAAGGCCCCCTCCCCCAC
>JAJPIY010000110.1 GCA_021324515.1 Planctomycetota bacterium
GCGGCGCCGTTGGCCAACTCACCGAGAAGACGCACGGCTTCCGGCGTCGCAAGCCATTCCAGCACTTCCACGGCGCGAATGGCACGCAACCATTCCGGCTTGTTCTCAATGCTCTCCAAGATGTGGTGCAATCTTCGCCGAACTTCCAGAGAAGGCTTCTCGTTCGCTAAAATCTGCCGCTAAGGGGTCCCAAATCAGGCAGACGCGGCACTACCGAGCAGACGCTGCCATCGCTACTGAAGCGGAGTTGGTTAACCAATTACACGCCTAGATACGTCTAGATCAGCAGAGGCGGACAGCAACTTTCCCGTTGCCATCTTGCACCAAGGCCGTCCGCATCAGTCAATTTCCGCAGATAGTTGAGGACGCCGTGCAAGGTGGAGGCATGCATGGGACATTCCCTCACTAATGGTTCTCCACCTATATAGTGCCGCCTGAGGCGTATTTGACCAAGTGATTCCGGCGACCCTTCAACCGCGGCCGACGAAGGGCATCTTGGTGGCCATCACCGTGAGGAACAGAACGTTGGCGTCGAGCGGCAGGCTGGCCATGTAGACGACGGCGCGGGCGACGTGTTCCACATCCATCGTCGGCTCGACGGTGGTTTGCCCATTTGCTTGGAGGACGCCTTGCTTCATCCGGGCCGTCATCTCCGTCTCGGCGTTGCCGATGTCGATTTGGCCGCAGGCGATGTCGTATTTTCGACCATCCAGGGCGGTTGATTTGGTCAGTCCGGTGAGGGCGTGTTTGGCGGCCGTGTACGGTGCCGAGTTGGGGCGCGGCGCATGGGCCGAGAGGGAGCCATTGTTGATGATGCGTCCGCCGCGCGGTGACTGTTCTTTCATCAGCCGAAACGCCGCCTGCGTGCAGAGAAACGCCCCTGTCAGATTGACATCGATAACGCGCCGCCATTGTTCGAGCGGCAAGTCCTCCAAGGGAAGCGGCGGAGCGTTCGTGCCGGCGTTGTTGAACAGCAGATCGAGCCGGCCAAATGTCCCTTTGATTTTCTCAAACAGCCGTTGCACCGAAGCCGGATCGCTCACGTCGGCGACGACCGGCAGCGCCCGTGCCGCGTCGCTTTTCGCCTGGGCCGCCGTCTGCTCCAACGCCTGAGCATGACGTCCAGCCAGTACCACGGTGTAACCCTCGCGCAGCAAAGCGAGGGCGGTTGCCCTGCCGATTCCTGATCCTGCCCCGGTGATAAGGGCGATCTTGGCGTTGGGGGCCATCGGTCATCTCCTCTCGGTCGATCGTCTGGGAATGTTTTATACTGGACACGGCTGAATTTGACACAACTCCCCCCCACCCCAACCCTCCCCCACAAGGGGGGAGGGAACCTATTCTCTCCCTCCCCCACAAGGGGGGGGGCGGGCGAAAAAGTGTCACAACTACCCGCGTCCAGTATATCTCGGGCGAAGCGATGTGGCAGACCTCTGCCGGCCAGTCCCGTTGTTTTGGTCCGGGCCAGGCCCTACATTGAATATTTTCGTCGAGCCTTTGTTGCGGAGCCTGTCATGGCGGACTTGCCTTATCGCATCGTCATCGGTCTGGAAGTCCATGTTCAGCTTCTGACGCGGACGAAGCTCTTTTGTGGGTGCAGCACGCAGTTCGGCCTGCCGCCCAATTCGGCGACTTGCCCTGTCTGCATCGGCATGCCGGGTGTGTTGCCGGTCATGAACCGCCGCGCTTTCGACCTGGCCCTGCGCGCCGCCTTGGCCCTGAATTGTCAGATCGCCCGCTTTACCAAATGGGACCGCAAAAATTACTACTATCCCGATCTGCCCAAGAACTATCAGATCAGCCAATATGACTTGCCGTTCAGCTACGACGGTTGGCTGGAGATTCCAACGCCGGCCGGGAGCAAGCGCATCGGTATCAGCCGTGTCCATCTCGAAGAAGACGCCGGCAAAATGCTGCACGACGAACAAGGCGGTGGTCGAGACAGCCTGGTCGATCTCAACCGTGCCGGCACGCCGCTGCTGGAGATTGTCAGCTGGCCGGATCTGGCATCGCCCGAGGAGGCGAAAGCGTATCTGGAAGAGATTCGCTTGCTGCTGCGCGAAATCGGCGTCTCGGATTGCGAGATGCAGGAAGGCAGTCTGCGCTGCGACGCCAACATCAACATTCACATTCCCCAGGGCGACGGCCCTGTTGTTAAAACACCTATTGTAGAGATTAAAAATCTCAATAGCTTCCGCGCCGTCGAGCGGGCCATGAAGTACGAAGCGCAACGGCAGTATGAAGAAGCGTTACGGGATGCCAATTATCGTTTGGGACAGGTGGCCAAAGCGACGGCCGGCTGGGACGAGGTCCGCGGCAGGACGATCGTGCAGCGCCGCAAAGAAGAGGCCTCGGATTATCGCTATTTCCCAGAACCGGACCTGGTGCCGGTGGTTGTCGAAGATGCATGGCTGGAGCATGCGCGGGCCGAGATGGGTGAGCTGCCCGCGGCCCAGCGCCGGCGCTTAGTTGAGCAATATGGGTTGTCGCCCTATGACGCTGGCGTGCTGACCAGCCAAGGACGTGCGCTGGTCGCCTACTTCGAGGACGTGGCCCGACGCAGCGGCGACGCGCGAACCGCGTGCAACTGGATCACCAACCAAGTGCTCGCTTCGCTCAAGGAACGCAAAATGGAGATCAAGGACTTCCCTCTCCATTCGGAACGCCTGGCCGAACTGATCGCCGAGCAAAAAGCGATTGGCCTGAACAAACAGATGGCCGGCGAGGTTTACAATCATATGCTCGAAAACGGTTGCAGCGCCAAGGAGGCGATCGACGCGCTGGGCATCAAGCCGGTAGCCGACACGGGCGCACTGGTTGAAATCGTCCGCCGTGCCCTCGCCGCCAACCCCAAGGCCGTCGCCGATTTCAAGGCCGGCAAAACCAAAGCAGCTCAGGCGATCAAAGGCGCCGTGATGCGCGAAACCAAGGGCACGGCGCGGCCGGAGGTTGTGGAACAGATAATAGTGGAGCAGATTGAAAAGACCCCATAACAGCCATCCCTGTCGAGCGATGGCCCATTAGGACGGCGGCGGCAAGTAACGGCTGGCCGATTGCTCGATGCCCATTTCCGCAATCGCTTGCCGACTTCGGCAAAACAGCAGCGAGCGCGGTAAACCATTCACAATCTAGCCTTTCCCTTCAAACAAAGCAAGAATCCCTGGGAATGAGCGGCGGCCTCGGCAGCCTCAAGCTCTTTGACTATTAGCCGCTTATTTTGCTTTCCCCTCGTCTGTCAACTGCTCAAATGTCTTGTTCAGAATCGGATACTGCTGCCAGTCTTTGTAATCGAAATGCCACCACTCCGCTTCGTACACGGTGAAGCCTTCCTCCTGCATCGCCCGGCGGAGCAGATCGCGGTGATAGCGCTGCAACGAGGTGCCGCCGAGATAATCGGCATAAGAGCGATCCGACATCTCGTCGTAGCCGCTGACCATCTCGACCGGCTGGCCAGTCTTGCGGTCGTACAGCGTCAGATCGACGGCGCAGCCGCGGTTGTGCCGCGACCCCTGACTGGGATCGGCCACGAACACGCGCTGCTTTTCCGGCGTCGCGTCCCAGAACATCTTCGTCACCGACCACGGCCGATAGCCGTCGTAAACCCACAGACCATAGCCTTGCTCGGCTAGCTTCTTGTGAACGCGCACCAGTGCCGCAGCGGCCGGTCGTTGCAGAAATGCCTTGGCTGATGTGTAGAACGGCGTTGAGAGGAAATTGTTCGTGGTGGCATAGCGAATATCCAATTGGATCGAATCGTCGAGACGAACCAATTCGACGAGATCCGGCTTGCGGAAATCGCCTTTTTCTTGCGGCGGCTTGGCCTGGAGCGCAGCGTGGCGCAGTTCTGCGATTGGATGCTGCGGCTTGATTTTGAAGGTTGCCCCGTTCGCGCCGTCGATCGGGCGGCGCTCGAAGACGACGTTGGCCGCCTCGACGCGCGTGGCCCGACCTTTGTCATCGCGCGTGAAAATCAGCTTTTCGCCGAGATACAAACCGTCTTCAGGGAACTTGAACTCGTTGGCCGACAGCTCCTCCAGTGGATAGAGGAAGAACCATTCGATAAGCGCATGCAACTTGCCTTCGCGTTCCAGAATGACGAGCGTGTTGTGGTCCCAGCCGTATTCACCGAGCAGGCCGCGCCACTTCTCCGGACACGGCTTGGGTTTCACGAACGGAACACGCTCGTAAGTCTTGCCGCCCAGATGCAGTTTGTCGTCGCGCACCTCGATTTTCAGCCCGTAATCCATCGGGTCATCGACGATGAGCCGATCGCCCAATTGCCGCAGCTCATGCCGTAAACCGCCGCGATCGGGCAATGCCCACAAATGCCCATCGCGCTCCAGCAGATCGAGCCAGCGGTCGCCGCTCTGGTAGCGACCGGCCAGGGCGCGGGCTTTTTCGATGGAGAGCGGTTTTGTCTCCTCGATGTCCGGCAGCGGCTTCTCCTCCTTGGCGGCGAGCATCTGTTGCAAAGCGACCTGGGCGATGTGATTGGTCACCCCATTGGCGACATCGCGCGAAGCAACGACAACTACACCGAGTTTTTCCTTCGGCAACGCCTGCAACTGCGTGGCAAAGCCGTATATCGCGCCGCCGTGGCCGATACTCTTGCGACCTTCCAGGTCTGTAATGTAGAAGCCGAGGCCGAAGCCCTCCTTCGGTTCCTTGTCATCCTTCTTCACAAATTGTAGCATCCACATTTGTTCAAGCGTTTCTGGCTTGAGGACCTGGCCGCGCGGGCCTTTACCGCCGGCGAACAGGGCGCTGAGAAAACGGCCCAGGTCGAGGACGTTGGTATACATGCTGCCGGCTGGGGCCATACCCAACTCAAAGGTCGGCGCCGGAAACTCGCGGCCCCAATAGGTCCACATCACGGCTTTGGCCAGGTTTTTCAGCAGGGGCGGCTCCGGCTCAAAACTGCTGTGTTTCATGTCCAAGCGATCGAGCAGCGTCCGCCGCAGATAA
Source organism: Planctomycetota bacterium (assembly GCA_021324515.1). Lineage (GTDB taxonomy): Bacteria > Planctomycetota > Planctomycetia > Gemmatales > Gemmataceae > JAJPHU01. Next base: position 4,966 of record JAJPIY010000110.1, read on the forward strand.
CGGGCGAACGGTTGTTTCTGCGTCTTTTCCAGCACGAAACCGACGGTGGCGATGGCGGCGTTGCTGTACTTCGTCTTCGTCTCCGGTGGGTAGACGAGCCGGGTTTGATTGAGGCTTTCCACCATTTTCGCCAACGGCGGCCCCGTTGGATCGAAGTAGTTGCCGACTGGCGGCTCACGAACGAGACCGGAACGATGGGCCATCATCTGCCGCAGGGTGATCGGCTTATCGAAAGGATTACCGGGTTTGAAATCGGGCAGATAGTTGGTGATCGGTGCATCCAGGTCGAGGACGCCGCGCTCGACGAGTTGCATGACCGCAACATCGGTGAACAGCTTCGACACGGAACCGACGCGAAAGATCGTCTCGGCCGTGGCGGGGACTTTCGCTTGGGGATCAGCAAAACCGAAGCCGCGCGCCCAGACAATGTCCTGATCGTCCACCAAGACGATCGCTAGCGCCGGCAGCTTTTTCACGCGGACCTCACGCTCGATAAATGCAGTCAAGCGCTCGGCAACGCTTCGGTAATTTTGCGCAGGCCCGACAAGCGGCTCGGCCTGTATGGAAATGGCTGGACCGGCCAAGGCAATCAAGGCAAGCAACGCGGATAGCTTTGGACGGTGCATGGAGAGACTCCGGAAACAAAGCGTGGGTACTTGTTCTATCCCGTGGCCCGACTCTATCGGACAACGACGATCTCTACGTCTCCTTGGCGTCGTAATATATTCAGGCCGACATCCGTTCGGCGCCGCCTGAGGCAAAGGTCCACGGTGGCATCGCCCACGCGCAAATTGCCGAGGCGAACTTTCTTTAAGAAGCGCGGCATCACGGGATAGTGGAAAGAGATGCGCCGTCTGACGCCGTCGATGTGCATGCCCAGGCACGACTGAAGCAAGAGAAAGACGGCGGCTGCCGCCCAGGCCTGCGGAGCGCAGGCTACCGGATAGAGGGTTGGTCCTTCTCCCGGACGCCGCGGAAAGCCACAGAAAAGCTCCGGCATACGGTGAAGCTCAACGAAGATGCTGGCGTCAAATAGACCCGTTAGGATGCGCAACACGTCTTCGCTCCGCCGATAGCGGGCCAAGCCAAAAGCGATAAGGGCGTTGTCGTGCGGCCAGACGGAACCGTTGTGATAGGACATCGGATTGTAGCGGGCCTCGGAAGAAGCGACCGTGCGGATGCCCCACTCGGAAAAGGACTCTTGGCGCATTAGCGTGGCGGCCACTCGCTGCGCTCGTTCGGGACTGACGATGCCGCTTAAAAGGCATTGGCCGGCATTGGAAGTGCGGACGCGGCAGGGGCGTTTCTTACCGTCCAGGGCCAGAGCATAGGTCGAAAGTTCTTCGCACCAGAAGGCTTGCTCGAAGCGCTGCCGCAGGGTCTCGGCTTGGGATCGCAGAACGGCGGCGCGCTCGGGGAATCCCAGCACACAAGCCAAGTCGGCGGCGGCGCGTTTGGCGGCGTAAACGTATCCTTGCACTTCGCAGAGGGCGATCGGTCCCTCGGCCAAGGAGCCATCGGCATGGAAGACGGAATCATGCGAGTCTTTCCATCCCTGCTGCACCAACCCGCTGGGAGAGCGCCTCGCATATTCCACGAAGCCGTCACCGTCTGCGTCGCCGTAGACATCGATCCAGTGCAGGGCCTTTTCGACATGGGGCCAAATGTTTTCCAGCAAGGCCCGGTCGCCGGTGCGTTCGTAATAGGCCCCGGCCAAAACGACAAACAGGGGCGTGGCATCGACACTGCCGTAGTAACGGCGGAAGGGGATCTCACCCAAAGCGGCCATCTCGCCGCGCCGCGTCTCGTGCAAAATTTTGCCCGGCTCGGCGTCTTGTTCGGGAATGACCTCCGTGGCTTGAGTCGAGGCCAGAAACGTCAACACGCCGCGGGCGATGGAAGGATTCATCCACAAGCATTCTAAGGCCGTCACAATGCCGTCGCGGCCGAAGGCGGTGCTGAACCAGGGCACGCCGGCATAGGGATACGGCCCTTCGGGCGTGTCCGTGATCATCAGATGCAGATCCGAGAGGCTGCGGTTAAGCCAATCGTTGAACTGTTCATTCGACGTGTAGATGTCGCAGGTTTGCGCCCGTGCTTCGGCAGCGCGGGCGGCGGCAAGAGACGCCGCTTGCTCGTAGGACAGCAAAACGTTTTCAGAATGGTCCGACTGGAAGTCGGCCGTCACCACAAACGTCGCCTCTTCCTGGGGCTGGAGTGCCAGTTCAAAATGCGCTTCACAATCAGTCAACTTGCCGGGCGGAGGCGAGAAGCGAAGCTGCGTCCGCCGCATGACGCCATCGAGGCCCCGATAGGCCAGAAGCACACTGTCCCCTTTTACGATTGGCTCAAGGAACTCACCCTTGCGCGCTCGCCGCGTTCCGCGCACCTCGAAAATGTCGGCGAAGTCGGCCCGGAACTGGAAAGAGAATGCGAGCTTGACCCGGCTCAAGCCGTAGTTCCGGAGGCGCAGCTTTTCGTAGCAGCAGCCTTGCCAGAGGAACTTGGAGCGGAACAGGTGAATGGTGCCGTGGGGGATGACGCCTTTGTCCACCGGGATAGCGGGGTTGGTCAGATCGACGATCAGCACCGCTTCATCCCGCTTGACGACAGAGCTAAGAAGCAGCGGACGATCGGCCCCCAAACACAGGATAAGGCAGGAGAGATAGCGCGTGCCCTCGTGGTAAATGCCCTCTTCCTGCATTCCGACGGGTTTGATGTCGCCAAAACGGTCGAAAACGGCAAAGGTCTCACCCTGTTTGAGGACGCGGGTATGGAGGTCCGCTGGCGGCGAAGAGGCGAGGATGGGATAGAGATCCTCAACTACCAAGACGCCGTCATGCGAATTAAGGACCGGATTGACCGGCTGAAGAATGGATTCATGCATGAGAAGCGGCCGGATACGCTGCCATAAATCGTTGGAGATGCTCCATGCCCCTGGAGAAACGGTCCTGTTCTGCACCATGTCTGGCCCTCCTTGGCGTCTTTGCTTACCCGTCCGCCGCGCTCCCCAAAAGAGGTGCCCTTACCGGCGCGGCGGACGGGACCCTCCTTATGGTCGCGGCCCGGTTTTATCCGGGAGTTTCCTCTTCTGGGCAAGGTAATTCAGGGCCATTCTTCCAGGCAAGAGGACTTGGTTGTTTCTTGGCGCCGTGCGCAGCCGAGGTACAAGGATGCTTTTTCGCCGCGGCTTCCAGGTCCGCACCAGCCGTTCGTAGATCGCCACATACTCTTGCGCCATGCGGGTGGCACTGAAGCGCTGCTCGAAGACTTCCCGGCAGCGCCGTCGGCTCAGCGAAGTCACACGCTCGACCGCGCGCACGGCGTCGTCCATATTGTCCACGATGAAACCCGTGACGCCGTCGTCGATCACCTCCGGCACCGAGCCACATCGCCAAGCGATGACCGGCGTGCCGCAGGCCAGCGATTCGATCATCACCAGTCCAAAAGGCTCTGGCCAATCGATGGGGAAGAGAAACGCCCGCGCCTTTCCCAAGAATTCATCTTTGGCGCGGCCGCCGATCTCGCCGATATATTCCACGAGAGGATCCTCAAAGAGATGCTTGATCTCTTTTTCGTAATAAGCGAGGTCGGCCCGGTCGATCTTGGCGGCGACTTTCAATTTCAGCCCCGTCCGCCGGGCGATTTCAATGGCGCGATCCACGCGCTTTTCCGGCGAGATGCGCCCCAAGAAGGCCAGATAGTCCCCTGGTTGTTCGTGGAAAGAATGCAGATCGAGCGGCAGGCCGTGGTGGACCGTACCTTGCCAATTGGCCCAAGGCAAGGGCTTACGCTGGGCATGAGAGATGGAAACGACAGGCATCTCCCGAAATTCTTGGTAGAGGGCCGGTAACTCGGGCAGATCCAGCCGGCCGTGCAGCGTGGTCAGGTTAGGCCGTCCGTAACGCCGCATCAGCGGGAAATGCAGATAATCGATGTGGAAATGGATCAGGTCGAAGCGCTTGGCCTCGCGGAAAACCATTTCCAGCATCAGCACGTGATAGGCCAAGGGATCAACGGTGTTTTTGTCCAAGCGCAGCGAACGGGGACAAGGGGCCACCAGACGGGCTTGGGTGATCGAGTCGCCGCTGGCGAACAGCGTTACTTCATGCCCTTGTTTTACCAGTTCCTCGGTCAGATAGGAAACCACACGTTCGGTCCCACCGTAGTTTTGCGGCGGAACCCGTTCGTAGAGCGGGGCAACTTGTGCGATCCTCATGATAGTCAGCCCTCACTGTTTCACAACCTCAGGAAGGAACCTCCAAAACCTCCGTTTCCAGCTAGCCAAAGCAGAGCCTGCAAGGAAACGCGACAATCCGCGCTGGCGCGTTCCTTGATACATTGGCCCCTTTTTATTTAATCGCAAAGGATGCCAGCGTCAATAAATGCTGCGGTACAGCTTTATCTTAGCTGACGCGGAGGCGCCGGGGCTGCGCCGGTTGGCCTCCCAGGCAGGGATGATGCGAGAACAGAGCGGTGCGCGCGAAGGGAAATGCCGCCGTAAAATGCTCGAGCAGACGTTGGCGGACCAAGGCCGGACGCAGCGGGGCGCGGCGTTCGCGCACCAGCGAGGTCATCGGTGCCTGCTCGTCAGGCCCGGTGCGGACGATGCGGAAGGGGAACAAATCGGCATCGATGTTGAGGTAAGCACCGTAATAAGCGACCCAATCGCGCACGGCCACGCCGATGCCAGCGACAAGCCGGCCGCCTGCCCAGACGCCGGGCCTTCCTGGCCGCGTTTCGGCCAGCACACTGAAATCGTCAAGCACGGCCACGACGATGCGCTGCAAACGGGCCAGATAATCGGCCAAGCCAAGATGGCGCCAATCCAGCGGCAGGATCGGATAGATAGCCAACTGGCCGGGCAGGTGCAACAGCGTCCCGCCGCCGCGATTGACCCATCGCACCGGCCAACCACGCCTTCGTAGCTCCTCGATGTCGCAACGGATATCGGCGGGAGAACCGTCGCGGCCCACGGTGACGAGCGGCGGATGTTCGCACAGCACCAAAGCTGCGCCCTCACGTTGTTCGGCCATCTCGAACGCCAACGTCCGCTGCAATGTCAATGCGGCTTCAAACTCGACCTCGCCTAGCAGATAGATGCGCAACACCGAACCCATCGGCGTTGTTTGTGCCCAAGTTGCGTACTCCAGAGGCATGAGCCGTCCATCCGTTGTCGCTTCGCGGTCTCGCCAGAGAACCCCAGAATGTTCTACCATAGCACCCCAGAGGCCGGCTCGGCAAGGTCAGGGCGCCCGACGGCTCTTACCTCCTTACATTGCTTCTGCCTCGCTGACGCTACAACGCTATATTGTCCCCCCCTTGGAGGCGTCGATACAATAGCCTTGAGGGCCAACGACGCCTCTCGCAAGAGGGAAATCAATGACCGTTTGCTCTGTCCTCTATTCTGAGGATACCTGCCTATGTCCGCATTGCCGAGAGGCAGCGAGGCTGGCGTGAACTTGTCCATCGTCAAAAAAGGCCTGATCCTGGCAGCCATCCCTCTGTTTACCCAGTTGGTCTTTCTCGCCATGTTGTTCAAGATGCGTCAGGACCAACTACAGGCGCAGGAATTGGCTATACATAGTAAAGAAGTTATTGCCCAGACCGAGGGGGCTTTTCGCCTCATCATGGAGGCGCGGGCTGCGGTTCGCAGTCTGACCCTGACCGGTGATCTTGGCTTCGTTTCTGCGTGGGAGAAGGCACGGCATGAGGCACCGGCCCAACTTCGCGCCCTGCGCAATCTCCTGAGTCATGACCCTCTTCAACAAGCACGAATCGATCACATTCTCCAACAAACGGAGGAAGCTCTGGGGCGTTTGGATGCGATCGTCCAGTTGGCCCGTCGGCCGGAGACGCGCAGCAAAGCCATGTCTGCCCTGGGCGAACCTTGGGCGCTGCGGTTTGTGGACGATTTGCGCCGGCAAGTTGATGATTTCCTGCGCGAAGAAGAGCGTCAAGACGATGAACAGCAAAAGAAGCTGGAGCGTGTTCGGGAAGAGGAGATGTGGACATTGATCGGCGGGGCGGCGTTGGCCCTGTTGAGTACAGCTGTGTTGGCTTTGATGTTCCGGCGGAGCATCGCCTCGCGCTTGGCCGTCCTCTTGGACAATGTCCGCCATTTAGCCGCTGGCGAGCAGTTGGCGACACCGTTGGGAGGACGCGATGAGTTAGGCCGGCTCGATCGCGTCTTTCACGAGATGGCCAACACGCTGGCCCAGAAAGATCGTGAAAACGAAATGTTCGTCTACAGCGTCTCGCACGATCTGCGCTCGCCGTTGGTCAATCTGCAAGGCTTCAGCCAAGAGTTGGCCTTAGCGTGGCAAGATCTCCGTCGGCTGGTCACGGAGAACAATGTCCCCCCCGCTGTGCGCGAGCGCGCAGCCATGCTGCTCGATCACGAGGCTAATGAGTCGATCCAATTCATCCAGACAGCCGTACGCCGACTGGCGACGATCATTGATGCCCTGTTGCGGTTGTCGCGCGTTGGCCGGGTCATCTACGATTGGCAGCAAGTCGATGTGCGCGCCACAGTGGAGCGCGTGGTTGCGGCCCTGAGCAACACCATTGCCCAAAAGGGCGCCCAGGTCCTCCTCGGCGATCTGCCGCCGGCTTGGGGCGATCCCACGGCCATCGAGCAGATTTTTGCTAACCTTATCGGCAACGCTCTCAACTATCTCGATCCGAACCGGCCGGGGGTCATCGAAGTAGGGAGTCAGACAACCAAGGAAATCGACGACCGCTGTACCTATTACGTAAAGGACAATGGTTTGGGCATAGCCGCAGAACATCTGCCCAAGATCTTCCTCGCCTTCCAGCGTCTGCACCCCACAGTCGCTCCAGGCGAGGGCATCGGCCTACCCTTGGTCCGCCGTATGGTCGAACGGCATGGCGGGCGGATCTGGGTCGAGTCCGTGGTAGGACAGGGCAGCACCTTTTTCGTAAGTTTGCCGGTGTCCAACCGACACGAAGTCGGCGCCGCCGGAAAAACAGCAATGGGGAATGGACAAGCACTGGGACACGAGGACATCAGCTCATGGCCGCGGAGCCGATCAGCATAGTTTTGGCCGAAGACGACGATGGACATGCAACATTGATCCAGCGCAATCTGCAACGGAGCGGTGTTATCAACGGCTTTTTCCGCGTCCGGGACGGCCAAGAAGCATTGGACCTCATTCGGGGTGAAGGCAGTTACGCCGAGCAGCCGCCGCGCGGCAACATCTTATTGTTGTTGGACATCAACATGCCGCGCGTGGATGGGATCGAAGTGCTGCGCCGGCTCAAGGCCGACCCACGCACCAATGCCATTCCTGTCATCATCCTGACGACTACCGACGATCCGCGCGAGATCGAGCGCTGTTATCAACTGGGGTGCAGTGTCTATGTCACCAAGCCGGTAGAGTACCCGGCCTTCATCGAGGCCATTCACCGTCTGGGATTGTTTTTGCAAGTGGTCCGCGTGCCTTCCAGTGGCTCCGTCACCTAGGAGGAAGAGATGAATCGTATCCCGCGTGCTACTCTGCTGATCGTCGAGGACGACCTGGGTCTCGCGCGCTTGCAGCAGCGACGGCTGGAGAACGCGGGCTATGCCGTGCAAGTCACGGCCAGTGCGGAAGAAGCCGCCTACCACGTCGAGCAAGGCGGCATCGATCTGCTCATTCTCGACCAACGGCTGCCAGGGGGCGTTAGCGGTTTGGAGTTGTATCAGCGCCTGCGTGCGGCCCACCTGGATGTGCCAGCCATTCTGGTGACCGGCCTGCGCGAAGACGCGTTGTTGCTTCAAGCCCTTCGGGCCGGCGTCCGGGATTTCGTGCTCAAAACGCCGGAATATCTCGACTATCTTCTGCCTGCCGTCGAGCGTGTTCTCAAACAAGTTCGCACCGAACGCCAGCTGGTCGAATCGCGCGCCTTGGCCCGTGAAGCCTTGCGCCGTCAACACGAACTGGAAGCCGAGATCGCTCAGCGCAAACGGGCCGAGGCCATGCTCAAGGAAGCCGACCGCCGCAAGGATGAATTTTTGGCCATGCTAGCCCATGAGCTGCGCAACCCGCTGGCGCCGATTCGCAATGCCGTCCACATTCTGCAGCTGCGGATACCCGACGAAAAGTCTTTGCGCCAGCCTCTGGAAGTGATCGACCGCCAGGTCCGTCAGTTGACGGGATTGGTGGACGACTTGCTCGACGTAGCGCGAATTACGCGCGGTCAGATCAACCTGCGCAAGCAAGTGCTCGAACTGGCGGAGGTGGTGGCTCAAGCAGTGGAAACCAGTCGGCCGCTTTTGGAAGCTCGGCGGCATCGCTTTGACAGCCATCTGCCGGACGAACCGATTTTCGTTGAGGCCGACCCTACCCGTTTGGCTCAAGTAATCCTCAACTTGCTCAACAACGCCGCCAAATACACCGAGGAAGGGGGGCACATTAGCCTGACTGTCGAGCGCGAAACCACGGAGACGGGCGTCCCGCTGGCCGTCCTCCGCGTCCGCGACAACGGCATAGGCATCTCTCCGGAAATGCTGCCGAAGATCTTCGAGTTATTCACCCAAGGCCCCTACACCCTGGACCGTGTTCAGGACGGACTGGGCATCGGTTTGACGCTGGTGCGCCGTCTGGTAGAGCTTCACGGCGGTACGGTGCAGGCTTTCAGTGAAGGCCTGGGATGCGGCAGCGAGTTCGTGGTCCGTCTACCCGTCGTCATCGACCCTCCTCCGTCCTCTGTCCTCCGCCCTCCCCTCCAGCAAGCCGAGGGCGGCAGAAGACGGCCGACGGGAGAAGTCGGACAGCGGTGGCGTATTCTCATTGTTGATGATAACCGCGACAGTACCGAAAGCCTGGCCACGCTGCTCCAGATGTTCGGCCATGAAGTGCGGTCGGCCTACGACGGCGAAACCGGCCTACGCTTTGCCGAACAGTTCTCTCCGGACATTGTGTTACTGGACATCGGCTTGCCGCGGTTGAGTGGTTTGGAGGCGGCACGGCGAATTCGCCAGGATCTCAGCTTGCGTGACGCCCTTTTGATCGCCATGACCGGCTACGGTCAGGAAGAAGACAAACGCCGGTCGCGGGAAGCCGGCTTCGATGCTCATCTGGTCAAGCCGGTAGATTTCAGTGAGTTGCAAACGCTCTTGGAACGCTTTGCATTGGAGCACCAACCCGCCGCGGCGGCAAGGGGATGATTTTCTGGGTAATATGTTCCATCGATGGGCAACTCGTTTACTGCGGAGTCTGAGTGGCCGACCCTGCTTTCAAATCTATGGCAAGGCCCGCAGCGAAAGCGCCTGGCGTATCATCGACGTCTACGCTACCCCCCGCCGCGACCGTGACAGTCGTTGGCCCCCCTATCTCTTTCGCGGCGTCTGCATTACCTGGACGACGGAAATCATCGTCGTCGGCTGGGATTTCGCCGAGGAAGTGCTGCGCCAACAGAGGGATGAGCCGGCTTCGTGCGAGCAGCCGGTGCAAGTCGCTGCCGGCCGTATTCGGGATCCCCAGCGCCGCGCCGCTGTAGGCGCGCCACCTTTCCCCCGTGCCAGCGAAGTGCTGGCCCATGAGTGCGGCCATACCTGGCAAACGCTACGTCTGGGCTTGCTCTATTGGCCGATCGGCGCCGCTTTCACCCTGTTCCGGGAAGGACCACACTGGTGGAACCATTTCGAGAATCAAGCCAGCGAACTCGGCCAGTTCGGCGGCATCGTCCGCGGCTCGGTCTGCGAAGAGTTGATGTGGCGACTCTCGCGGCCGCGGCCGGGAGAAAACGAAAGTATTATACAATCCAACGGATTATCCGCCAGCACGTTGGCATCGGCGCTGTCGAGGACACAACAGCAACGGTCAAGCTAGCACGTCGGTGATGACCGTGCCGCCTGCCACCAGCGGTAGGGGACGGCCCGTGCGGTCGCGGAGGGTGGTTTCGAGGTCGATGCCGAGGAGGTGGTAGACGGTGGCGAGAATGTCCTTGGGCGAAACAGGCCGTTCGATTACGTCGCCAGCAATCTTGTCGGTTTTGCCGACGACCTTGCCCCGTGCCACGCCGGCGCCGGCCAACAGGCCGCAGTAGGCCCGCGACCAATGATCGCGGCCGCCGCCTTTGGTGTTGCTCAATTTCGGCGTCCGACCATGCTCGCTCAGGCACAATACCAGCGTTTCGTCGAGCATGCCACGCATATCGAGATCGTCAATCAGCCCCGCCAGCGCGCGATCGAAGCCCGGCATCAATTCTTGCTTCAGGCGGGGGAAGTGGTCCCAGTGCGTATCCCAGGCCGAGCCGGCTAGGCCGTATTCGTCCCAGAAAACGCTGACGAAGCGCGAGCCGGCCTCGATCAGCCGCCGCGCCGCCAGGGCGGCTTGGCCGAATAGCGTCATGCCGTAGGATTCACGCAGGCGGGGATGCTCGCGGCTCAGATCGAGGGCGGTGCGGACTTTCTCCGAGCCGATGAGGTTGTACGCCATCTCCCGGTAGCGATCGAAGCCGCGGCCGGCGTCACTGCTCCGCAAATCACGGCGGGCGCGATCGAACTGTTCGACTAGCGAGCGGCGTGTATCGAGTCGATCCAGGGTGATGTCGGCCGGCAACTCGGTGGCCGTGGCCAATTCGAAACGGCTCTCCGGAGTGATGCCTATGTACGGCTCGGCGACATTGAGTTTCTGCTCTTGCAGCGTTTTGAGCATATGTTTGGTCGCCTGACCACGAAACTCCGTCCACACCGGATTGTAAGCGCCGCCCAGGAATGCGGCGTAGGGGCCGGCGCGCGCAACTTCACCGATGCGGCGCGTACTGAACGGAAACGGCAGGGCGATATTTTGTGGGACGGATTTCAAATCTGTCCTACGGGTATTTCGTTGGAGATAGTCCACCACGGAACCGATGAACGGCCAATGCCGAGGATCGCGAGGATTCAGCTCCATCGGCACATCGATCTGTGGAACGCCAGTCAGAGCGTAGGCGACGCCGTGCAGCGGATAGGGGTGCGTCAGCGAACGCACAACCGTGACGCGATCCATGACGCGGGCCGCATGGGGCAGCAGCTCGCATACATCAAGTCCCGGCAGACGCGAACGAATCGGTTTCAGCTCGCCACGGATCTCGACCGGGGCATCCGGCTTCATATCGAAAGTTTCGAGCTGACTCGGTGCGCCATATAGGTAAAGCAGGATGCAGGCTTTGGCTCGACCGAAGCCGGGGATGCCCTTGCCCGCGCCGCGGGCTGGCTGCGCCGCACTCAGGCGCAGGTAGTCTGGCAAGCTGATGCCCAGCAAACTCAATCCGCCGGCGCAGAGCATTTCTCGCCGTGTCCAGCCGCTACACAGGCGCTTTGGACTTCCCAGGATGCGCAGCATGATAAACCGTCCTTCCCGTCCTTCCTTGCACTTCACACAGTATGACGGACATTTCGCTCCATCGCAAGCCGCGCATATCGAGATCGTCACTCAGCCCCGCCAGCGCGCGATCGAAGCC
>JAJPIY010000050.1 GCA_021324515.1 Planctomycetota bacterium
GCCCGCGCCGGCCTGGAACGCGGCGACATCCTACTGGCCGCTGCCGATACGCCGATCGCTGCCAGTCTCGATCTCGAACGTGCTCTGTTTGAGCGTTCTACCGGCGAGCGCATTACCTTGCGCTACCGCCGCCGCGGCCAAGAGCGGAGTACGGCAATCGTACTGGAGTCGCCGGCCGATCCGATTTGGCAAAAGCTTGGCCTGCGCCTGCGTCCAGTTGGCTCCGACGCCGTGCGTATCCGCCCTGTGGGCGGAACTTCGCCGCAATTTCGCGGGGGGCTGGTGATCGTGGAGGTTCGGCCCGACAGCCCCGCCCAGCGTTCCGGCGTGCAGCCCGGCGACATTCTCGTGGGTCTGGACAGGTTCGAGATGCTCAGCAACGACAACGTCCAGTACGTCCTCAACCAGAACGAAGCCTCCGGCCCGCAACCGCTCAAGTTCTACGTCCTGCGCAACAATCAACTGCAAGACGGCCAGTTCCCCATCGGGGAGTGAAATCCGCTGTCCTTTGCTTGATCGTAATCGCAAAACCTAGCGAGCGGAGCAGATCAACGCTCAGGTTCCTTCCGCCGAGCGTCGATCTGCTCCGCTCATCTTTTCTCCACCCGTCTAATAATGTCTATTTTTCTCCTTGCCCTTCCCTTTTAAGTAGCTATTTCTTGCACTTTTCTTGCAAATAAATCAAAAAAAACGCTCAAAAACCATTGACTTTGATAATGAACATACTTACACTATAACAACGAGGTCTTGAAGGACCAGAAAACGAAAACAACCCCCAAACCAGAGTCCCCAAGGACAGGAGAGGAAACGATGGAAAGTTGGCGCAAAGTCTGGCGGGAAGGCGTGGCCCCGTTGTTGTCCACACCGGGTTTGGAAGCGCTTCAGCACGCGCTGAAAAACGATGACGTCCGTTTGATTCAAGGCTCGACGACAACGCCGCCGCCGCTGCCTTGTGTGCAGGATTGGCCGGTCGAGGCGGCCTGTGCTCTGGGCTTCTGCGGTTGGCAGGGCGACGGCTTGGAGACCGTCGCCGAGGTCGAGGAGTTTTTCGCCCGCACCTGTTTCGAGATCGATCAGCGTCTCGGCGAACCAGCCGCTTGCCGCTGGTTTTTGAACTGGTTTGACGAGACGCCGCGTGACCAAATGCGCGAACAGCTTTTGGCCGAGGTCCATCGCGCCTTGGCCCAGCGCCGCTCAGCCGAGAACGGTGCGATGGCCGAGAGCGACAGCGAGATCGCGGCCGCCTGAAGAAACAAGCGACGGAACAGAGAAGAAGCTGTCACGGGAGATATTCCTTGTCTCTCATCCCCAGAATCGGAATCACGGAAAGGACCCAGACCATGTTATGCCGGCATTGTCAACGTGTGCGGTCGAATCGTCCGCGGGGCCTGTGCTGGTCGTGTTATTACACACCGGGCGTCCGCGAGCTCTATCCGTCCACAAGCAAATTCGCCCGCCGTGGTGTGGACGATTTCAATGGTCAACCTCGTCTGCCGGCCCAGCCGACCGATGCTCTGCCCGGTTCACCGGAAAAAGTGGCCGTGCTCGAAGAACGCGCCCGCCTTGGCGTATCGCTATGGCACCCGCTCGATGCGCCGATGAACTCAGAAAGCCGAATGCTGGGCGTCGCGGGATGATCGAACGGGCCGCAAGCGTAAGGGAGGGCACGCCGTCGCTACGCTTGCGGCTCGCTTCGCTTTTGCTCTTCCGCCAGGCCAGGGAAGTGTGGTTTGATGATCGACGAATGGACGTAGTTTCGATACTTCACGGAACCTGACGAACGCAAATGCTGTTGTTGAGCTGCTCTGGCCTCTCGCGTGGGTTTGACGAGGGGCCGCTTTTTGAAAACATCGGTTTTGAGCTGCAAGCCGGCGAACGTGTCGGCTTGGTTGGCCCCAATGGCGTCGGCAAAACGACGTTGCTCCGTATCTTGGCGGGACTGGATCAGCCTGATGACGGCGAAGTCCGTCTTCATGCCGGCGCGCGTGTCCGTCTGCTGCGCCAACAACCGTTGTTCGAGCCGGGCCGCACGCTATTCGCCGAAGCGCGTTCGGCCCTCGATGAATGGCTCGCCGCTCACGACGACATGATTCGCACCGCCGAGGCGCTGGCTCATGCCACTCAGGAAAGCGAACGCAAAGCCCTTGCTGCGCGCTACGATCGCTTGAACGAACTACTGCGTCATCACGACGCCTATCATGTCGATCATCACATCGAACAAGTCCTCGACGGCCTAGGTTTTCGCCGTGAAGATTACGATCGCCCCATCGAGACGTTCAGCGGCGGACAGCAAAGCCGTCTTATGCTTGCTAAACTCTTGCTCGCTTCGCCTGATGTCATGCTCCTCGATGAGCCGAGCAACCATCTCGATATCGATGCCACACGCTGGCTGGAAGAATATCTCGTTAAACAGCCAGAAGCCATGCTGATTGTCAGTCACGATCGCTATTTTCTTGATCGTGTCGTCAACAAGATCTTTGAATTGCACAAGCGGCGTCTCGCATCGTATCCAGGGAATTTCCAGCAATATTGGCGTTTGCGACAAGAGAGATACGAGCAGGAGCTGAAAGCCTGGCAGGCGCAGCGCGATTACATCGCCAAGCAAGAGGAATACATCCGTCGCGTCCACTACGGCCAACTCCATAAGCAAGCGGCCTCACGGCAGAAAGCCATCGACAAGGTCGAGCGGCTGGAGCGGCCAACCCGCATCGAGTCGCCGCACATGCACTTCGGCAGTGTACGCCGCAGCGGCGACGTGGTGCTGCACGTCGAAGACTTGTCGAAGTCCTACGATCGGCCACTGTTCAAAGACCTCTCGTTCACGCTCCACCGCGGCAAGCGTCTGGGCATTATGGGGCCTAACGGCAGCGGTAAGACAACGCTGCTGCGTGTACTGCTAGGCGAGGAAGGGCCGGACGGCGGCAAGGTACAGCGCGGCCATCTCGTCGAGTTTGGCTACTACGATCAGCACTTGCATACGCTGCCGGCCGATAAGCCGGTCTTGCGCGCAGTTTGGCCAGATGCCGACCTGGACGCCGAGGAGCAGAGCATACGCGATCTGCTGGGCCGTTTCGGTCTGACCGGCGATCAGGTGTATCAGCGCGTCGGCGAGTTGTCCGGCGGCGAAAAGAGTCGGGCCGCCCTGGCCAAACTCGTGGCCCAAGGCGCCAACGTCCTGGTGCTTGATGAGCCGACCAATCATCTCGATTTGTGGGCCTGTGATGCCCTGGAGAAAGCGCTGCTGGAGTTCGAGGGCACAGTCATTGTGGTCAGTCACGATCGCTATTTTCTCAACCGCGTGGTCGATTTGCTGTTGGTGCTCGATGGCGCCGGCCATGTCCAGGTGATCCACGGCAATTACGACACCTACGAAAGGATGCGCAGCCAGCACGAAATCCAAAGTCCAAAAACCAAAACCCAAAAAAAGACCGAACCATCTCCGGCCCATGTTCAAGCCTCTGCCGAGCAGACAGCGGCCAAGACAAAACGCAAACGAAAGTTTCCGTATCGCAAAATCGACGACTTGGAGACGGACATTGCAGCTACCGAGACGGCGATTCGGGAGCTGGAGCAACAATTGGCGTCGCCGGAGTTGTACCGCGACGGCGAACGGGTCAAGCAGACGACGAAGGCCTTCGAGGAAGCCAAGACGCGCTTGCAGCAACTTTATGAACACTGGGAAGAGGCCGTCGAGTTGAATTGAATACGAGTATGCCTCTGGAAGTAAGTAAGGCGAAGGAAGGGGTAGGCCCCATTGTCTAGACCCTGAAAGTGCCTTCCGTAACTACAAAGTGCAAAACTACACAAATTTCCCGGAATCCCCCCACGGATAAAACCAGCGAAGCGGCTTTTCGTTGGAGCGGTTGACCATCTTCCTTTCTTTCGCTCCTGACAGTATATTGACTTTGTAGAACAACTGAGGGAGGAACGGACGATGATTTCCTTCCGACGTATCGCCAATATCTATTGAACCTTATGGAAGTAACGGCCCGCCCTCAGCAGGGGACATGAGGAGCAAGACGCCTTCAGAAAAATCGCCCCCACCGACTCTTGCCTTTGTCAGCCTGGGCTGCCCGAAAGAACATTGGAATCTTGCGTTCGACAGAGAAGACGGCGCGTGCGTGTCTTTCGTTTTCCTTTCACTCGATGAGGTGCTTCGATGAAATGGTTCTTCAGTGTAATGTTGGCGGCGATGTGCGCGTTGAGTCTCGGCGGTCGAGTCGGAGCGGCGGATGACAAGGATTGCAGGGCCGTTCTGGACAAGGCCATCAAGGCCCTGGGCGGCGAAGAGAACCTGAGCAAGGTCAAGGCAGCTCACTGGAAGACCAAGGGTAAAATCACGTTCAATGGTGAGGACCACGAGTTCACCAGCAAGACGACGATGCAGGGAATGGAGTATTATCGTTCCGAGTTTGAAGGGGAATTCGGCGGCAACAAGATCAAGGGTGTAACCGTCCTCGCCAAAAACAAGGGCTGGCGGCAATTCGGCAGCGAGACCATGGAATTGGATGAGAACGCGCTGGTCAACGAAAAGCGTAATGTGTACCTGCAAGTGCTGCCCATGACGCTGTTGCCGCTCAAGCACAAAAACTTCAAGCTAGAAACAGCGGGGGAGAAAGCAGTCGA
Source organism: Planctomycetota bacterium (assembly GCA_021324515.1). Classification (GTDB taxonomy): domain Bacteria; phylum Planctomycetota; class Planctomycetia; order Gemmatales; family Gemmataceae; genus JAJPHU01. Next base: position 4,627 of record JAJPIY010000050.1, read on the forward strand.
CGGCATGCCAGCTGTCGGACTCAAAATCACTCCGCCGGACGGCAAGGACTTCACAATGTACTTCGACAAGGAGAGCGGGCTGCCTGTCCAACTGGCAGCCAAGGTGGTCGGCTTCATGGGCGACGAGTTCACTTAGGAAATCACCTTCGCCGAATACATAGAGTTCGCCGGAATCAAGAAAGCCACCAAGGTTTCATCCAAGCGCGACGGCGAGAAGTTTATCGAGGCGCAGATCATCGAATTCAAGGTTCTCGATAAAGTTGATCCCAAAACATTCGAGGAACCGAAGTAGCACCGTGTCTCGTTCCCCCCTCTCTCCGCAGCGCCGGCAAGGGCGTCGTCGTTGCCGGCGCTGCGGAGAGAGGTTGCCCATGCATCCGCCTCACTCCCTTCCCTTCTTTCCCTCCCGCCGGTACACTGTTGATAGGATGCGAAGATGATTAACTTTTAGGAATCTTTGTAGCCTTGGCAAAGGTGAGCATGATGCGACCTCAAGACCTTCTCACCTATATGCAAGCGCAACCATTCCGGCCGTTTCGTATCCGCATGAACAGCGGCCGGACTTTTGACATTCGTCATCCGGAGATGGTCCGTGTCGCACGAGATTGCCTCATTCTCTTTACCTTCATCAGCGACAATCCTAACGTGGTCGATCATTGGGAAACGATCTCTTTGTTGCTGATTGAATCCATTTCGCATCTCGATGCCCCGGTTCCTTGAGACGGCCAATGAGGGCCAATGAGATCGTTTGTCGGGAACATTCATGAATAAACCTACCTTTGCTTTCGTCAGCCTGGGCTGCCCCAAAAACCTCGTTGATTCCGAGCGCATGCTCGGCCAATTGACCCAGGACGGCTACCAGCTGACGGCAGACGCCGATGGTGCGGATATCGTCGTTATCAACACTTGTGGATTCATTGAATCAGCGCGGCAAGAATCGCTTGGCGTCATCCGTGAGATGCTGGCCCTCAAGGAGCAAGGCCGTGTGGGCGCCGTCGTCGTGGCCGGCTGCCTTGCCGAACGCAAGAAAGAAGTTTTGCTGCACGAAGTACCCGGCGTCGATCAGATCGTCGGCGTCTTTGGCCGCGAGGAGATCGTACACGTTCTTGACCGTACCTTGTACCAACAACGGCACCAAGAACAGCGCAGTCTGTTTCGTCCGGCCCCGGTTCGTGCCCTGGAAGACACGGCGCGATTGCGCATTACGCCGCGGCATTACGCCTATCTGAAGATATCCGAAGGATGCGATCGGCTGTGTACGTTTTGCGCCATTCCCAGTATGCGCGGCAAGCACGTCACCAAGCCGATCGAGCAAGTGCTGCACGAGGCCCGCGAATTAGCTGCCGACGGCGTGCGCGAGCTGATCGTCGTTGCCCAGGACACGACCTATTATGGACTTGATCTGTACGGTAAAGTTCGCCTCGCCGAATTGCTGCGGAAGCTCAATGACGTGGAGGGACTGGAGTGGATCCGCGTGCTGTATGCCTATCCCATCCACTTCACGGAGGAACTGATCGCTACGCTGGCCCAGACGCCGAAAATCGTGCCGTACCTGGATCTGCCGTTGCAACACATCAATGATCGTTTGCTCAAGCGCATGCAGCGGCGTGTCAGTCGAGCGGAGACAGAGGAGTTGTTGTCCCGGCTGCGGCGTGCCATTCCCAACCTGGCCCTGCGGACGACGTTCATCGTCGGCTTCCCTGGCGAGACCGAGACGGAGTTCGAGGAGCTATGCGATTTTGTGAAAGAAGCGCGCTTTGAGCGCGTCGGCGTCTTTCCCTATTCGCTGGAGCCAGGCACGCCGGCCGCGCGTCTGCCGGACCACTTACCGGAAGAGATCAAACAACAACGGCGTGATCGCCTCATGGAAATTCAGCAGGAAATCGCCTTCGCTTGGGCGCGCGAACAGGTGGGCAAAGAATTGGAAGTGATCGTCGATAGGCCCGATCCGGAAGTGCCCGGCCATGTTTTGGCGCGCAGTTACGCCGATGCGCCGGACATCGACTGCATGGTGCGTCTCAAGGGCAAGGGGCTGCGGGCTGGCGATCTGGTCCGCGCCCGTGTCACCGGCGCCGACGGCTACGATTTGGCCGGCCGCGCCCTTCGCGTTCGCTGAAACAAGGAGACGGCTGTGATGGCCCTTCTCACCCCTCCACAGCGGCCGCGGATCTGGAACCTGCCCAATCAGCTCACGGCTTCGCGCTTCGTGCTGGCCGTGGTATTGTTCGTGCTCATCGCCGCCGAGCGGTGGCTGTGGTGCTTGATCGTCTTTATCGTCGCCGCCTTCACGGATTGGCTTGACGGCTACCTGGCGCGCAAGCAAAATCTGGTCAGCCCGCTGGGGCGCATCCTCGATCCGCTGGTGGACAAGGTGCTGATGTGCGGCGTGTATATCTGCCTGTTGCCTATCGGCTTCCAGCAGGGTTGGCTCTGGCCGTGGATGGTCACGGTGGTGGTGGCGCGCGAACTGGTCATCACCGGCCTGCGCAGTTGGATGGAGGCCCACGGAGCCCACTTCGGGGCTGACTGGTTGGGCAAGCTCAAGATGGGTTTGCAGTGCGCCGCTGTCATCGCCGTGTTCGTGGCCTTTTTGGCGCCGGAAGTCATCGCCCCGGCGAGCGCATTTTTCGCCTGGGCGCGGGACGTCCTCATCTGGACCATGACGGTGGTGACGCTGCTAAGCGGCTTACAGTATGTATGGAAGGCCGCCATGTTGTTGAATGCATAAGGGGCAATGGCATGCAATTGAGTACATCGCAGATCGGTTTCGCCATCGTCGGCTGCGGTATGATTGCGCGCTTCCATGCCCGCGCCCTTGCTGAGGTGCCGGGCGCCCGGCTGGTTGCGCTAGTCAGCCGACGCGAGGCCAACGCTCGCGCCATGGCCACGGAACTTGGCCTTGATTGCGCTGTTTCCACGGACCTCAACGCTGTCCTCGCTCGTCCCGACGTGCAGGCGATCATCGTCACGACGCCGAGCGGAGCGCATCTGGAGCCGGCCCTCGCCGCGGCCCAGGCCGGCAAGCATGTTGTCGTCGAGAAACCGCTGGAAATCACCACGGCACGCTGCGATCAAATCATCGATGCTTGCGATCGGCATGGCGTCAAACTCTGCACCATTTTCCCCTCGCGTTTCGGTGACGCCAACCGGACGCTGAAAGCGGCCATCGACGCCGGCCGCTTCGGCCGCTTGACGTTGGCGGAGACGACCTGCAAATGGTGGCGGCCACAATCGTATTATGACGAGGGCGGCTGGAAGGGCACCAAAGCGCTCGATGGCGGCGGCGCCTTGATGAATCAGGCCATCCACAATGTCGATCTTTTATTGTGGATGATGGGCGAAGTGACGCACCTCAGCGGCTTCACGGCGACCCTGGCCCACGAGCGCATCGAGGTGGAAGACACGGCCGTGGCCTGTCTGCGCTTTGCCAACGGCGCCCTCGGCGTCATCGAGGCGGCGACCAGCGTTCATCCGGGATTGCCGAAAACCATCGCTGTCCACGGCGATCGCGGCACCGTCGTCATCGAACAAGACGACGTGCTACGTTGGGAGCTGACGCCCGAGACGCCGGAGGACTGCGCCATCAAGGAACGCTTCGCCCACAAGATTGGCGCATCCGGTGGATCGAGCAATCCGGCGGCGATCTCGCACCTCGGCCACGCTCGCCAGCTTGCTGACTTCGTGCGGGCCATTCAAACCAATACGTCCCCCTTGGTCGATGGCCGCGAGGGACGCAAAGCTGTGCAGGTGATTGAGGCGATTTATCAATCGGCGACGACGGGGCGAACCGTGACAATTACAAGTTGTTAGCCGCATCCCGACGAAGAGCGCGATCGCGCTCCCCTTCGGGTCGCGGCTAACCGTATTACGCATTCTTGCCAAAGATCGCGCTCCCTTTCGGGTCGCGGCTAACCGTATTACGCATTCTTGCCAAAGGAGTGGCCCATGTCCAAACCGCGTTCCAAACTTGCGGATTTCGCTGTATATCTCGTGGTGCGAGTGATTGTATGCTTTTTGCAGGCGCTGTCGTTCCGCACCGCCTGCCAGGTGGCGCACGGCCTAGCCTGGCTGATCTATCAAGTCGATCGGCGGCATCGCCTGGTGGCGCTGGACAATCTCCAGCATGCCTTCGGCAACGGCGACGCTGCCGAACGCGCTCGACTCGTGCGAGCCGTCTATCGGCATTTTTGCACCATGCTCATGGAAATCATCCATTTGCCGCGTAAGCTGCACCCACACAACTGGAAACAACACATGAGGCTCTTGAATCCTTCGGCCATCGTTGATGTGTTACTATCGGACCGGCCGGTGTTGGTTGTAAGCGGCCACTTCGGCAATTGGGAATTGGGCGGCTATGTTCTTGCTCTGCTCGGCTTCCGCACGCACGCCATCGCCCGCCCACTGGACAATCCTTACGTGGATGCTTTCCTGCGCCGTTTCCGCGAGGGCACAGGGCAAAAAGTCCTTCGCAAAGACGGCGATTTCGATAAGATGCAGCAGGTGTTGGCCTCGGGCGGCATCCTGTTAACGCTGGGCGATCAAGATGCCGGGCAGAAAGGACAGTTTGTCGATTTCTTTGGCCGCCCCGCTTCGACGCATAAGGCGGTCGCCCTGTTGGCCCTGGAATACAATGTCCCCATGTTGGTCTTGACCAGCGTGCGCGTCGCCGCGCCCGCCGCTGGCGGAAGCGCTGCCTGGCGCTACGAAGCCGCAGTCGCCGACATCATTTATCCGGACGAGTACAAGGGGCGCCCCGACGCCGTGCCGGCCCTGACCCAGCGCTTTACCTCGGCGCTCGAACGCATGATTCGTCGCCATCCAGAGCAATACTTCTGGCTGCACCGCCGCTGGAAACACCAACCCAAACGTCGACAGGGCCGCGACTGTAAAGGAGCAGCGTAAGAGACTGTTCCCGAACGGCTGCGCCTCTGGGCAATGCAAAAGGAACTCGACTTGTGCTGACGGGACCAAACGTCATTCTGACTTTAAAAATCGCGGTCGCCGCCGTCACGGTTTTGTTGCTCGCCGCTGTGCTCGCGGCGATGCGCGGCAATTACCGACTGCATGGCCGGCTCAACCTCCTGTTCTTCACGCTGACGCTGATGGCGGTGCTCGGCCTGGAGGTGGTGGTGCGCATTCTCGCCCCGGACGTCTTCGATTACATCAACCGCGATAACACGCTGCGACGGGCGCTCAATTGGCACCTCTGGTTTTCGGTGCCGTCCACGTTTATCTTGCCGGCCATGCTGTACACGGGGCTGAAAGGCTACGTCCGCCTTCATCTGTCGTTGGCAGCGTGTTTTGCCGTGCTGTGGAGCGGCACGTTCATCACCGGCATTTTCTTCTTGCCGCCGACGCCGTGGTGACGTCACCTGCCGCCCGCCTCGAATTTCTCTAGCTCGATCTCGATCTTGGTGTCGCCCATTTGGATGATCTGCTTGACGATGCCAACGCCCTCGGCGAAAAACGTCGTGAGGATCGGCTTAAGAGAATTCACTTCGAGGTCTTGGCTGGCGATGCGGAAGGTTTTGTAGGTGCCGGCGGGCACAGTGATTTCCTGCTCGGCCACCTGAAAACTACCACGGAAGGTTTTACCGTCGCCTCTGGAATCAACCTTCCAGCTATCGCCGTTTTTCGGCGGTAGTTTCAAGATAAGCATCGGCGGCTTCAGTGTTTGCTGAGCCGGTGTTCGGCCTGCCTCAATCAGATCGTAGCGATAAACGCCGTCGGCGGCGACGGCGAGGTGTTCGGAGCCGACGACCTTGCCATCGCGTTGCGTCTCCAGCAAGGCGCAGAGCGTCTCGCCGACTTTCTCGTGCCGTACCACGCGGATGGTGAACTTGCGGTCTCCGGCACGGTAGTGCCAGGTGGTCCCCACTTTCAGCGGATAGTAAGGCGTTTCCTTGAGCTTGTCCTGCGCCGCGAGGTTGACGGCTGTAACAAACACCATAAAACCGCTAAGCAAGGCGTGCAGCAACGGTTTCACAATCGGCCCTCCCTTCGTCTAGGCCGCCCCCCAAAGGGCGGTGAAACAGGGGCATCGCGCTAGGATCGGCCAGGAAAAGCATGAGCACATGGTTTTCACTTCTGCATAAGCAATTGTCGTAGGACGTAGGGCAGGATGCCGCCGTGTTGGTAATAGCGCACCTCCTGGGGCGTATCAATGCGGACGACTGCCTGGAAGGTGCGGTCGCTGCCGTCAGGCCGACGCGCCCTCACTGTGATTTGGCGTCCTTGGGCGAAGCCGTTCTCCAAGAGACTCGGCAGCCCCTCCAGGTCATAAATTTCCTCGCCGCTGAGACCGAGGTTAGCGACGCTGTCGCCGCTTTGGAACTGCAAAGGCAGGATACCCATGCCGACGAGGTTGGAGCGGTGGATACGTTCGTAACTTTCGGCAAGGACGGCGCGGACGCCCAAGAGTAGCGGTCCTTTGGCTGCCCAATCGCGCGAGGAGCCGGAGCCATACTCCTTGCCCGCCAGCACCAAGAGCGGCACTTTTTCTTGGTGATATTTCACCGCCGCGTCGTAAATCGACATCAGCGTGCCATCGGGCAGATGGCGCGTGACGCCGCCTTCGGTTCCGCGCGCCAGCAAATTCTTGAGCCGCACATTGGCAAAGGTGCCGCGCACCATGACCTCGTGATTGCCGCGCCGCGAACCATAGGAGTTGAAGTCCTTGACCTCGACGCCATGACTGAGGAGATATTGTCCTGCCGGGCCCTGCGGTTTGATCGAACCGGCCGGCGAGATGTGGTCGGTGGTGATACTGTCGCCGAGCACGGCCAACACACGGGCGCCCTTGATGTCGCGCACCGGCTCCGGCTGCGGCTTCATGTTCTCGAAGTACGGCGGGTGTTTGACGTAGGTAGACTTCGGATCCCAGGCGAACAGGTCGCCTTCTGGCGTCGGCAGGGAGCGCCAGTGCTCGTCGCCCTGAAACACTTCGCTGTATTCCTTGTGGAACATCTCCGAATGTACGGCCGAGCGGATCGTGTCCTCGACCTCCATGCGGCTGGGCCAGATGTCCTTGAGAAAGACGGGTTGTCCTTGGGTATCGTAACCGAGCGGTTCGCGGAGCAGGTCGAGATCTATCCGGCCAGCCAAGGCGTAGGCGACGACCAAAGGGGGCGAGGCGAGGTAGTTGGCGCGCACTTCGGGGTGAATGCGGCCTTCAAAATTGCGATTGCCCGACAACACGGCGGCGACGACCAGGCTGCCCTCTTCAATGCCGCGCGACACGGGCGGCGGCAGCGGCCCCGAATTGCCGATACAGGTAGTACAACCATATCCTACTAAATGAAATCGCAATTGTTCTAAATAGCGCATCAGCCCAGCTTCGATGAGATAATCGGTCACCACCTTCGAGCCGGGGGCCAGGCTGGTCTTGACCCACGGTTTGGTTTGCAAGCCCCTTTCAACCGCCTTTTTGGCCAAGAGGCCGGCGGCGAGCATGACGGAAGGATTGGAGGTATTGGTGCAGCTAGTGATGGCGGCGATGACCACCGAACCATCGTGCAATTCGTGCGTTTCCTTGCCGAGGGTGATCTTAACCGGCGCGGGAGCTTGCGTCTTGGTGCTAACGCGCAGGCGGCCTAGTTCTTTGGCAAACGATTCCTTGACTTGTCCCAGCGCCACACGGTCTTGCGGCCGCCGCGGGCCGGCCAGGCTCGGTTCGACCGTGCTCAGATCGAGTTCCAACGTGTCGGAATACGTCGCCTCCGGCGTTTGGGGCGTGTGGAACAAGCCCTGTTCTTTGGTGTACGCTTCGACCAATTGCACGAGCGCTTCGGGCCGGCCGCTGAAACGCAAATAGCGCAGCGTCTCGGCGTCCACGGGGAAGATGCCGCAGGTAGCACCGTACTCCGGGGCCATGTTGGCGATGGTGGCGCGATCGGCCAACGGCAGCCCCGCCAGACCGGGGCCGTAAAATTCGACGAATTTGCCAACCACGCCTTTCTTGCGCAGCATTTCGGTCACGGTCAGCACCAGGTCGGTGGCGGTGGCACCTTCGCGGAGCTGGCCGGTCAGCTTGAAGCCAACCACTTCGGGAATGAGCATAGACAGCGGTTGGCCGAGCATGGCCGCCTCGGCCTCGATGCCACCGACGCCCCAGCCGAGCACGCCCAGGCCGTTTATCATCGTCGTGTGGGAATCGGTGCCGACCAGCGTATCGGGATAAGCCGTATTCGTCTCGTCATTGACGAAGACAACGCGGGCCAGATATTCCAGATTGACCTGGTGAACAATGCCGGTGTCCGGCGGCACGACCTTGAAATTGCGAAACGCCTTTTGGCCCCAGCGGAGGAAGGCATAGCGTTCCCGGTTGCGCTGAAACTCCAAATCAGCGTTAGTGCGAAAGGCCAGCGGATTACCGAAATCATCGACCTGGACCGAGTGATCGATGACCAATTCAGCCGGCAACAGCGGATTGATGCGTTTGGGATCGCCGCCCATTTTTTTCATGGCGTCGCGCATGGCCGCCAGATCGACGATGGCTGGCACGCCGGTGAAATCTTGTAGCAACACGCGCGCCGGCATAAAAGCGATTTCTTTATTCGGCTGCGTCTGGGCGTCCCAGTTGGCCAACGCTTCGATGTCCTCGGGCCGTACCATCACTCCATCCTGACAGCGGAGCAGGTTTTCCAGCAGGATTTTCAGGGAGAACGGTAGTTGGGCCACGCGCGGGTGCGTGCGGGCCACGGCATCGAGGCGGAAGATAGTATACGTACGGTCGCCAACACGAAGCGGTGCTTGGCTGCCGAAGTGCGGATCCATGATGACGGCCTTTCCTCTGGCGAAATCGGAGGGCGTAGGGTCTTCTACAGGTATTGTCGGCGCCAAAGGCAAATGTGGCAACGCCCCGCAAACGGCCCGTCCGGCTCTGCTCTTCTGCGGAGGGGAGGCAGGATAAAAGATAAATCACTTAAACCTCTCCGAAATGACTCCGTTAGGTGACGGCGCCGATGACGAGCGTACAATTGTGTCCGCCGAAGCCGAAGCTGTTGGATAGGGCGTGGTGGACCAGCATTTCACGGGCGGTGTTGGGGACATAATCGAGATCACACGCCGGGTCGGGCGTTTCATAATTGATGGTCGGATGCACCGCCCGATGGCGCAACGTCAGCACGGTGGCGATCAGCTCGACGCCGCCGGAGGCGCCGAGCAGATGGCCGATCATGCTCTTGGTGCTGCTGATGGCCACTTTGCGAGCGTGGCTCCCAAAGACTTCTTTGATCGCTTTGGTTTCCGCTTCATCGCCCAAAGGCGTACTGGTGCCGTGGGCGTTGATGTATTGGATGTCTTCCGGATTGAGTTGGGCGTCGCGCAGGGCCAACTGCATGGCCTTGGCGGCGCCGGCGCCGCAAGGGTGCGGTTGGGTAATGTGGTAGGCGTCGGCGGTGCTGCCAACGCCGAGCAACTCTGCATAGAGGGAGGCGCCGCGTTGGCGCGCATGTTCCAGTTCTTCCAGGACGACGATACCGGCCCCTTCGCTGAGGACGAAGCCGTCGCGGTCTTTATCAAACGGTCGGCTTGCGCGCTGGGGATCGTCATTGCGCAGGGACAGAGCGCGGGCCGAGGTAAAACCGCCCACACCCATCGGCGTGATGACCGATTCGGAGCCGCCGGCCAGCATGATGTCGGCGTAGCCCCACTGGATAGCGCGGAAGGCATCGCCGATGGCGTGGGCCGCAGAGGCGCAAGCGGTGGAAACGGCGGTGTTTGGGCCGGCCAGGCCGAATTCGATCGAGATGTTGCCTGCCGCTGCGTTGGGGATCATCTTGGGAATGACGAACGGGCTGATGCGGCCGGGCCCGTAGTCCTTGTAGCGGCTGTGCTGCTCCTCGAATTCGTTCAGTCCGCCGATGCCGCTGCCGATGATGACGCCACAGCGATAGGGATCTTCTTTGGCGAAATCAAGGCCGCTGTCCTTGACGGCGGAATGGGCCGCCACCAGGGCGAATTGCGCGAAGCGGTCCAGCCGGTGTGCTTTCTTTTTGTCCACAAGCGGTTCGGGATTGAAGTTTTTCACCTCCCCGGCGAAATGGACCTTGAAAGCAGAGGTGTCGAACTGTTCGATGCGGCCAATACCGCTCTTTCCCGCCACCAGCGCGGACCAGAAGCCGGCAACATCGCAGCTGAGCGGGTTGACCGTGCCCATGCCCGTGATGACGACGCGCCGGGTCATTTCTTGGCTTGCTCCCGTTCGATGTAGTCGATGGCCTCGCCAACGGTCTTGATCTTCTCGGCTTGATCGTCGGGAATGGTGATCTCGAATTCTTCTTCCAGCTCCATGACCAGTTCGACGATGTCGAGCGAGTCGGCGCCGATATCTTCCTGGAACGAAGTTTGCCGCGTGACTTGTTCCTTGTTCACGCCCAGGTTTTCGCAGACAATATCAATAACACGTTCTTCAACGGAAGCCACGGTTTGGGACCTCCCAAAGCAATCGTTCCCGTACGCCTTTGGGTTATCTACCACAGCGCACGCGCGCCGGGCAAGGCGTCTTGGTTCTGGTTAGCCGCGACCCGAAGGGAAGCGCGAGGCCTCGCGCTTCCCTTCGGGTCGCGGCTAACCAGAACCTCGGCATCTCTTCCAAGTCGCGCGTCACGCTGCCGCTGCGCACGGTGCAACGGACGTAAATTGAATAAGTACAGAGAAATCGGAAAAATGGAAAGCCCAACCCGTCTTGTCGGCGCACCTACGAATCGGAAGTGGAAACGACGGGCATTGCGCCGTCGCTTCTGCTTCCAGCTTGTCAGGCACTGACGTTGTAGCACTCCACTTTCCGCTGTATCCGTTTGAGTAAACCCGCCAATACACGCCCTGGCCCAATCTCGTAGAAACAATCGCAACCGGCCGCCAGCAAATGGCGCATGGTTTCTTCCCAGCGCACGGGTTCAGTGATTTGCCGCTGTAACAGGGTGCGGATCTCTTCCGGGCTGCCATGCGGTTGAGCCGTCACGTTCGACCAGACCGGCAGGCGCGGCGGCGCTAGCGTCACCGAGGCGAATACCCCGGCCAGCGCCTCGCTGGCCGGTTTCATCAGCGGCGTATGAAACGCCCCGGCCACGGCCAACCGCACTGCCCGTCCGCCGGCCTGGGTCACAAGCGGCTCCAGACGGTCGCAGGCCGAGCGATGGCCGGAGACGGCGTAATTGCCGGGGCAGAGGAAATTGGCGATCTGCAAAATTTCATTCTGTCGGGCGGCGAGGCACAACTCCTCAACTTTTGCTTGCTCCAGCATCAACACACTGACCATGCCGCCGGGCGTTTCATCTGCCGCCGCCTGCATGGCCTGGCCGCGCTGCTGCACCAATCGCAGGCCTTCCTCGAAGCTCAAGGCACCGGCAAACGTCAGGGCCGTGAACTCGCCGAGGCTCAGACCCGCTGTCGCCACACATTGCTCCACGACTTGCGGATTATTGTGCTTGAGCGCTTCCAGAGCAGCGAAACTGGCCGTGAACAGGGCGGGCTGGCTGACTACTGTAGAGTTAAGGCGTTCGGCCGGCCCATTGACGCACACCTCGAGCAGGTCATAGCCGAGCAGCGCACTCGCTGTAGCGAACAGATGCCGTGCTTGCGGCAGCGTGGCACACAATTCGCGGGCCATGCCCACGCTCTGGGCGCCCTGCCCCGGAAATAAAAAGGCGACACGCGGCATGGAAGTCCTTTCCGTTGCAAACCCCGGCGAGTACCGGGGGGATTAACACCCCCCGCTCGCCAGCTCATGTAAACCCCGGCGAGCGGGGGGTGTTAACCCCCCGGTGAGAGTAACCGGTGGGGTTACTCCCCGCTCGCCGGTTCATTCGTCGGGAACTGTTATCGGGCTAGCTTCCAACTCTTTGACGATCAGTTCATTGAGTCGGGCGCGGGCGTAGTTGGCAGCGACGCCGAGGGCATTCTTGATGGCCCGCTCGCCGGAGCTGCCGTGACAAATAATGCACACCCCGTCGATACCTAAAAGCGGAGCGCCGCCGAAAGCACTGTAATCATAGCGATGAACCAACCCTTCCAGCGCCTGCCTGGCCTTGTCGCGTTCGCCGTTCAGGGCGCCGAGCACCTCTTGAAACACCATCTTCATGGTGAACTCGAACACTCCCTCGCTCGTCTTGAGGATAACGTTGCCGACGAAGCCATCGCAGACTACCACATCGGCTGCGCCGCGGTGAATATCGCGACCCTCGACGTTGCCGACGAACTGACTGCGCAGAGGGCTGCTGTTAAACAGGGCGTGCGTCTCCTTGGCTAAATCGTGGCCCTTCTGTTCCTCGGAGCCGACGTTCATCAGGCCGATGGTCGGCTGCGGCCGCTGGAGAATGTGGCGGGCGAAGATACTACCCATGACGCCGTACTGAAACAGGTGCTCCGGTTTGGGATTGACGTTGGCGCCGACATCGATGAGGACGCACGGTCCCTTGAGAGTGGGCATGACGGTAGCGATGCCGGGCCGGCGCACGTTTTTGAGGAAACGCTTGAGAAGCAGGCCGCCCGCGACCATCGCTCCGGTGTTGCCGGCGCTGACGATGCCTTCGACTTTTTGCTGGGCCAACAGCTGCCAACAACGGCTGATGGAATTATCGGGTTTTTTGCGGAGGGCGACGACCGGGCTTTCCTCCATGCCCACAGCCTGGGTGCAGTGAAAGAGCGGCAAGCGCTCGCGGTGAGCAACGCCGGACAAAAGCGGCTCCACGCGGGCTTGATCGCCGACCAGTAGCACGCTGAGCTGCGGATCGGCGGCGACGGCCTGCACGGCGCCGGCCACGATTGGTCCCGGCGCGTGGTCGCCCCCCATCGCGTCCAGGGCTATGCGCATGAGTTACTTCTCCTCTTCGGCCGTTACGACTTCACGGTTTTGATAATAGCCGCAGTTGGGGCAAACGTGATGCGGCAACACTGGTTGCTCGCAGCGGTTGCAGTATTGAATCTGCAACGGCTTGACGTGCAGATGGCTACGCCGTTTACCCTGGCGGGCGTGAGAAGTTCGTCGTTTGGGGACAGCCATGCCTTTCACCTTCCACAATATAAATATAGAACCAACAAACTACGGGCGAGCGGGGGGTGTGAACCCCCCGGTAGAACAAAGAACAGGGCGAGCGGGGGTGTGCCCCCCCGGTAGCACAACCGGGGGGTTAACACCCCCCGCTCGCCCGGACTCCCTATCATCATACAAAAGGATGGGACAACAAACAGACCTTTACTCGCCCCGTAGGAAGGATAAGTCGATGGATCAACTGTGGGCGCCCTGGCGTCAGGCTTATGTGACGGCGGCCAAGCCGCCCCAAAGCGGCGACGCCTGTTTCCTCTGCGCCGGCTTGGCCGACAATGACGACCGCAAGCACCTCATCGCCTTGCGGACGCCGCTCAGTGTCGTCATGCTTAATCGCTTCCCGTACAACAACGGCCATCTCCTCATCGCTCCCCGCGCCCACAAGGGTCGCCTTGACGCATTGACCTCGGAAGAACTGCTGGAAACGATGGAAACGCTGCGGCGCATGGTGGGCGTGCTCGATGAGCTAATGCATCCCGACGGTTACAATATCGGTCTGAACCTCGGTCGCGCCGCCGGCGCCGGCCTGCCGAGCCATCTGCACTGGCACCTCGTACCGCGCTGGCACGGCGACACCAATTTCATGCCCATCCTCGCCGATGTCAAGGTCATCGTGCAATCGCTGGATTCGCTGTACGATTTATTGGTAGGGCGATTACATCAATCCGCTGTTTAGCCGCGAGCCGTAGGCGAGCGCTCTGCCAGCGCTCGCCTACGGCTCGCGGCTAAACAGATCGAGGGGGTATCCCATGTCCACTGCGGAAGGTTCTCCTTTCGAACCGCCTGATTGGCTCGACCGCGAAGACGAAGTATTGGCCCCTTATGCCATGCGGACGCGGCAGAGCCGGGGTCGCCGCCACCCTGAAGAATTGCACCCCTTCCGCACCCTTTATCAGCGCGACCGCGATCGCATTGTTCACTCCACGGCCTTTCGTCGCCTTATGCACAAGACGCAGGTGCTCGTCACCCAAACCAACGATCATCACCGCACCCGTCTGACGCATACCCTGGAAGTGGCCCAGATCAGCCGTACCATCGCCCGCCGTCTCGGCCTCAATGAGGACTTGACCGAGGCCATCGCCCTGTCGCACGATTTGGGCCATCCAGCCTTTGGCCACGCAGGCGAACGCGCCCTGGATGAATGCATGGCAGCCTATGGCGGCTTCGAGCACAATCTGCACGCTCTGCGTATTGTCGAAGTATTAGAATATCGCTACGCTGATTTTCCCGGTTTAAACTTGTCCTGGGAAGTGCTGGAAGCGATGGCCCTGCACAGCAAACGTCGCAGCGCCCCGGAAGTGGCCGAATTTGCCAGCGTGGGCCAACCGCTCTTGGAAGCGCAAGTCGCCGATGCTGCTGACAGCCTCGCCTACGACGCCCATGACATCGATGACGCCCTCAGCGTTGGCCTCATCACACCAGATGATCTGCGTGAGGTCGAGCTGTGGCGGCGTGTTTTGGAAGAAGTCCGCCAGCAACACGGCGACTTGCCGTCAGAACAATTTCAGCCGACCTTGGTGCGCCGCCTGATCGATCGACTGGTACGCGATCTGTTGGAAAACACACTTCAGCGGCTGCGCCACGAGCGCATTCGCAGCGTCGCCGATGTGCGCAACGCCCCTTGTCGCTTGGTGGAACCCAGTCCAGCCATGCGGGCCCTTAAGGCCGAGTTGGAACAGTTTTTGGACCGCCGCGTCTACAACCATTCGCGCGTCCAGCGCATGGCCGTCAAAGGCGGTCGCATCATTCGTCAACTCTTCGAGGAGTTTTGCCGAGCTCCGCAGCTGCTGCCGGAACGCTACAGCCGCCGTATCGGCACCCAGCGCCCGGAACGAACCGTCTGCGATTACGTCGCCGGCATGACCGATCGTTATGCGCAGGATGAATTTCTCAGACTGTTCCAGCCTTATTCTCTTGTGTAAAATAAATCACCTTACGTCGCCGTTTCATTTTTCGGCGAACAGCGTTGCGTAGCTCCTCCCGCGCAGCCGATTTCGGGGACGCTTACGCAACCCCGCTCGCCGGCTTTCCTGCTTCCGTGCTTGTGTCTCGGAGGCGAGATTTATTCAGGGGAGGCCCTTAAATGTTATCGCTAGTGTTGACCTCGTTTCTTGGCGGTTTCACCCGTTATTTTTCGAGGAGGCCGCCGTCGGGTCGCCTGTTGTTGTGGTTGCTGCGGGGCGTCTTTGGCGCCATTTGCATCGGCATCGCCATGCTGGCCTTTCGTCATTTCAGCGAAGGGCCTGGCGATACGGCCAACGGCTACCTCGCCTTTTTCTGCATTCTTGGCGCCGGCCTGCTCATCGTCGTTACCGATGTCCTCATCCGCAACAAGCAGATCACCACGTTGTCGGCCATCTATTTTGGTCTGTTGTTGGGGCTGTTGCTGGGCAATATCCTCTCGACCGCTCTGGAGCCGTTCATCTTCGATTGGGACACGTCGCGCCCTGCTGCGAAAGCGCTGCCCCATCTCGTCGTTCATAAGCCAGATCGAGAGGGCAACATTCGGGTCGATGTCAGTCAGGGAGAAGGCAGCAGCGCTTCCCAAGAAGTTCGCCATCAATACGAACGCAAGGCGCTGTCGCTCATCCTGACTGTGATTTGCTGCTACATCGCCATTTCGACGTTGCTGCAAACCAAGGATGAGTTTCGCTTCATCATCCCCTACGTCGAGTTTTCCAAACAGGTCAAGGGGGCCAAGCCGCTTGTTCTCGATACCAGTGTAATTATTGACGGCCGAATTGCCGATATATGCGATACGCGGTTCATCGACACCAAGCTGATTGTGCCGCGCTTCGTGTTGCAAGAACTGCAAAGCGTGGCCGACAGCTCTGATAAACTGAAACGCAATCGTGGACGGCGCGGACTGGACATGCTGAAGCGGATGCAGAACAACCCCAAGGTTGAGCTGCAAATGCATGAAGCCAACTTGCCGATCCTGCGCGACATCCACAAGGTAGATGAACGTTTGGTCGTCTTGGCCAAGGCGCTGGACGCGCGGGTGGTGACCAACGATTACAACCTCAACAAGATCGCCCAGCTGCAGGGCGTCGAGGTCATTAACCTCAACGAATTGGCCAACGCCCTCAAGTCAGTGGCCTTGCCCGGCGAACAGATGACGGTTCGCCTTATCAAGCCGGGTGATCAATACGGCCAAGGCGTTGGCTATCTAGAAGACGGCACCATGGTGGTAGTCGAGCAGGGCCGATCGATGATCGGCCAGGAGGTGTCCATCACGGTAACGAGCGTTTTGCAAACCCCGGCTGGGCGTATGATCTTCGGCCGCCTCGAGGGCCGGCCCCAGAGCGTAACTACCTAATCACAAAGGACCTAGAGAAGAAGATAAGAGAGAGAAGTAACATGCAAATCGAGAAATTCGGTACCTACGTTCGCCTCTTTACTCTTTTCTCCCTTCTCTGGGGCCTCTGCGCTTCTGGGGTTAGTCCGGTCGAAGCCGAGCCGCCGGCCGCCAAGGGCAAGAAAACGGCGACGCGGGGCGATCTGGAGATGGTCGAGCGGCTGCTGGCCGCGCGCAAAGAATATCAAGCGACCCTGGAAGCGCTGCGGGCCTACTACATCGGCAGTGGCGATATGGAGCGGGCGCGCTGGGCCGAGGAAGAGTTGATTCAGTATCACCGCATCAACAAGTATCCCTTCCGGCTCGAGTTGGTCGTCCCGCCGCCGACCTTGCAGGGCAACTACAACATCCCGGAAGCCAACGAGCTGTACCGCCAGGCCATGAAGTACAAAGACCACGGCTATGGCCAGGATTTCAACGACAATCAGCATCGCGCCGAGTTGTTGTTTCAGCAACTGTTGACCAATTATCCGCAAAGCGACAAGATCAGTGACACGGCTTATCAGCTGGGCGATATCTACGAAAACAAGCCGTTCCGCCAATACGATCATGCGGCGATCTACTTCGAACGCTGTTTCCAGTGGAACCCCAAGACCCATTTCGACGCCCGCCTGCGAGCCGCCCGCCTCTATGAGCGCTACCAAAGCGAGCGCGGCCATGCTCTGGAAATTTACCGTGAAATCATCACGCACGAGACCGATCCGAAGCGCGTCGAGGAAGCTCAGCGCAAGGTGACGGAGCTGAGCAAAAAAAAATAACTCCCGTCGGGAGTACCGGCCATTCTTCGTGAGCTAAGCTAGATTGTCCCGGATTCTCCTCCGCCTCACGGCGGAGGAGAATCCGGGACAATCATCGGCGGATGGAATGGTTGCGGCGGCTGTTTAAGTCCTTCGCTGGGACGGATGGCGCCGCGGACGCCGAGCAATTCAGGATGGCGGGCCAGTTTATCGGCGAACGTTTCCATGTCTTTCAGAATGCGCTCGATGCGCGGCATGCCGCGCAGCAACAGGCATGCCGCCTCATTGAGATTGGCGTAGAGCGACGGATCCTTGAGCAAACGCTGGACAGTGCCATCCTGATCGAGTGTATTTCGCAAACCGCTCAAATCGGTGAGCAGGCGATTGAGCTTGGCGGCACTCTCATCGAGGTTGCGGGAAATGCTCTCGCCGCGATCGGCGTAGGGCTTGATCGCTTTTCGCAGGTCGGTCATGGTCTCATCGGTGTGGTTCAGGGTTTCGTTCAAGCGCTTGGGCAACGGCCGACTGTCCTGCATGATGGCGTCGAGATTGCGTGAGATGCTATCAAAGCGCTGGCTAGCGGTGCTGATGTTGCGGAGGATGTTTGCCAAATTCTGTTGGTTCTCCTCGTTAAACACGTTGCTGACGCGCGTCAGGGTGGTGTTGAGATTATCAATGACCTTGGAGAGGGCCTCCAGATTGCCCTGCGCCCAGATATCGAGACGTTCGGCCAACCGGCCCCAGTTGCGTGCGGCGGCGCCCAAATCGTCGAGGTTGCGCTGCGCCTTGGGTAAGGCTTCGCGAAAGTCTTTGGTCAACCCCTGGACTTCTTGGTTGGTACGCTGAAGGTCGGGAATGGCCCGGCGCACGTCCTTGGCCAAATCGCGGTACTCGCGCATGGTCTCCTCGGCCAAGGGCGACATCCGTTCCAGGCGCTGCAACGAGCGGCGGATTTCGTTGAGGGCGTCTTGGGCAGTGGGCGCCACCTGAGAAGCGCGATTGAGCAGTGTATTGACGTTGGCCGGCCGAATACCAACCATTTCCGAACCCGGCTCCACCACCGATCGATCGACCGGCTGCCCCTCCTCGGTTGGTTCTGGCACGAAGTCGATGCTGACATCGCTGCCCAGCAGGCCGATGTTGAGGGTCGGCTGCTCATTGCGGCGGATCGTGTAGCGCGGATCGATGGCCACCTGCACGCGCACAATGCCGCGTTCATCGTCCAGAAGGACATCGCTGACTTCGCCGATGCGCACGCCCGAGCGGCGCACCGGCGTGCCGGGGCCGACACCGGGCGCATCGACAAAGCGTATGGTGTAGAGGTTGGCGCGTTTGAAAAAAGTCGGCAGACTGCCGAACATCACAATCAGGACGCCCATCAGCACTAACGCCGCCAAGACGAAGAGGCCGATTCCCCAGCGCATGGTTCGGTCGTTCATGGCGTCACCTCATGCTTTCGTCGCCAATTCCTGCAAGCGATCGCGCGCCTCGCCTTCGATGAATTGGCGGACACGCGGATCGGCACAAGCGCGGAGCTGCTCTGGCGTGCCGTCGAATAAGATCTGCGGCTCGCCGGGTTTCAAACGGCTCAGCGGATAAAGCATCACGACGCGATCGGACACTTTGTTGACGGTTTTCATCTCATGCGTGACGATGATGCTGGTAACCGGCCGCCGACGCCGGGTTTGCAGGATCAACTCGTTAATCACATCAGTCATAATCGGATCAAGCCCCGTGGTCGGTTCGTCGTAAAGCATGACCTCGGGATCGAGGGCCAGGGCGCGGGCCAATCCAACCCGTTTTTTCATGCCGCCGGATAGCTCCGCCGGTTTTTTGTCCAGCACGCTTAGGGGTAAACCGACTTCCTGTATCCGATTGCACACAAGCTCCCTGATTTCAGCCTCGGACTTACGGCCCTGAGCGCGCAGTCCAAAGGCGACGTTGTCGTAGACCGACAGACTGTCGAACAGGGCCGCCCCCTGGAACAAAAATCCGAAGCGCAGCCGTTGGCGTGTCAATTCGCGCTCGGAAAGTTTGGTCAGGTCCTTGCCGTCGAAAATGACGCGGCCGACCGTGGGCCGCAACAGACCGATAATGAGCTTGAGCAACACGGTCTTGCCACAGCCGCTCTCGCCGATGATCCCCACCGTTTGGCCGCGTTGGATGTCCAGGTCGATAGCGTGCAGCACGCGCTGGGCCTCGAACTGCATGGTCACCTGCTGCAAGGAAATCAGCGCCTCGCTCATGGTTTGCCACTTCTTTGCCGGCCCGCCGCGCTGGCAAGGGCGGCCTTTGTCGGTAGGGCGGACGAGTTACAACATATGCCGAGCTTGCGGCCACAAGTAATCGTAAAGGTTGTTGAGGAACATGGCGAGGAAGAGATCCAGGACAAGGACGACAATGAAAGACAAGACGAAGGCGCGGGTGGCGGCCCGGCCAACGCCTTCGGCGCCGGCCTCGCTGTAAAAACCGCGATGGCAGCAAATGATAGCAATGGCAGCCCCAAAAAAGATCGGCTTTATCAGCCCAGTCATCAGGTCCCACATGCCGATGTAGCCGCGCACGTTCTCCCAATAATGATGCGATTCCACATGATAGACATCGATGCAGATCAAGGCCCCTCCTAAAACGCCCATGAAATTCGCCAGGATCGTCAATAGCGGAATGAGCGACACGCTGGCCAGGAAGCGTGGCGTCCCCAGATAATGCACCGGATAGACCCCGAGGCAAGCCAAGGCGTCGATCTGCTCGGTGATGCGCATGGTAGCTAGCTCCGCCGCCATAGCGCTACCGACGCGCCCGGCCAGCATGACCGCAGCCAAGACCGGACCCAACTCGCGCACCACGGAGATGTTGATGATCTGTCCCAACCGCGTCGCCAGGCCCAGGTGGTAGAACTCGGCATACGCCTGCACCGCCAACACCATGCCGATAAATAAGCCCGTAATCGTCACCACCGGAATGCTGCGAACACCGACCGAATAGCTAATGGGCAGCAAGGTGTTGTAGCTAGAGCGCCGCCGCATCCCAGCGAGGATGTGAAAGGCGAAAATACTGAGATCGCCGAGGTCGAGTATGGCCTCGGCGACCTTGCGGCGACCCCAGCGCCACAAGCCCAGCGCTTCCGAGCTAACTGTGGCCATGCCGTCTCTCCACAGAACCTCGCTCTGACATCTTGGCGAGCGGGGGGTGTTACCCCTCCGGTAGCACAACCGGGCGAGCGGGGGGTGTCAACCCCCCGGTAGCACAACCGGGCGAGCGGGGGGTGTCAACCCCCCGGTTGTACAACCGGGGGGTTGACACCCCCCGCTCGCCCTTGTCTGTGTCTATCTCTACCGCGTCTCGTGTAAACATCGAAATTACCCTTCTCTTCTTTCGTCCTTTATCTGTCTTCCGTCGTACTTATTTTCTTCTGCCGAGGGTTGCGAAATTCTGCCGGGGGAAACCTTTGTACTTGTGCGCGAGAATGGTTCACGCAGAAGGATTTTTTCCCCAGCGGAGCCATTTTTTCTCAAGTTTTGCTTGTTTTGGCCATCGCGGTGAGCCGTGTCTCGTCTACAATAATTGTAGGGGAGCAACGACCCGCGAGAGAAAAAACGACCGGCAGGGACGCGGAAGCGGTCGAGGTGGGATCCGCAATCTCGCGTGCCGCCTACCCTAACATTTGCCGTCTCTTGTGGCCCGCTGGAGTCTGGCAACCTAAGGATCCCAGGCGGACGCAAGCCGACCAACGGGGGTTGTCGGTTCGCGCCCGCACCACTCCCAATGAGGAGAGTCAAACCGTGAAACGTCAACCCAAAGGCGCCAAGGAGCGGACCCAGACCATTCAAGTTTGGACTTACGAACAAGCGCAAGCTGCTGCGCCTTATATTGCCTCCATTCTTCGCTCTTTGCGCGAGCACGCTTTGGAGGCGCTGCAATACTATCACCGGGCCAGGCGGTTGGCCAACCGGCCCGGCCGGCCCGATCGTTCTGCTCTCATTGCCCAGCAGGAAGCCGAGCACGAGGCGCGGCGAGCCGACCAACGCTTCCGCGACGACTTGGCCGAGCTTCAAGCCCTGGACATTTACACACTCGACCCGGTCCAGGGACTAGCGCTTGTCCCTTTCGTCTACAACGACCAATTGGCCTGGTACATTTTCGATCTGTTTGATACCCAGCCGTTGCGCTTCTGGCGCTATCAGAGCGATCCCGAAGATACACGTCGTCCGGTGACGACCATGCAACGGCTCCCCTATGAAGGGACGCGGATCGTGTAAAACCGTACAAGTTTGGCTGCGTGGCGAAAGCGAGCTCAGCTGTGCTCACCTTCGCCGCGCAGCCAAACGATCTATCCTCTTCTGCTCATGCGCGTACAACTCCCAGCCGACTGGAAGGCGGTCCTTGCCGAGGAGTTGAAGCAACCCTATTTCCGCAAGCTAAGCGAATTCATCGATAAAGAACGAGCCGAACATCAGGTCTTCCCTCCGGAAGAGGACGTTTTCAACGCCTTCAAGCTAACACCTTACGAGAGCGTAAAAGTATTGCTTCTGGGCCAAGATCCCTACCATGACGAAGGCCAGGCGCATGGGCTGTGCTTTTCGGTCAAGCCAGGGGTGAAACGGCCGCCGTCGCTAGTCAATATTCTCCAGGAGTTGCACGACGATCTCGGCTGCAAAGTCCCCAACAACGGCTACTTGGTTCCCTGGGCGAAACAGGGCGTCATGCTTCTCAATGCCGTCCTGACCGTCCGCGCTCATCAGGCGAATTCGCACAAAGACAAGGGTTGGGAAAAGTTCACCGATGCCGTCATTTCAGCGCTCAACAAGCGGCAGCGGCCGCTCGTTTTTCTGCTCTGGGGCGCCTACGCACAGAAAAAAATCAAACGGATCGATACCCAACGCCATCGCCTCGTGACCGCAGCCCATCCTTCGCCCTTGTCGTCCAAGAAATTCTTCGGCAGCAAATGCTTCTCCGCCGTCAATAAGGCGCTTGAAGAGTTGGGCGAGACGCCGATCAACTGGCAGTTGCCCGACCTGTGAACCAGCAGAGGAACGCCGTAATCAGCTCGGCCGCGGTCCACACCAGGCGCAGCACCAGCACGGCCAGCACGACGACGGCGCGGGCTTCTTCGCTCCCCATGTCCTGGATGCCGACCAACTCCGGCGTCAACAGTAGTGTCAGCACAAACTCGCGCACGCCAATCCCCCCCGGAGCAAAGATCACGACGAAGCCGATGACGTAGGAAAGTCCCATGATGGCTGGCAACCGCGCCGTCCGCGTGTCGAGCAATGGCCAGCTTGCGCCAACAATACCGTGCAGAGCGGCGGCGAAGCTGGCGCCCAGAAACAGCCAGCCGACTGCCGCCAACCCCAGCCCTTCGAGCAGGTAAACAAAGCGGATGTGTGGCAGCTGAGCGGAGGGGACCGGCGTCTGGCCGCTCCTACGGAACATCAGCCGATTGAAAAGCCCTGGATGCAGCGGCACGAGAAACGCTGTAAACAACAGCGCCGAAAACAGTACAAGGACCGAACGTTGCACACCGCCTTGGCTCGGTTGTTCCATCCACAGAAGACACCGCAACGTCTCGACGCTCAACCCCGCTCCGGCGTCCGCTCCCAGCAGGGCGAACAGCACCGCCGCCACCAGCACACCCGCCGCCATCGTCGTCAATACTTCATAGAACGCGGTCAGCACCGCCAAGCCGATGCCGACGCCATGCTTGTGTACCAGACTCGTTCGCAAGAACAGCGCCCACGCTTTGCCTGGTACGTACTTACCGAGTTGGCCGATATAGTACGCCCGCAGCGCCGCGCCCAGCGGCGGATGGGCGCCGAGACGACTGAGCAGACGACGCCAATACAGCGCCGAAAATCCCTGCCCCAGTTCGTACAATAGACCCGATAAAATGAGCCAACCCGCATCGAGAGGACGCTGACTTAACTCCGGACGCTGGAGATCGCGGGCAAACTGCCGCCCGATAAGGTAGAGGAGGACAAGCCACAGAAACGCCTTGAGAATCGGCCAGACATACCGCAGTTTGCTACGCATATAACGATTGTATGTAGGGGGCCTGGACGAGACGGGTAAGCGATGGTTGCCTGCCGCGTCGCCATCTGATAATTTTGGGACGTGTTCCCCCTGTGGTCCTTCAAGGAGATTTGTCGATGAGGCGAACGTTGCTGTTGAGTATGCTGGTGGTGGCGATAGGCGCGACGGCAAATGCAGTGTCCGCAGATGCCAAGAGCGACAAGAAAGGGCACGCGCCTTACGCCCATGTCGTCGTCTTTCGCATGAAAGAAAATGCACCCAAAGACGCGGTCGAGAAGGCCCTCGCCGATTGTCACGAATTGCTGGCCAAAATCCCCTCGGTGCGTTCCGTGCGTGCCGGCCGGCCCGCTGCCAAGGGCACGCCGGATGTACCCAAGATGCAATACGATTTCGCCTTGCTCGTGCTTGTCGAGGACGCCGACGGATTAGAGGCGTATCTGAAACATCCCTTGCATTTGGAATTCGTCAAAAAACACGGGCCTTATTTTGACCGGGAGAAGTTGCAAGTCTTCGATTTCCTCGACCAGTCGAAGTAGTTTATCCGGCGAGCGGGGGGTGTCAACCCCCGGTAGAACAACCGGGGCGAGCGGGGGGTGTCAACCCCCCGGTAGCACAACCGGGGGGTTGACACCCCCCGCTCGCCGGGTTGCACAACCGGGGGGTTCACACCCCCCGCTCGCCGGGTAGCACAACCGGGGGGTTCACACCCCCCGCTCGCCAGGACTTTCCCAATAGGGTAACAACCAATGAGCGATACGGAAAAACCGACGGAACAAACTCCTCCTCCCGCCGAGGAACAGCCCACGGTCAAGCCGCCGTGCGAACGTCTGCCGCGGCAAATCGGCAAAGTGCCGTCGTTGCAACAAGAGCAAGCCTACGGCTTCCGCCACAAGATCGATGCCTTCGATGAGGAGATGGAGCGGCAGCTGCAAGAGGCCATGTCCGGCCTGTCTGACAAGGATCTTTACGGCGAAGCCGAGCGGCCGTCCGCGCGCGGCAAGACCACTGCGGAGGCCGCCCCCAAGAAAGGCAAAGTCTTCCGCATCCACGGCCAGGACGTGTTCATCGACTTGCCCGGCAGCCGTAGCCAGGGCGTCTTGCCGTTGGCGCAATTTCCCGAAGGTCCGCCAGCGCTGGGCGCCGAAATCGAAATCACCATCGAAGGTTTCGACAGCGCCAACGGCGTCCTGTTGCTGTCGCGTAAGGGAGCAGCTGTCGAGGCCGACTGGGCCAGCGTCGCCGTCGGCATGACCGTCGAGGCGCGGGTCACCGAAACCAACAAAGGCGGTCTGTCCGTCGATGTCAACGGCATCCGCGGTTTTATGCCCATCAGCCAGATTGACCTCTATCGCGTGGACAACCCGGAGCAATTTGTCAATCAGCGTTTGCTCTGCCTGGTCACGGAGGTCAATCCAGCTGAGCGCAATCTCGTCGTCAGCCGCCGTGCCCTCTTGGAAAAGCAGCGCGAGGAAACGCGCGAAAAGCTGTGGAACGAGCTGGCCGAGGGGCAGATCCGTGAGGGCGTCGTGCGTTCGCTCAAAGACTTCGGCGCCTTCGTCGATCTGGGCGGCGTGGACGGTTTGCTGCATGTCAGCGAGATGAGCTGGCAGCGCGTACAAGATCCGGCATCCCTGGTACAACCGGGGCAGACTGTCAAGGTAGTCGTGCTCAAAATCGACCGTGAACGCCGTAAGGTCAGCCTGGGTCTCAAGCAATTGACAGCGAGTCCGTGGGACGATATTAGCGAAAAATATCACATTGGCGATCTGGTAATGGGCAAAGTGTCGCGTCTGATGGACTTTGGCGCCTTCGTCGAATTGGAGCCAGCCGTCGAAGGTTTGGTCCACATCTCCGAGCTGGCACCGCAACGCGTCTTCCGCGTCAGCGACATCGTCAAGCCGGGGCAGGAAGTGCAGGTGAAGGTGTTGAGTGTCGATCCGGCCCAACGGCGCATCTCCCTATCGCTGAAGGCGGCGCAACCCAAAGAGGTGGGACCGACAGCGGAAGAATCGGCATCAGGGCCGGAGCCGCCTGCCAAACCACCGCGCCCGCGCACCACGCCGCTGCGCGGCGGCACCGGAGCAGGGGCTGGCCCCCTCTTCCAACTGCCCAAATCATCGTCCCCCAAGGGAAAAGGATAAAATATGTCCAAAAATATCGAATGGATGTATCATCGCCGCGGGTGAACCAGTTGCCGGAAAGCGCAGGAGTTCCTTGCGGCAAGCAATGTGAAAGTGACCGGCACGGTCGTGGATGCGACCAAGGACCGGCGCGGCCGCGATGAGGCGTTGAAGCTGGCCCGCTCCGTAGAGCGCGTGATCGCGGCGAGAGGCAAAAAAGTCGTCGTCTTCGACATGACCAATGATCCGCCCGACGATGAGACGCTGGCCGCTCATCTTCTCGGTCCCAGCGGCAATCTGAAAGCGCCAACGCTGCGCCTCGGCAAAACGCTGCTGGTCGGCTTCGGCGAAGAGGCGTATCGGCAAGTGCTGGGTAAGTGACGAGGGATTCGTTATGTCTA
>JAJPIY010000267.1 GCA_021324515.1 Planctomycetota bacterium
GTAGAGGGCACGCTCCAGGAGCAGTCTATGAACGCTCTTTTGTCACCTCTCCTCCAAAAACTGTGGGGCGGTCAACCCATCAAGGGGAAGGGAGAAAAAAGACCTCAATTACCCGTGCAGAGTTATCAGACACGGACGTGTCAAGCATTGCGATGAACGACGCGCTCCGTCAGCGCTTCCAGGATGGAACGACAAGGAGAGGAGGGCAGACAAGCCAACTCGGCGCGGGCTTCTGCGGCGAGTTCTTCGGCGCGGCGCTGGGCGTAGGCCATGCCGCCGCCTTCGATCAGATACGGCCGCAACGATTCGCGCTTGTGATTGTCCGGGCTGCTTAGGATCTGCCGGACGCGCACGGACAACGCCTTATCGCCCTCATTGAGAAGATAAATCAACGGCAGCGTCAGTTTTTGTTGCTCCACATCGGTGCCGAGCGATTTGCCCGTCGTCTTCTCTTCGCCGACCAAATCGAGCAAATCGTCGGCGATCTGGAACGCCAGGCCGATGCAACGGCCATAGCGCACCAGCGCTTGCACTACCTCCGGCGAGGCTCCGCTGTACAATGCGCCGAGATGACAGCAACACGCCGTCAATTCTGCTGTTTTGCCATCGATAATGTCAAAATATTCCGCCTCGCTCAGGTCGAGGTTGCCGCGCTGAAGCACCTGACAAAGTTCACCTTCGCAAACGCGGTCGGTGGCTTCACCGATCATCCGGCAAGCGCGGGCGTCGTCGAGCGTGCTAGCCAGGTGAAACGCATGAGTGAATAAATAATCGCCGAGTAACACGCTGGTTTGCACGCCCCAGACGGCGTTGACCGTGGCCAGGCGGCGGCGGATGCGGGCGCCATCGAGCACGTCGTCATGCACCAGCGTGGCGGTGTGGATTATCTCGACGACGGCGCCCAGGACGTGATGGGCCGGGGTGATGCGTCCGCAAGCACGGGACGTCAACAGCAGCAACATCGGCCGCAATCGTTTGCCGCGGTAGTGCTGGACGTGAGCGACGACCTCGGCGACGCGCGGGTGCCTGTTTTTCAGGACACGGGCCAGGATGCGCTCGACTTCTTCCAGGTCGGCGGCGATGGGAGCATACAGGTCCAGTCCTGGGGCGATCAACGGTGGAAGGGCCAGAGTGACCGGATTCATGAGGGTTCCACCACCGAACCTCTTATGAGCTGGAAGCGTAAGCGACAGCAAATAATCTGTCGCTTACGCTTCCAGTTCGTAAGCGGCCCGGCATGAGGTTGCCGAAACTTCAATTCTCGTTGCATCCTATAAAGCCGCGGCGCCAGCGTCAATCTTCGCGCCGGAAGACGCCGCTGCGACCGCCGCTCTTTTCTTCTAACCGTATGCGCTCGATGGTCATAACACGATCGACGGCCTTGCACATATCGTAAACGGTCAAGGCGGCGACACTCACCGCCGTCAGCGCCTCCATCTCGACGCCGGTGCGTCCCAAGACGCGCACCGTCGCTTCGATGCGGAGTAAATCGTCGCCGGCGAACGTGAAATCGACGGCAGCGCTGGTGAGGGGCAGCGGATGACAGAGGGGAATCAACTCGCCGGTGCGTTTGGCAGCCATGATGCCGGCCAGGCGCGCGACTTCGAGCACGTCGCCCTTGGCCAGGCCGCGATCGCGGATGAGGGCGAGAGTGGTCGGCGCCATGCGCACCAGACCGCTGGCCTTGGCCTCGCGCAGCGTCTCGGCCTTGGCGCTGGTGTCCACCATGCGGGCGGCGCCGTGTTCGTCGAAATGCGATAATTCGGACATGAATTATCCTTCCGGGGTATCGATCAACGTTTGTAAACGTGCCGCCAATTCGGGCGGTAAGCGCTCAAGCCAGGTTGCATCCATCAGGCCGACCTCCAGCAAATCGCGCAAGTGTGCGGTCCTTGTCTCGAAACGCCGTCAGCTTGATGCGGACCAAAGCGGGCAGTGACAATACCCGAAAATGATCTGCTCTTTCTGATTCGGCCACATCTCCATTGCTTCAAGGGAAAAGGGGCCCGGAACTGCCATACATTTTCCTCTCGGTTAGCGATGTTTCGCAGAGGCGTCGTCGTTTAGCAACAGCTGCACGTCCTCGCACACCCAGCGTGGTCGGAAGAATTGCAGATCGTAAATCTCCCGTAAACGCCCGCGCCCATCGAGCAGAAACACCCGTGAAGGGTGATCCAGCTGTCCATTTGCCGTCGGACGCACCCACATGCCCCACTCCGACAATACCTTATCGATCTGCTGCGGCGAGCCAGTCAAAAACGTCCAGTGTTTCGCATCGATGTCATACAAGCGCATGTACTCGCGGAGCGCGGCCGGCTTGTCGCGGGCTGGATCGAGCGTGATCGACACCAAGTGTACCTTGTCGAGCAATCCCGCTTTGGCCAGCGCCTGCTGGGCCAGGACCATGCGATGCGTCGTGGCCGGGCATGTGCCGTTGCAAGTGGTAAACACGAAACTCACCAGCACGACCTTGCCGCGCAACGACGACAGGCGAAACGGCTTGCCGTCTTGCGTCGTCAGGGTGAAATCGGCCGGGGTGCGAATCACCGCCAGGCGCGAATTGTCTGTTTCGCCAACAGAGGCCAGCAGCGCCGTCAACAATGCCAATGCGGACATGGCCGATCGTTCCTCAGTACAAGAGCATGTCGTGTCCGCGCGCGGGTCCCGTTTTGAACTTGGTCAGATCGACGTTGAATTTCGGGTCCATTTTCATGCCGTCGGGACCGACGCGGATTAACCGCACCCAGAAATCATCGGAGCGGTCCATGGTGCTTAAGAGCGAATTGGTGACGTACATGCGCTGGCCGTCGCCGGTCAGGTGCAACATGTTCGGCTCCACGCCGGGCTTGACGGTGCTGAAGAGTTTGGGATTTTTCAGGTCGCTCACATCCCATTGCTGCACTTCGTCCGAGGCGAAACAGCTGACGAAGAGGAAACGGCCGTCCGGCGATTGGCTGAGATCGACGGGCAATTTGCCGGTGTCGCACAACTTGCGGGCTGTGTAATGATTTTGGGCATCGCCTTCCCAGACCCAAATGGAATCGGCCAACGCGCAATTGACGTAGCCGTGCTTGGCGTCCTTTTTTAGCGACCAGCGACACTCTAAGGGTGATGCTGCGGTCGTAAGCGTCTGGAGCAATTTGCGCCCACGGAAGTCCCAAACTAGCAGTTTGTCGCCGAATTGTTTGAGGTCCATCTGCGCTATGGGTTTGCGATAGTTCTGCGGTGGGGTGAAGCTGGACGTGACCATGCGATTGAGGTCTGGATTGATGGCCACATCGTAGCCGTAGGGCGCTTCGTGGGGCATCTCCCAAGTACGGATAAGTTTGCCGTCGTTGGTGAACTCAGCGAGTCCGGCTGGCAGTCCGCCGTCTTTGCCGCCAAGAAAACTGATGAGCATTCGTCCGGGCAGGGCATAGGGCGAATGCGGGCCGGTCAGACCCGTTTCCTTGGACGAATCGAACGCCTTGACCAGCTTCGGCTTGGCAGGATCGTCAGCCACGTTGATGACGAACAGGCGATTGGAGAACAGACTGCATCCCCAAATGTGCGTGCGGTCGTCGGTGAAACCGAAGTGGTGCGTTTCGTTGCCCGCCGAGCCGAGGTCAAGCTGATAAAGAATTTGCCCGTACTTCGGCGATTGGGCATCGACATCGATGACGGCGAGGAAATCGTTGTCCTTGGCATCGGCATCGACGCAGAAGACGTAGAGATATTTCTCGGGCTTCTCCAGCCGTTTGACGAAAGGCGACAAACACGTCTCCGCCGGCGCAAGCGCCAGCCCCAGCAAGCCGGTGAACAGGATCGCCGTTAGGGTCATCACGGTCCAGCAACGTATCGATGTCACGGCAGCCTCCGAAAATTGTCCGCGAAAAATAGGTGCAAACGTCCTCTTGTCATGGTACTATCCTTTTCGGAAAAGGGGTAGTTTCGGTTAGCCGCGACGCGCAGCGGAGCGCGAGGCCCCCGCGCTCCGCTGCGCGTCGCGGCTAACCGAAATTATTCCGGAACGCGCTTTAAACGACCACAAGGAGATCCACCATGAAGCAACGCATCTCGATCATCGCGGCCCTGCTGGCCGCTGCTCTGGCGGCACCGCACGCCCGCGCCGATGTCCGACCGCACGCACTTTTCACCGATGGACTGGTGCTGCAACGCGGGAAGCCTTGCCCGATTTGGGGCACCGCCGATCCAAGCGAAAAAGTGCAAGTATGTCTCACGGGGACGGGGAAAGGTTCCACGGTCCTCCTCGAGGCCGGGATGACAGCCGGCAAAGATGGAAAGTGGAAAACGGCTTTCGTTCTCGGGCCCGAACTCGCGGGCGGCCCCTACACGCTGACCATCAAGGGCAAAAACACCATCACACTCAAGGATGTCTACGTCGGCGAGGTATGGGTTTGCAGCGGCCAGTCGAACATGGAATGGCAGCTCATAAGCACGCACAACGCCGAGGAAGTCATCAAAAACGCCGCGAACCCTCAAATCCGCCTATTCACCGTGCCAAAGAACACAGCCGACAAGCCGTTGGAGGGCTTCAAAGGTGATCCGAAATGGCACGAGTGCAATCCCGAAACGGTTCGGCATTTCTCCGCCGTCGCCTACTTCTTCGGCCGGGATTTGCAGAAGGCCCTGGGAGTGCCGGTCGGCCTGATTCATACTTCCTGGGGCGGCACGCGCGCCGAGGCGTGGACCAGCTTGCCCGTACTGGAAGCGCACGAGGAATGGAAGAACGAAGCCGCCGATTATGCCAAGGCGATGGAGAAGCACAAAGAGACAGCGGCCAAGGCCAAAGCCGAAGGCAAGAAAACGCCGCGCGGGCCTGGTCCACAGAACGCCCCGGGGGCATTGTACAACGGCATGATCGCTCCGCTGATTCCCTATGCTATCAAGGGCGTTATCTGGTATCAGGGCGAATCAAACGCTGGCAAAGCCTATGCGTATCGCAAGCTGTTCCCCCTCATGATCCAGAACTGGCGCGACGATTGGAAGCAAGGCGATTTCCCCTTCCTGTTTGTGCAGCTGGCGCCCTATATGGCTATTGTCAGTGAGCCGCAGGAAAGCGCCTGGGCGGAGCTGCGCGAAGCGCAGCTGTTGACCTTCCTGCACAGCAAAAACACCGGCATGGCCGTCATCACCGATGTCGGCGATCCCAAGGACGTTCATCCGCGGAAGAAAGAGCCGGTCGGCGCCCGCTTGGCCTTGGCGGCCCGCGCTCTTGCCTACGACGAAAAGATCGAGTATTCAGGTCCGATATATGATAAAATGGAGGTCAAGGACGGCAAGGCCGTACTGCACTTCAAGCACGTCGGCAAGGGATTGGTAGCGAAGGATGGGCCGCTGCAAGGTTTCACAATCGCCGGCGCCGACCGGAAGTTCTACAACGCTCAAGCCGAGATCCAGGGCGATACCGTGTTGGTCTGGTGCGCTAAGGTGCCTCAGCCGGTCGCCGTTCGCTATGGCTGGGCCAACTACCCCGTCGTCAATCTGTGGAACAAAGATGGCTTGCCCGCCTCGCCGTTCCGCACCGACGACTTCCCCGGCGTGACCGTGTCCAAACGTTGATGCTGGGGAGGCTGTGACCCTAAGAACTGCCAGACGGCCTTCCCTTCCCCCTGGTGGAGGAGGGCGAATGATTTCCCTCCCCCCCTGGTGGGGGAGGGTTAGGGTGGGGGAGTAGGCTTACAGCTACAGGTTAGGTACTATTTAGGATTTCTTCTTCGGTCATGGTTGGCATATGCGAAGGCTATGGCGAGATATGGGAAACCTCCGCGACGCCGAATGCTGTTTTACCTTCAGCGTAGCAGAAGGCTCGTGGTTCGCCATTGTCATTCATAGTTCTGGACTTACGCAACCAACTTGGAA
>JAJPIY010000414.1 GCA_021324515.1 Planctomycetota bacterium
AAAGTAAGAGTTGTAGGCAGCAAGCGAGGGTGCGTAAGTGCTTCGAGTACGGTCCTCACTCAGGGCGCTCACGCGCCCCCGCTCGCCGATATTCTCTTCTGCTGGGGTGAAGATGGCAAGTAAGCCCTTGCTCAGGACGACGGCAGCAGTCCTTGCAAGAGAAGTGCCGTCGTGTCATACTGCACTTGTTATAATAAGGCAAAGGTACACGTAACTCTGGCTCAACCATGTCCGCAGGCACAACAGCGTATCTGGTGGTCCGCCGCGAAGATGGCTTCGGCGATGTCTTTCCGCTCGTCGTCGGCCAGACTTACACGTTGGGCCGGGCCGCCACCAACCGCATCGTCCTCAAGGATGACGTGTGCAGCCGCGAACATGCTGAGATCAGCTACCGCGGTGGGCGTTGGCGTCTCCGCGACCTCAACAGTCTTAACGGAACGCGCGTCAATGGCGTCCGTCTGGACGATGAGTGGGAGTTGGCGCCGCAAGATGACGTTTATTTGGGCCGCACGCACCTGTTGTTCGTGGAGGACATGGCGCAGCTGCCGGACCTGCCGCAGCAGAAAGGAGAGCCGCCGTCCGAGGGCGTGGCCATTCGCAAGCGTCTGGGCCAAACCCGCTTCTTGACGCCGCAGTCGGAATTGGCCGCCGACCAAGGCACCATCGTTCCCGGCCAGCGCCATGCCCTCAGCCGTGATCTGTCCCTGCTCTATCGGCTGGCCCTCGACATGGGTTCGGCCAGCACCTACGACGAGCTGTGCCGCATTGTTCTAGACGCCTTGGTGGAAGCCATCCCTGCCGAGGTCGGCGCCATTTTGTCCGTGGCCCGCGACGGCGAAGTCCGCGACGGGCCGCCGGCCGGCGTCCGCGTCCCCTCCGCCGAGGCCGGCAAGCTGCTTCGTGGCATCGAGCTGGAAGTGACGGCCCATCGCCACCGCGATCCCAGCATCCACGACTACAAGCGCGTTTCGGAATACGTCAGCAACGAGGTGTTGGCCAGCCGTGAAGCCATCCTCGCCGAGGACGTGGCCCGCGATCGCTACCTGCGCAACCGCGAGAGTCTCAGCGAGATGGGCGCTACCAGCCTCATCTGCGCTCCGATTGTTTTCGGCGATCGCGTGCTGGGACTGATTCACCTGTACTGCACCGATCCCCACAAGGCGCTGGATGCTGAGGACCTGGAGTTTGCCGTCGCCGTCGCCAAGCAGCTGGGCGGCGTCATTCACCAGATGCAGCGGCAAGTGTCACTCAGCGCCGAGAATCGCTCGCTGCGCGAACAGTTGCACGTCGAGAGCGAACTGATCGGTGAAAGCCCGGCCATAAAGGAGATCGAGCAGCAAATTGCCCGTGTCGCCAGCACCAATGCTACCGTCCTCATTCGCGGAGAAAGCGGCTCTGGTAAGGAGCTAGTGGCCCGTGCCATCCATTATTCCAGCCAACGCAAAGATGGGCCGATTGTCTGCCTCAACTGCGCCGCCCTGACCGAGACGCTGTTGGAAAGCGAATTGTTCGGCCACGAAAAAGGCTCGTTCACGGGCGCCACCGAGAAGAAGATCGGCAAGTTCGAGGCGGCCAATCACGGCACCATCTTTCTCGATGAAATCGGCGAGATGAACGTGGGTACGCAGGCCAAGCTCTTGCGCATCCTCGAAGGCCATCCTTTCGAGCGTGTCGGCGGCAGTGTGCCGATTCGCGTCGATGTGCGAGTGGTAGCGGCGACGAATCAGCCTTTGGAACAGGCCATTCAGGAAGGGCGTTTCCGCCGCGATTTGTTCTTCCGTCTGAATGTGGTCGAGATCCGCGTGCCGCCGCTGCGTGAACGCAAAAGCGACATACCGCTTCTGGCCGAACATTTCCTACGGCGTTTCGTGCGCGAGACCGGACGTAAGATCCGCGGCTTCACGCCGGCGGCATTGCGAAAGATGGAGGAGTACGATTGGCCCGGCAATGTCCGCGAGCTACGTAATGTCGTCGAGCGCGCCGTCGCTTTGGGCACAGGGCCGCTCTTGGACGCCAACGATATATGGTTGTCTTCCTTGGAAATTGCCGCTGGCGCACCGACCCCAGCTACAGCGGCGTATCGACCGATGTCCTTGGAGGAAATTGAGAAGGAACACATTCTCAAGACGCTGAACTACACCGACTGGAACAAGAGCCAGGCCGCCCGCATCCTCAACATCGAGCGTTCGACCCTGGACCGCAAGATCAATAGCTATGGGCTAAAACGCTGAAGCATGTCTTGCAAGCTCCCTCCTCTCCGGGGCGAACTGCCGCTGTTTATCCCGACGGCCCGCCGCCTGATTGGCTACGGACACGGCCACGCCATTATTGTACAATCTGGGTAGCGCTGCATGAAAAGAAGCCGTCGCGCGGCTAGTCTGTTCAGTGAGCGGCCATTTTCAGGGTTTCTGGGCGCCGCCCAGCGGCATGACGGCCTTAATTTTTGCTGGACTCAGCAAGCGAAGAAGCAATGTCTCTGCGCTTTTTGATGGTTCGTCTCCTTACTTGTTGATGGATCCTGGGACTCTGTATTTTTCTAGGGGGAGGAATTGGACGTGAACAAAGGCAATCTTTCACGGCGTGGTTTTCTGCAACGTTCGTTGGCAGCCTTGGGCGCTGCGGGGCTACCCAACTGGTACGCCCAACAGTTGCTGGCCGCCGAAGAAACTGCGAAAAAAAAGGCCTCGGCCAACGATACGTTGGCGATGGGCATTGTCGGCATCGGCAGCCCGCAGAGCCGCAGCTTCCAGGTCGTAGGGGAATCGACTCCCAGTGTGAAGTCGAAGCAGTTGACCTTCGTAGCCGGCTGCGATGTGGACGGTCGGCACCGCGAACGCGCCGTCCAGGTGATGCGCGAGAGGGGTTTCAAAGACTTCGAGGCCCCCTACCACGACTATCGCAAACTTCTCGATCACAAGGGACTTGATTGCCTCTTGATCGCCACGCCCGATCACTGGCACGCTCAAATCGCCATCGACGCCATGAAGGCCGGCAAAGACGTGTATTGTGAAAAACCCTTGACGCTGACGGTCGCCGAAGCACTGGCGGTCATCAAGGCAGCCAAACAAACGGGTCGCATCCTGCAAACCGGCAGCCAACAGCGAACGGTTTACAATGGCATGTTCCGCTTGGCTGTCGAGCTGGTGCGCGCCGGCCGTATCGGCAAAATCAAGACCATCGAATGCCGTATCGGCGGCAATCCGACCAGTGGCCCGATCCCGGCGGTCACTCCCCCCAAGGAGTTGGATTGGGACTTCTGGCTCGGCCCAACGCCGAAAGTGCCCTATCGCCTTAAAGGCGACAAAACGAATTGCCACTACAACTTCCGCTGGTGGTACGAATACTCCGGCGGCAAGATGACCGATTGGGGCGCTCATCATCTCGACATCGCCCAGTGGGCCTTGGACAAAGACGGCAGCGGTCCCATCGCCGTCGAAGTCCTCAAGGCAGACGAGCCGTACAAGGGCGATGATGGCTACAATTGCCATCCCCATTTTCAGATACAGTACACCTACGACAACGGCGCCAAGGTGATCGCCATGAGCGGCGGCGGCACAGACATGGGCGATAAGCTCGTCACCAAAGACGGCAACAAACCCGTTCGCCGTTTTCGAGACGGCAGGACCGTCCCCGTGCGCGTCGGACCGGATGAAAACGGCGTCCTTATTCAGGGCGACAACGGCACCATCTTCGTCAGCCGGGGCTTTATCGTGGCCAGTGACGCCAAGATCCTTTCCGAGCCGCTTAAGGACGCTCCTCTGGTTTATGATGGCCGACCGACCAATCACATGCAAAACTTCGTCGATTGCGTCCGAAGCCGTAAGACGCCGATCTGCGACCCGGTGGTGGGAGGCGGCTCCGTGATCGTCTGTCACATCGGCGTCATCGCCCTGAGGACTGGCAAAAAACTCAAATGGGATCCGCAGTCGCACCAGTTCGATGACGCCGAAGCGAACGCCATGCTCTCCCGTCCGCGCCGCGAGCCGTGGAAACTGGAGGTGTAAGAAGAGAGAGAGTTTGTCCGCCCGCAGCAGCTGCCCGCAGCAGCTACGGGCAGCGCAAGCAAGGGATAGAAAACTGCAACCGTCCCTGTGTTCAACCCGGCGAGCCGCCGGGTTTAACCTTGCGAGCCGCCGGGTTTAACCTTGCGAGCCGCCGGGTTTAACCTTGCGAGCCGCCGGGTTTAACCCGGCGGCCAGAGGGGGCGTAAGCCCCCGCGAGCCGAGTCACGAAGGATTTCTGCTCTCATGTCTCAGCCTTCCGGGTTCTCGTGGATTGATAAACCGTTATTGGCGGCGATGGCGCGCCCAT
Source organism: Planctomycetota bacterium (assembly GCA_021324515.1). GTDB lineage: Bacteria > Planctomycetota > Planctomycetia > Gemmatales > Gemmataceae > JAJPHU01. Next base: position 4,312 of record JAJPIY010000414.1, read on the forward strand.
CGGGACCGGAAGATCTCGTTTGGCTGCGTGAACACGGCATCGAAGTCTTGCTGTCCTTGACGGAAGAGCGGCCGCGCCGCGACTGGATTGAGGAATCCGGCTTGCTGGTCTATCACGAGCCATTAGAGGACATGGAAGCGCCGTCGCAGGAGCAGCTGGACCGCTGCGTGTCGGCGATCCTGCGGGCCAACGAGCATAACATGGGCGTGGCCGTCCACTGCGGCGCTGGTCTGGGCCGTACCGGCGTTGTACTGGCCGCTTATTTCGTGGCGCGCGGCCTCAGCGCGGCCAACGCCATCGCCCGCATCCGCCGCTTGCGTCCCGGCTCCATCGAAACCGACGAACAGGCCGCCGCTGTCGAGCAATACGCCCGTCGCAAACACCAGCAGGCCGATTCGTAAGCGGCGGAAGCTACCGAGCTAAACAGTGACTGGATTGGTTATTTCGTTTCGTTCACCTTCTCGAAACGCACCAGATAATTCTCTTCAAGAAACTTCTCCTCGCCTATCTGTTTGAAGCCACAAGAGATAATCTCCTTGACGACTGTTTCCTGACCCGCTCGGACATGCTTGAGGACCCAATCGCGGCTCTTCCCCTCGATGCGGTGGAAATCGATAACAACTACCTTTCCGCCAGGCCGCAACGCTCGATGGATCGACGCCATGGTTTTGAAGGGAAACTCAAAGTGGTGATAGGTATCGCAGATGAACACCAGATCAACGGAGTTTTCCGGCAGTTCTACCGAGGTTGGCTTACACACAACGCCCTGCACGTTCTTGATGCCGGATTGGGCACACGTTTCTTCGATGTATTTGACAAATTTCGGAGCGATGTCCACGGCATAGACTTTGCCTGTCTCGCCTACAGATGCAGCGAACAGCCGAGTAAACAGGCCTGTGCCCGCTCCTACGTCGGCCACAGCCATGCCCGCCTTCAACTGGCATGCCTTCACGATCTGCTTGCGCTTGGCAAAGATCTCACGGCTCTCGCCCTCGAATTTGGCAATGAACTCCTCGACATTAATCTTGGGGTCCTCGAACGGTTTGTTGATGCCCGGCCGAACACTCTTGTCCTGAGCATGGAGCGTCAGGATGACAACCAGGAATAGCGGAAGGAGGAGTGCGAAGCGAAGAATTCTCATGGCAATGTTCCAGGAGCGGTGTGAAGGCGTTTTACACAGCATACGGCTGCCGCTGAGTGAGAGCAAGGGTTGCAAGAGGAGCTTTTTTCAGAGACGAGAGTATCCGTGAGCAACAGGAGCTAGGAATTTTTATCGAGAGATCAGCAAGGGGGTCAAAAGACTTCCGCGTCGGGGCGAGGGGGCGAACCGGGCGACGGGCGACGCGGGTAATCTTTTGACCCACCTGTTTGCCGATGCCCCTCTGGGCACGAGGCCCTCTTCACGTCCCGGATGAGGGGCGAAGACGGTGGGGCGAACACCGTAGCTAGCACCCCGGGCGAGTCTCGGGTGCCTTCAATTAGGTCCACAGTGTAAGAACTGTGATTCATTTCACCGCTGTACGGCATCGCTGACGCCGACCTACAACAAAGATAGCATCTGCGATGCCAGAACACCCTTAATTTTAGTTAATGTTCTTAAGTCACAGTTAGAAAAGAAGTTGTGCTTTTGATGGGCATTGTGCCGACCCGCCTGCTGGTGCAAAAAGCGTCGGATTTTTCCAGGGGGTGTCGGAAAATCCGACAGGGCGCGAAGAGACGCCCGCAGCACCCCGCCAGGCCAAGAGAAGCCTTTGCGGAGGCTGCGGGCTTGCTCGGGGCGAGACAGGACTGTCTCCTATCTCGCTTCGATACCGAAATCGCCCTTGAGTTCGCGCCAACAACTGTGAATGTGATTGGCAGGATTGCCGGCGGAGTCCGACTGGACATTGAGGAACTCGATGAGAAACGTCGGCCCCTGGATGTGATAGGTATAGGGTTTACCGGGTTTGTCGGCGGCTTGAGCGAAAGCAAAGTGAACTTTATCGATGCCGGCCGCTTGCACCTCGGCCATCTCCGCCGCAGCGACCTCGGGCGGCATGCGCTCGGCATAGGACTGAATGAGCTTCACCAGCAGTTCGCGCTGTTTGCCGCTCATGTGAGCGGCCGCAATCCCCTTGGGCGGACCCGGATGAGCGACCGGCTTGCCCTGTTCGATTTCCGGGAACAGTTTTGGTTGCAAGGCCTCCTTCTGTTGTTCTGCGCTGAGGGAGGCGAAGAGCTGTTGCGCCAGGTCTTCGGCCTCGGGCAAGGTGCGATAGCCCAGACCCGGTCCTGTGCTGGTCCGGTTTTTGATGAGAGCAGGGTTCGCGCCGAAAAAGGCGGGCGTGGAAGCGATGATCTTGCCACGATCCACAGCGAAATTGAGCGACAGGTGATGGCCTTCGATGCGCCAGCCCCATTTGCCCACCTTGGAGGGCGTACCGAAGATGCTGACGAAGTACCAGCCCGGGTTACGGACGTTTTCACCGTTCTTCTCCAGCTCCGCCAGGACGGCCTCCAGGCTCATGATGGTGGTGGCTTTGAGAAAACCGCTGGCGCTGGTGCCGGCCCGCAACAGCGCCTTGGCCAACTCTTTCTGCTCGGCCGTCATCTGCTCGAAACGCAGTCCTTTGCGCAGCGGTTTCTTGTTCTTTTGCAGCGGCACGAACCACCAATTGGTCCGTTCTTTGTCGTCGAAGGCGAACAGCGCTTTGCTTTTCTGATCGTCATTGAGGCTGTTGACGAACTTGGCGGCAGCATCGGTCATCTGCGTGCCAGCCGACTCGCTCTCTTTGCTCAGACAGACCGCCCCTACCAGGCCGGCCGTCACGATCCCCACCAGTAACAGTTGTTTGCGTTTCATGAGGGTCCTCATAATGTCGGGCCGATCGACCACGGTGCGAACTCTTCTTCCCCAACGCCGTTGAGTTCGCTTTTGGTTTTCTTGCCGCTGGCGACAGCCAAGATCTCCTCGAAGATCAGCTGGCCCACCTCCTCTACCGGCGTGCCGTCGAGGATGATGCCGGCGTTGATGTCCATGTCATCGATCATGTGTTCATACAAAGGTGTATTGGTGGCGACCTTGATCGACGGCGCCGGTTTGCAACCGAACACCGAGCCGCGACCGGTGGTGAACACCAGCACATTCGCCCCGCCGGCGACGATGCCGGTCATGCTCACCGGGTCGTAACCTGGCGTATCCATGACGACCAACCCCTTGGCCCGAACCGGCTCGGCATAGCCCACCACATCCACAAGGGCGGTGCTGCCGCCTTTGGCGATGGCGCCCAGCGATTTTTCGTAGATCGTCGTCAGGCCGCCCTCTTTGTTGCCCGGCGATGGATTGTTATTGATCTCCGCACCGAAAATGCCGGTGTACCACTCCCACCATTTGATGCGCTCGACGAGTTTCTCGCCGACAGCACGGCTGACAGCCCGGCGCGTCAGCAGGTGTTCGGCCCCGTAAATCTCCGGCGTCTCACCGAGAATGCTGGTGCCGCCCTGGGCTACCAACAAATCGGAAGCGATACCCAGCGCCGGATTGGCCGTGATGCCGCTATTGCCGTCGGAGCCGCCGCAGTTGGTGCCGAGAACGATCTTGTCCGCGGACAAGCGCGTGCGCCTCACCTCGTTGACGCGCGGCAACAGCTCGGCGACGGCGCGGACGCCCGCCTCCACCGTTTTGCGGATGCCGCCGCATTCTTGGATCGTCAGCACCAGCGGCTTTTGCCGTGAGCCGTTGAGCTGGATAAGCCCCTGATGTTCGATGAGATGGATGGCCTGTCCGGTTTCGCAGCCCAACCCCACGAGGATGTAGGCAGCAACGTTGGGATGTTTGGCGAAGCCGGCCAGCGTGCGGTCGAGTTGATTGTGGTCGGCCCCATCGTACTGCATGGCGCAGCCGCCCTTGTGGGTGATGGCCACCACGCCATCCACGTTGGGATATTGTTTGAGCAGGTCGGAAGCGCGGATGCGCTCGGAGATGTATTTACTGGTGCTGGCTGAGCAGTTGACAGTGCTGATGACGGCGATGTAGTTGCGTGTGCCGTAACGGCCGTCGCCGCGATCGTAGCCCATCCAGTAGCGCGGTTCCGGACGCGGCGGCGGCGGCGGACAATCGCGGCAGAAAGCATAGTCTCGCTCAAAAACACCGGCAGTGACGTTATGAACATGGACCCACTCGCCTGGCTCGATGTCTTTGCTGGCGAAGCCGATGATCTGGCCGTATTTGGTGACGGCTTCGCCCTTGGAGATACGGCGTAAGGCGATCTTGTGTCCCAGAGGAATACGCTGCGGCAGGGTGAATGTGTCGTCGTGGTGTCGAAAGCGGGCGCCGGCCGGCAGGGGCCGTGCGGCAACGGCGATGTTGTCCTCCGGCCGGAGCTGAACAGCGACCTGAGAAAGTGCAGCGACCAGCATCAAATAATACTCCAGCAGGTGCGGGGAACGGTCCCTGTCACCATATAACGAAAGCCAGCGATTGCAAAGGGCCGGTCGCTTGTTCTGTTGAACGACAATAGAAATGTCCGGTCTTAACGCGATAGAAATGTCCTCCTTGCGCCCGTCAAGGAAGCCCCATGTCTATCGACGTGCTTACCGACCGGATTGCCATGAGCCAACGAGAACGCGACATCCTCAAGGTCATGACGCCCCTGCTGCAAGGACAACGGACCCAGGCCGAAGCCGCTCGCCTGCTCGGCTTATCCATCCCATCCGCCCGGTGCGCCAACGGCAACGTAAGCTCAAGCGTCACAACGACGCCGCGAAGGATAGCGGCAAGAAGCGACAACGTCCAGCGGTGATCGTGATTATGGTGAGGGATGAGCACTTGCTGGCTGGCGCGGCGTGCTCGTGATCGTGATTATGGTGAGGGATGAGCACTTGCTGGCTGGCGCGGCGTGCTCG
>JAJPIY010000032.1 GCA_021324515.1 Planctomycetota bacterium
AGGGTTGGGGTGGGGGGAATGGTTCTCCCTCCCCTCTGGTGGGGGAGGGTTGGGGTGGGGGGAATGGTTCTCCCTCCCCTCTGGTGGGGGAGGGTTGGGGTGGGGGGGGAATTGTACCCAATTCAACCGTGCCCAGGAGGATAACTACGAGAAACCGCAATTGAAGCAATTCGCCCATTGGTTAAAATAAAGAAAAGTAACACCCCGTGTCGTAGCGGGTGAGGATCCGAGGCCCAAAAGATCGGGTAAGGATGACAACCGAACGCTCCATCCATCTATCGTTTCCGCTGTTGGGAGCGGAGGCGATGACGAGAACCGTAGGAGGAGTGGGTATGCCAAAGTAGTGAGTTTGTACAGGGGGGTCCGCTTGGTTAAAGAAAAAGTCCGGATTTTCGCTCTGGCGCGGGAGTTGGGCATGGAGAGCAAGGATCTTGTTGCTCTGTGCCGCCAGAACGGTATCGATGTCAAGAGCCAACTCAGCACTATTGAGCCCGAGGTGCGCGATCAGGTCGTGCAGCTGGTGCAGAAGAAGAGCGGTTCGCCGTCCGTACCGCCTCGGGCAGTGCCGCCGACCTTGCCGGCGACTGAGCGCAAAGTCCCGGTGCTCGATACCAAACCCCGGCCAGCTCCCGAGCTAGGACGGACGCCGTCTAAGCCGACGACATCCGTCGAGCCAGGCGGTAAAGCTGCGGCGCCAGCCCCTACGGCCCCTCCTGAGACTTCTGCACCTTCTGCTCCTGCGACTCCCGTGCCTGCCTCCAAAAGCGCCGAACCTGCTGCCTCGCCACCGCGTCCGCCGGTTGCTCCGCCGGAAAAAGCGGCCCCAACTGCTGCGGTCAGTAAACCCGCGGAACCTTCTGCACCTGCTAAAACCGAGCATGCTCCTCCCGTTGGCCCCTCGCGCCCGGCCGAGACCAAAGCGCCCCCGCGGGTAGAAGCCCCGCCGATCTCCGAGCCTCCTCGTCTGTCGCCTCCTCCGGTCATTCCGGAGACGCGCGTCCGCGATCTGGGCAGCACTCGACCGGCGTCGGGCCAACCCAGCCAGCGGAAGCCCCAAGAACGCCGTGCAGCCCCAAGGCCCATCACCCCCGTGGCCCCGCCGCCCTTGAAGCAGAAAGGCACGCCACCCCAGCAGAAAAAAAAGCCCGCAACGCCGGTCGGCCCCAAGAAGATTGCCGACATCCCGCCTGAACTCCTTGGCCCTACCGATAAACCGATCCGCATCGAAGACATCCATCGTGCCTTAGAGCAACAAGCGCCCGGCAAGGCTGGCATCGTCTTCACCGACGATTTTGAAGACGAAGACGAGTTGGACAAAGGCGGGGCTAAAAAACCTCATCGGCGCGGCGTCCCCGGCGTAGCTGGACGCGATGAACGCCATAAAGTACGCAGCGAGCGTCAAATGGCCCGCAAAAAGGGCCTGGAGATGCTTGAGACCAAGCGCGGCAACGTTGCCCTGCTCGACGACGAGACCGAGACCCATCGCAAGCGTCGGCCGGGTTTTCGACCCAAGGTCATCAAACCCACCATGCCCCGCAAGGGCAAAGTCCCCGTGCAGTTGCCGATTACCGTGCGTTCCCTGTCGGAAGCTATCGGCGTCCGCTCCAATGAGCTAATCAGCAAACTGATGAGCCAAGGTTATCTCGTCACCATCAACGCCGTTCTGGAACCGGACGTTGCCGAAGCCGTGGCCTTGGAATTCGGCTGTGAACTGGATGTCAAGAAGCAGGCCGACGCCGAAGAGCAGATGTTGGCCCAGAGCCAGAAACCCGACCGGCCGGAAGACCTTGTGCCGCGGGCCCCGATTGTTGCCGTCATGGGACACGTCGATCACGGCAAGACCTCGTTGTTGGACCGCATCCGTCATAGCAACGTGACGGCCACCGAGGCAGGCGGCATCACCCAGGTCATCCGGGCCTGGCGCGTCGAACACAACGGCAAGCCCATCACCTTCCTCGATACGCCTGGCCACGAAGCGTTCACCAAGATGCGTGCCCGCGGGGCCCACGTCACCGACATTGCCGTGATTGTCGTCGCTGCTGACGACGGGGTCATGCCCCAGACCGAGGAAGCCATCAGCCACGCCAAAGCAGCCGGCGTCTCCATTGTGGTGGCCATCAACAAGATTGATTTGCCCAACGCCAACATCCGCAAGACCGAGCAACAGCTATACAGTCTGGGTCTCATCCCCGACACCATGGGCGGCGAGGTGCCGTTTGTATATACTAGCGCTGCAACGGGTAAGGGCATCGACGAGTTGCTCGAGACCCTGTCGTTGGTCGCCGAGTTGAAAGAACTTAAGGCCAATCCCAACAAGCCGGCCACCGGCACTTGTCTGGAAGCGTTTGTCAGCGAAGAAGAAGGCGTTTTTGCTACCTTGTTGGTGCGTGAAGGCACGTTGCACAAGGGCGATGTCGTGGTGTGCGGTCCCAGCTTCGGCCGGGTCCGTGCTATGTACGACGACTTGGGCCGGCACATCGATGCGGCGGGGCCGAGTATGCCGGTGCGTATTACCGGCCTGGACGAGGCCCCCAATGCCGATGATTCGTTCATGGTCGTGCCGGAGTTGAGCATGGCCCATGAGATCGCCGAGAAACGCCGCGAAAAGTTGCGCGAGGCCAACGTCACCCGCCGCGAGGCGGTGCGCCTGGAAGACATCAGTCACGCCAAAATCGCCGAGTTGAAGATCATCCTCAAGGCTGATTTCCGCGGCTCCATCGAGGCCATCCGCAAGGAATTGGAGAAACTGCACCATGAGGAAGTGCGCGTCCGCGTCCTTCATGCCGCCATTGGCGGCATCAACGAAAGCGACGTGCAGCTGGCCCTAGCCTCGCCACGCGACACCATCATTGTCGGCTTCAACGTGGTGCCCGATGACCGCGCCCTCGCTTTGGCCGAAGAACGCGGCGTGCAGATCCGTCAGTACAACATCATCTATCAACTGACCGACGACATTCGTGCTGCTCTGGAAGGCAAGCTCAAGCCGCGCGAAGAGATTGTGCATCTGGGACGCGCCGTCGTCCGCGAGACCTTCAAAATCAGTCGCGTCGGCACCATCGCCGGCTGTTACGTTACTCAGGGGGTCATCGAACGCTCCGCCAAGGTGCGCGTCATTCGCGGCGGTGTGGTCGTCTATCCGCCGCCCGACCGTACCGTCGGCCTGGAATCGCTCAAGCGCTTCAAGGAAGATGTGCGCGAGGTGCGCGAAGGCTTTGAGTGCGGCCTCAAAATCGCCGGCTACGATGATGTCAAAGTCGACGATGTCATCGAGGCGTACCGCATCGAACAGGTGCAACGGACGCTGAGTTAACGGCGAGCAGTAAGCGTCCCCCCTCTGAGGGAAAGCATCAGGGGGCGGACGTTCCCTGCTCGCTGAAACCAAACATGATTACGGGTTCTCTCCGAGTGCGGCTCTTGCTTCGCCAGTCGCACAGTTTGAAGGACAAGCGGCAGGTGGTCCAAAGTATTAAAGACCGCCTGCGCAAGGGTTTCAACGTATCGGTGGCCGAGGTCGAAGCTCAGGACCATCGCCAGTTGGCCGTGTTAGGATTGGCGATGGTCAGCAACGAGGCGACACACATTCGCTTGACTTTCGAGCAGATCGTCGCTGCCTTACGTGGGCACCCAGTGGCAGAATTGCTCGATCACGAGGTGGAAGTATAGCACCATGAAAACCTACCGTCTGGCCCGTGTTGCAGAAGCTGTTCGCGAGGTGGCCAGCGAGACCATCCTGTTTGAGCTGCGCGATCCACGCGTGAAGTTAGTGACCGTGACCCGTGCCGAAGTGTCTGGCGATTTGCAGCACGCCAAGGTATATGTCTCGATCATGGGCACGGACAAACAGCAGCAATTGACCCTGCGTGGCCTGCGGCATGCCGCCGGGTTCATTCAGTCGAAGCTCGCCCGCCGTTTGCAAACGCGCTTCACTCCGACGCTGCACTTCGTCCTTGATAAGGGCGTCAAGAACAGCATCGAAATGACGCGCTTGATTAACCAAGCCCTGGCCGAGTCGGCGCCGCCGGCTAGGCCAACCGAGAATCCGCCGGCGTTTACTTCCTCCGAGGGAGTGGGAGAAGACGACGCCGACGCTCCGTGAAGTACGAAAGTTCATAGGATAAAGCACCAAGGCAACGCTTTGTCCTCCTCCGTGGGCTTTCGTACTTCGTACTTTTTTTCGCCATCCCGTTCAAGGAGTGATAAACGTATCATGGCGACCACTATTAATAAACAACGTTTACTCAACCATCTTTTCGCCGCCGCCAAGAAGACGGTCGGCGTGGATGAGGAAGCCCGCCCGGTATTGCAGCAGTTCATCTACGGCCTGTGCCACGAGAATGCCACGCGCGAGCAGGCGGACGAGGCCTATCGTTTCTTGTGCGAGAGGTTTTTCGACTGGAACGAGATCCGGGTCAGTTCTCTGCGCGAATTGGAGGAAGCCTTCGCCGGCATGAGCGACGCCGAAATGCGGGCGCAGCGGCTCATCACCTTCTTGCAGGAAGTCTTCGAGATCCACTTTTCCTTCGATCTGGACAAGCTGCAAAAGGAGGGCCTCAAACAAGCGGCCAAGAAACTATCACGCTACCAGGCGGCCAATGATTACATCGTCTCCTGGGTGGTACAGCGTTCCTTGGGCGGACACGCCATCCCCGTGGATGCGCCGACCCTGCGCTGCACCGCGCGTTTGGGATTGATTGAGAACGAACAAGACGCGGCCGAGGCCCGCGCCAGCCTCGAACACCTCATTCCTAAGGCCAAGGGCATTTTGTTCACGGAAGGCATTAGCGCCATTGCCGGCGATTATTGTTGGGAAGAGCAGCCGCAGTGTTCGGCCTGTCCTTTGTGCGCCGACTGCACGTATGCTCAGGAAAACGGCATCGAGGGGACGGTCGCCTCACGTGGGCATCGCACCAAGCCGCGCTGAATTGCCCCCTGCCGCGCCCCAAGCCCTGCCGGCGCGGCGGGCGGGTGGATTGCGGGAGATTCTCCATGTCCAAGCCCGACGAAACACGCCGCCCTGCGGTGGACGTAGCCGGCATTGCTCAGAAGATCCTGGCCAACATGGAGAAGGTCATCATCGGCAAGCGCCAGCAAATCACCCTGGTGCTGGTGGCCTACTTCTGCGAGGGACATATCCTCCTCGAAGACGTGCCCGGCGTGGCCAAGACCATGCTTGCCCGCGCCCTGGCCAAAAGCGTCGGCTGCACCTTCAAGCGGCTGCAATGTACGCCCGATCTGCTGCCTACCGATGTCACGGGCGTTTCCATCTTCAATCAAAAAACCGCCGAGTTCGAATTTCGTCCCGGTCCCATCTTCGCCCAGACCTTATTGGCCGACGAAATCAACCGCACCACGCCGCGCACGCAATCGGCCCTGCTGGAAGCGATGGCCGAACGCCGCGTCACTGTAGACGGCCAAACCTACGCTCTGAAGCCGCCTTTCCTCGTCATCGCCACCCAGAACCCCGTCGATCACGAAGGCACTTTCCCTCTGCCCGAAGCGCAGCTCGATCGCTTTTTGGTGCGTCTCAGCCTCGGCTATCCCTCGCTGGAAGAAGAGGCGAAGATGCTCCAGCGCCTGCAGCACGGCCATCCCATCGACGAGTTGAACACCGTCGTCACCGCCGCCGAGGTGCTGGCTTGTCAGGAAGCAATCCGCGGTGTCCACGTCGATGACAAAGTGCGCCGCTATCTTCTCGAAATCGTCCAGGGCACGCGGACGCATGACGACATTCAGCTAGGCGGCAGTCCCCGCGCTTCCATCGCACTTTTCCGCACGGCTCAGGCGTTGGCGGCGATCCAGGGACGCAATTTCGTCCTGCCCGATGATGTCAAACGCATGGTGCAGCCGGTGATGGCCCATCGCCTTATCTTGCGGCCGGAGAGCCGGCTGCGCAAGGTGACGCCGGCGGCCCTGCTCCACGAAATCGTCAGCGAGGTCCGCGTCCCCGTACCCGCCCACCGCGACGATGATCGATACGATCCTTTCGGCAACGAGAGATAATTCCCTGGATGCCGCCATGAAGTGGTTCCTCGGCGCATTGTTGTTGTTGTTGGCGGCTTTGCTCTTGGAGTCGAGTCTGCTCGCCTATGCTATGTACGTGCTGCTCGCGCTGCTGCTTCTGAGCCGTTGGTTCGCGCGTGCGTGGATCGGCAGTCTAACAGCAACGCGCACCTGCAAACAACTCACCGCTGAGATCGGCGAGCGCGTGCCGGTCGAGCTGACCATCACCAACACCGGCGGACTGCCGGTACCCTGGCTGCTTGTCGAAGATCTGTTGCCGCAATACGCACTCGACAAGCGCTTCCCGCGTCTCAAGATCAAAGGCAAACGCCTGCAAATCGCCATGCTCCGCCCTGGTGCCACGCTGGAGATGAAATATCGAATTGAATGCCGGATGCGCGGCTACTTTCAGATTGGCCCCGTGACTTTGGAAAGCGGCGATCTGTTTGGCCTGCACCGCCGTTTCCGCGTCCTGACCGAGCCGACGTTTCTGCTTGTCTATCCACGCATCGTGCCGTTGTTGGGCTACGACATTGCCTCACGCCGTCCGATCGGCGACGTGCGGCTGACGCATCGTTTGTATGAAGATCCAACACGCATCGCCGGCGTCCGCGCCTATGAGGCCGGCGACCCGCTCAATCGCGTTCACTGGCGCGCCACCGCCCGCACCGGCGCTCTGCACAGTAAAGTCTACGAGCCTTCGACCTTATCCGGGGCCACCGTCCTGCTCGACTTCCATCAAGCCGGCTATCACTCCCAAGGCGAACCGTTTCGCTCCGAGCTAGCTGTGACGACGGCGGTGTCGTTGGCCAATGCCATCTATGAGATGGGTCAGCAGATCGGCCTGGCCACCAACGGCCGCGATGCTGCCGATCGCATCAAGACCGAAGGTTGGGGGCATGATCCGCGCACCCGTCTGGAGGCACGCGCCACGGCGGCCATGCGCGAAAACAACGAGCGGCTACAACCACTGTTGGTCGAGACACGCCGCGGCGTCGAGCAATTGCAACGCATCCGTGAGACCCTGGCCCGCGTTGAGCTGACCGATGGATTACGTTTCGCCGAACTGGTGAGCGAAACCATCAGCCGACTGCCGCGCGATGCAACCATCCTCGCGGTGTTGCCCGAAGTGCCAGTGGAGACAGCGATCGCGTTGGGCAACCTGCGCCGCGCCGGCTTGGCCGTCGCCGTGGTGTTGATTCTGCTCGATGATGCACCTTTGGAACGCGCTTACGGCCGTCTTGTCGCTGAGGGCATACGCGATATTAGGCATCTCAAAAGCGAAGAAGAATTACCCGAATTGTGCCGCCGTCAGGTGGATCGTTCCGCGCCGTACACGTATATCGTTTCCTGAAGGAGTATAACTTCGTTTAGCCGCGAGCCGTAGGCGAGCGCTTTGCGTTTAGCCGCGAGCCGAAGGCGAGCGCGGGAACTTTGCGTTTAGCCGCGAGCCGGAGGCGAGCGCGACCGCGCTCGCCTCCGGCTCGCGGCTAAACGCAAAGCGCTTGTGGGCCATTCGCGGCCAACCATTTTCGATCATCGGGTCCGTCCTCGGATCAGCCCTGTTCGTCGCCGTGATTGCGCTGATCGCACCAAATTGCTCTTGCTTCTTTGTCCCAACTGTATTAAGAGTGTTACGACAGTTGGACCCCGGAATCATGCAGGGAGGCATGAAGGGATGGGTTGGCACATCAGCACCGCCAGTCGGGCGCCCATTTATCAACAACTGGCCCAGCAGATCCGCGAGGCGATCGCACGCGGCGAACTTCAGCCGGAGGCGGCCTTGCCTTCGGTGCGGCAGCTCTCGCGCGAATTGGTCGTCAATCCCAACACTGTCGCCCGCGCCTACACCGAGCTGGAACGCGCAGGATTGCTCATCAGCCGGCCCGGCCGCGGCGTCTATGTCGCCCAGCCACGCAACGATCTCACTCGTGCGGCGCGCGATCGGCGGCTGACCGAGCAGCTCGATCGTTGGCTCACCGAGGCGGTGCATCTCGGCTACTCTGCCGACGAGGTGCTGCGCCTGGTCGCCAAACGAATACAGGAATTTCACTGGCAAACCGAAGGAGCGGCGTGAAAGGAGGAACCAACGTCTGTACACCAGCATGACCATCCGCCAAGCTGTTGCTTTCACCACGTCATGGATTGGTTATCGCTTCGGGCGCTCGTGGCCGGTGTTGGAAGCGTGTCCAGAGTGCGGCGTCGCCGTGCCGCGCGATCGGGAGAGATGCCTACACTGCATCAACGATTTCCCCCGTCCAGTGCTCAAGGGGACCGAAGTGTTCGCATGATATCTTTACCAGTCCGCAGCGCCTACAAGGGGCGCCCTGGTGGGTGCTTCATTTTAGGCCGGACAATCGTTTTCGCGTGTTTTATCGAGTCGATGGTAAGCAGCGTCAGGTTCGCATTTTGGCTATTGCCAGCCTTTCACAGAACATCCGCTGCCTCATCGCTGCACCGGGGGCAGAAACGACGCCGCCAGCGAACAGGTTGCGTTATCACAGGCCCTCGCCGAGGGCGTACACCTCTTCGGCGTCCAACACCTGATCGTTGCGCTCAAACAGCCGAGCGATGGCCGCCTTGTGGATTTTCATTTTCAGTTCGCCGACGCCGATGGCGCCGTAGGCGAGGACGCCGTTGTGCTCGGCGCCCTTGTCGGCAACGCCGACGCCTTCGATGCCGGCGGGCGGTACGGCGTTGAGGTCGATCATCACCCGCAAGGTCCGGCAGGCTTGCCATGCAGCCTTCGGCAGCAGCAGCGCGCCGGCCGCCCCGGCGGCGAGGACCAGCGTGCAATCGGCCAGGGCCGCCGATAAATCGCCGGAGGGATCGGCGGCGACCGGCTCTAGTTTTGCCTCGGGAACTTTTGCCCGAATGGATTCGACCGCTGCCGCCGCCTTCGCTGCTTGCCGGGAGCCAAGCCGAACGTGCGCCCCTTGCCGCGCTAAGAGGAGAGCAGCACGTTGTCCCACCGGGCCGGTGCCGCCCAGCACAAGCGCCTTGGTCGATCGCAAATCGAGGTGACGCGCCGCCGCACGCACCGCCGCCGCTGCGGTGGTGTTGGCCCCGTTGGCGTCGAGCAGCACCGACACGCGCAGGCCGAACTGCGGCAGCATGTGTTTGCACGCCTCGGCCAGCAGTTTTTCGCCCATCGCCACGTTGCTGCCGCCGATGAAGAGGGCCGTGCGCGGGAGGTCTTTGGGCCCGCGCGTGAAAATGGCCCCATGCACTTTATCGCGCACCAACTCCGGCGTCACGCCGCCGTAACTCAGCACCACATCGGCGCCGGCGTCGTAGGCAACCACCTGATCAAACACGCTCGGCTGCGGATCGCTGTCGAGTTGGATGAGGAGCTTGCGTTTGTCCACGGTTCACCTTAATATCGCGCCATCGTTGCGTCGGGCCGCGCGGGCTTGAGTCCCAAGCGCTCGACGACATTCTTGACCCCTTCGAGCATCATGCGCAATTCGCTATTGATAGCGAGGAATTGCCAACCTTCCTCGATGCGTGCTTGCACTTCTTCGACGCTGAAGCAATGCACGCCAGCGGCGACACCGTATTTCTTGCACGTGGCCAGGACGTGCTTCATCGCCTCGGCGGTTGCGGCGGCGCTGGGCGGTTTGCCATCCTTGCTCCGCATGTTGGCCGCCAGGTCGTTAGGCCCCACGAAGATGGCATCGATGCCGGGCACGGAGAAAATGCTGTCGGCGTTCTCGACGGCCTGGATGTGTTCGCATTGCAGGATAATTAAGATTTCCTGATTCGCATTATTAAAATAATCGATCGAGGAAGTGCCGAAGTTGAGGGCATGGACGCTGCCGCCGACGCTGCGCGTGCCGACCGGCGGATACAGAGCGGCGCTGACAGCGTCGAGCGCTTCCTGGCGGCTGTTGACCATCGGCACAACGATGCCGTGCGCCCCATTGTCGAGGACGCGCTTGATGTGATCGTGGCGATTGGCCGGTACACGCCCCAGGGCGATGCAGCCAGCGTCGGCGATGGCCGCAAACATGTGCGTGGCCGTCTCCCAATCGACGTGCGTGTGTTCGATGTCCACGGTCAGCCAGGCGAAGCCCGCGCGGGCCAGGAAGCGCGAGGCCACAATACTGCCCAGGGATAACCAGGTGCCGATCGACGGCTGGCCGGACTTCAACGCTTGTTTGACAGGGTTCGCACGCATGATTGCTCCTTGATGTCGGGTGGGAATGACCTGGAGAGATTATACGATTTCGTTACCAGGTGCGCAGAGGACTTGACAGCCGTACAAAGAATGCGTTATAGCCGCGACGAGCCGGAAGCGATAGGAACGCACTATGCAGACAAAACCCCACCAGCCCGCAGCGCAAGCAAGAGCAAATTGTTTCCTTGCTTGCGCGGCGGGCTCGGGAGAAGAGGAGCTCGCAGCGGGCTCGGGAGAAGAGGAGCCCGCCGCGCAAGCAAGGGTCAATCGTTTCTTTGCTTGCGTGGCGGGCTCGGGAGAAGAGGAGCCCGCCGCGCAAGCAAGGGTCAATCGTTTCCTTGTTTGCGTGGCAGATTGGGGAGAAGGGCCCTTTCGTTGCTTACCCTTCCGGATCTTCTGGTTAGCCGTTGCTTATGCTTCCGGCTTGTTAATGGGTTGTTCGCAAGTCCGGCTTGTCCGCGACGCGCCCGATGGCGGCGTGGTTGCCATTCCCAATAACACGAACCAATGGCCGACCTATTACCGCAATCGGGCCGAACAACTGATGAAACGAAAATGCCCGGAAGGCTATGTCATCGTCAGCGAGCAGGCCGCTGAGGACAATCCCGCCGCGCGCGACGGCCGCAAGCCAAACGAAGATTTTGACTACGAGGGCGCCTACATCCGACTTTCGACGTATGACCGCAAGGTATATCACATTGTTTTCCGCAGTGTAGCTGCGGCGAAAAAGGCGCCTCCACAACCCAGCCGTCCTGCCGTAAAGGAGGAGCACAAAGACGAATTGCCGCCGCCGCGCCCGTTGCCAACCGAGCCGCATCCTGGGAACCGTTGATTTTTTTCTTATTTCAGTACCGGCAGCCGCACGCGGCCGTTGTTCGTTTCGACGCTTTTCTCGCGTGGCAAGGTGCCTTTGGCGGCTTCTTCTTCTTCCCACTTGGCGACCTCTTCGAGCAGGGCATCGACCATTTCGCTTTCCAGGACATGGCGAATGATCTCGCCGCGTTTGAAGATGACGCCCTTGCCCTTGCCAGCGGCGATGCCAAGGTCGGCCTCGCGCGCCTCACCGGGACCGTTGACCACGCAGCCGAGAATGCTGATCTTCACCGGCGTCTTGCGTCCGGCCAAACGCTTTTCGACTTCAGCAACGATCCCTTCCAGGTCAATTTCCAGCCGGCCGCAAGTCGGACAAGCGATCAACTCCGGTTTGCGTACGCGCCGCTGCGTCGCCTGCAAGATGTCGAAGGCCGCCTGGATTTCCGGCACCGGGTCGCCGAGCAGACTGACGCGGATGGTGTCGCCGATGCCGTCGAGCAACAGCGGGGCCAAGCCGCATGCCGACTTGGTGACGGCGTAGGGCGGTTTGCCCGCTTCGGTGATGCCGATGTGGGTCGGATAATTGGCCTGCTTGGCGTACAGCCGATAGGCTTCGACAGCGGTTATCACATCACTGGACTTCAGCGAGACAATAAGGTCGTAATAGCCTTCCGATTCAGCGATTTCGATATAGCGCAGGGCGCTGTCCACCATGGCCGGCGGGCAGGGGTAGCCGTACTTCATGGCCATCTCGCGTTCCAGGCTGCCGGCGTTGACGCCGATGCGCATGGGAATGCCCTTGGCCTTGGCTTTGCGGATGACCTGGCGATAGCGGTCGTAACCGCCAATGTTGCCGGGATTGATGCGAATTTTATCGATCGGATGGTCCAGGGCGGCCAGGGCCATCTTGTAATCGAAATGGATGTCGCAAATGAGCGGAATGTGAATGCGTTTCTTGATTTCGCCCAGTGCGGCGGCATCCTCAGCCTTGGGCACCGTGACACGTACCAACTCGCAGCCGGCCTCCTCCAGCCGATGGATCTGAGCGACGACCTCTTCGACGCGGTGCGTGTCGGGCACGGTCATCGACTGCACCCAGATGGGATTGTCGCCGCCGACGACCTTATCGCCGACCTGGACTTCGCGGGTCTTGTGGCGAACGAATTGGCGTTGATACATCATCGCATGGGTTCCCTGTAGATTGGGCCGCCTAACTCTGTCGGCGGCCAACATCCTTGCCCCCTCATCCTAGTTTTTGGGGCCGCAAGCCGTCAAGGCGGCCCGTGGTACGTTTACCCCACGCTGGCTGCTTTCATACCGACAGCCTGGCGCACCAGCGACATGGTCCTGCGCGCCTCGGCGCGCGCCCGCTGGGCGCCGCGCTGCAAAATGGCCTCGACCTCATCGGGGTGGGCGGCCAGCTGTTTACGCCGCTGGCGAAATGGGCCGAAATAAGCGTTGATCTTCTCTAAGAGCATCTTCTTCACTTCGCCATAACCCAGACCGCCGGCCCGATAGCGCGCCGCCAACGCTGCTTTCTCTTCCTCGGTAGCGAACAAGCTGTATAAGGCAAAGACATTGCAGTGCTGGGGGTCCTTCGGCGCTTCCACCGGTGTGCTGTCGGTGACAATGCTCATGACTGCCTTGTGCAGCGGTTTGCCCTCGGCGAAGATGTCGATGGTGTTGTGGTACGATTTGCTCATCTTCTGCCCATCGATGCCAGGTACTTTGGCCTCCTTATCGAGCCGATATTCCGGGATGGGGAAGATGTCGCCGTAGGTGCGATTGAACTTGCCAGCGATGTCTTGCGTCATCTCGATGTGCTGCACCTGGTCTTTGCCCACCGGCACTAGCTGCGCACGATAGATGAGAATGTCCGCCGCCATGAGGACCGGATAAAAGAACAAACCAACGCTGGCATCGATACCCTTTTCGACTTTCTCTTTGTAGGAGACGGCGCGTTCGAGCAGGCCCATGTTGGTGACGGTGGCGAGGAACCAGGCCAACTCGGCAACTTCCGGCACGTCGGATTGGCGAAAGAAGACGGCCTTGTCGGGATCGAGTCCGAGGGCGAGGTAATCGAGGGCCACATCAAGCGTGTTAGCGCGGAGGGTCTCCGCACGATCGGCGGGCTTGATTTTCTCGCGGTCGAGGCGTCGGCGCGTCGCTTCCTCCAGGGTGGTCAGGGCGTGGTAATCAGCGATGAAATAGAAACATTCCGCCTCGTCCTGCAAGGCGATGTGCTGGCGAATGGCACCGAAGTAGTTGCCCAGATGGAGCTTGCCGGACGGCTGTACGCCGCTGAGCACACGTTGGCGAGTAGTGGTCATGTCCCTTATCCTTTTGCTCTATCCTACGCTCTTTTTACTGGCTACAATTCGGGTGTCCAAGGACACTTTCCCCTCAGGGAAGGGGGGCGAATTGAAACGCTTGCAAGTCGAGCAATCTCTGGTCGAAGCGTTGCGGCAAGCGTTGGCCGAGCCGAGTGGTCAGCGTTTGTACAAAAGCGGCAAGCTGAGCGGTCTCTTTCCCAGCCGCCACGGCGTTCACGGCGCTGCTGCCGAGCAGGCGCTGCGCGAAGGTCTGCTGGAAATCGTCCGCACGGAGACGAAGGGCAAAACCGTCATCGAGTGGGTGCGTCTAACGCCGCATGGCGTGGAATTTTTGCACGCGCGCGAATCGCCGTTGTACGCTCTGCAAGAGTTGCGTTCGACATTGCAGCTTAATCAACAAGCAGCGCCTCTATGGCTGATGGAGATGCGCAACTCCTTGCACGCGCTGGAGGAACGCCTGGCCGCCGATGCCCGCAAATGGCTGGAGCGCCTGGACGCTCTGGCGCGGCGCGTCGAGGAGACGTTGCGCCGCCTGGAGCAGGCCGCGCCGCTGGTGCCGCCGGAAGTCGCCGAGGCCCACCCCTGGGCCATCGACGCCTTGAATTATTTGGAGCGCCGCCGCCTCGCCGCCGGACCTCCGGCTAACGGCGTCGCGGGGTGCTGTCCGCTGCCAGAACTGTTCGCAGCGTTGGTGCCTCAGCATCCCAATCTGTCGGTACAGCTTTACCATGAGGGATTGCGATGCTTGCACGAACGGCATTTGCTCCAGTTGCAGCCGGCTGCCAGCTTGGCGGATCTGCCGCAGCCGGAATACGCCCTGCTCGACGGCGCGGCCGTCTTCTACTATGTGGCGCGTTGAAGGCTATAATAGGGTGAAGCTCCGACGCAGACAGGGATGTCGGCGTTGGTCCCGGAAACCTGCATAAAGGGAGCATGGCATGTCGGCCCCCGTCAAAACCTCGCCGAACAATAGCAGCTTCGGTCTGAGCAATGAGCTGCGCCAAGTCACGGTGCCCGAATTTGTCGCCGCCAAGGCGCGCGGCCATCGGCTGACCATGCTGACGGCTTACGATTATACCATGGCCCGACTCCTCGACGATGCCGGCGTTGACAGTCTGCTGGTCGGTGATTCGCTGGGCATGGTCGTGCAGGGTCAGCCCGATTCTTTAGCCGTCACCCTGGAGGAGATGATTTATCACACCCGGTTGGTGGCGCGTGGCGTGCGCCGCAGTCTGTTAGTAGCCGACCTGCCGTTCATGAGCTACCAGGCCAGTCCGCGGCAGGCGCTGAAAAGCGCCGGCCGGCTCATTAAGGAGGGTGGGGCCCAGGCCGTCAAACTAGAGGGCGGCGTCCGCAGCGCCGCCGCTATCGCCGCTGTTACCGCCGCCGACATTCCCTTAATGGGCCACATCGGCTTGACGCCCCAATCGGTGCGCCGCTTCGGCGGCTTCAAGGTGCAGCGCGATGCCGAACGCTTGCTCGAAGATGCGTTGGCCGTCGAAGCCGCCGGTGCCTTTGCTGTGGTCGTCGAATGTGTGCCGACAGACGTGGCCGCCCGGATCACAGCGGCGCTGAAGATCCCGACCATTGGCATCGGGGCCGGCCCGGACTGCGACGGCCAAATTCTCGTTACCCCGGACATGCTCGGTTTATTCGACGACATTCGCCCCCGCTTCGTCAAACACTACGCCGATCTCGGCCAAGCCGTCCGCAAGGCCGTCGAAACCTACTGCCGCGAAGTCCGCGACGGCTCCTTCCCTGGCCCCGAACACAGTTTCCGCTGAAGCAAATGGCTGCCTCTGCCAGCGACTCGGACCTAGCGCTGTTAAGACAAAAGAGCATATCAGGCAGTCGCAGCGCACAGTGTTCTTTTCATTCAAAAAGCAGCCGTTGCGTGCCCCCGGGGCGTCGAAACGCCGCTGTGGACAACACCGGAAAACCCGAACCAATGCCGGCGCGGCGACAGCTCAGGGCGAACAGCGAAGCAATCTGCTCTGCCAGCACGCCTGTCCCCTTCATGCGTGAGCCGAAGCGGGGATCGTAAATGGCGCCGCCACGCGTGTCGCGCAGACGAGACAACACTTTGTCGCAGCGCTCCGGATAATGGTGCCGCAACCATTGCTCAAAGAGCGGTCCTAGTCCATGCGGCAGTCGGAGTAACACGTAACCTGCGTAACGCGCTCCAGCCTTCGCGGCCGCTTCGAGAATGGCTGGCATCTCATGGTCATTCAGGCCCGGAATCACCGGCGCTACCAGGACGCCTACGGGCACCCCGGCGTGAGCCAGTTCCGAGAGAGCGGCCAAGCGTCCGGCAGGGTGGGTGGCGCGCGGCTCCATCCGACGGGCCAGCTCGCCGTCGAGCGTGGTGATCGACAAAAACGCTGCTGCGGCCTGATGCTGGGCCAGTTCAGACAGTAAATCGATGTCGCGGCAGATGAGATGATTTTTGGTGACCACCCCCACCGGATTGCGAAACTCCACGAACACTTCCAAACAACGCCGCGTCAATTGCAAACGGCGCTCAATCGGCTGATACGGATCGGTGACGCCGCTAAGCGAGACGACTTTCGGTTGCCATTTGGGTGCAGCCATTTCTTTTCGCAGCAAAGCCGGGGCGTCTTCCTTGACGAGGATCTGGGTCTCGAAATCCAGCCCTGCCGAGAAGCCGAGATATTCGTGAGTCGGGCGAGCATAGCAATAGATACATCCATGTTCGCATCCGCGATAGGGGTTAATGCTCACCTCGAAACCAACATCTGGACTATCGTTGGATGTAAGGATGGAGCGAGTGTGATCGCGATAGAAACGTGTCGAGGGCGAGGACGACTCCTCTTCAGGGATGGTCTCGTCGCGCTCGTAGTGGATTAACTCGAAGCGATTGGCCGGGTTGCTAGAGGCGCCGCGGCCGCGGATGGGGCCTTGTGCCGTTTCCATGTTCGGTTGTCCCTCCCAAGGCGCTGCCAGGGCAAAAGGTTGCTTATCGAAGGAGAGGGCGTCTACGCGTCTTGTGGACGCCCCAAAAGTGGAAGCATTGTAACCGCCGCGGTGCAGAAAGCATAGGGCCGTAGGGACTACCGCAGGCTGAAACCTGTAGCAGTCCCTACGGCCCTGGAATTCCCTTTCGGTTTATTAAGGTCCAGCGGACGTTTCCTCCCCTTTTTTGCGGGGAAGGGCCTTGGGGCCGTTGACCCTAACGATTGCTCGACAGGTCAATTTCAATCTCGGAAAGGTCTACGTCGTTCTGTTCTTCCAATGAAGCGGCGTCGTAGACATGTTCCCAATTGCCAGCCGAGCGGCGATTGTTCCATTCAGGATATTTCTCCATTTCGCGCTGGCAGGTGATGCACAGCGTAGTGTAGGGCAAAGCATTGAGCCGACCAATCGGGATCTTACAGCCGCACCCCTCGCAGATGCCATAAGTGCCCTGCTTGAGACGCTGCAAGGCCCGTTCGATTTGATGCAGCTCCCGGGCGTCCAACTCGGCAAGCTGCGAAGCCATCTCTTCGCTGCCGGATTCAAACGCCACGTCCGCAGAATCGCCGCCCGCGTCGGTCCCCTTAAGATTTCGCAAGCCATCCAATTCTTCCGCCAGCTTCTTGCGGATGTCCGAACGGCGGCTCAATAAGGATTTATGCAATCGCAGTAATGCGTCACGTCGTGCCATGACTGACCACCTCCCGTCAAAGGGTGATAAACAAGTTTTCCGCCCATTCGCACGGACAATCCGTCGTCCGACCCTTTGGGTTTGTGCCTCTCTCTCCAGAAAGAAAAGACAAACGAAAAACGTCATCTTTTTCTCAGCAATTCCTATGCCATACCTCTTCCTGAGCTTGGTTTTGTCCCTATTTCCATAACCTCCCCATTTCTCTGCATTTCCAGCACAAATCGTATTGCTCTCCGCCTCGGTGTGTTGCGAAATTGGCTCATTTTTGAACAGACTGCTGCCGGATTTACAGTCACTAGAGTTTTTTCGCGCCTACCTAAAGGCGAGAGCGATGTAAGTATACCCGACAACGAAACGAAAGCGCGGCGTTTTCGTTGGTTGTCTTGATTTTTTTGGCTGGGATAACGAAATTATCCGTCAGGAAAGGACGGCGGTAGCTTTTTTTCCCTTTTCCGCGTTGGCAAGGCTTTTGCGTTTTGGAGCGACACTTGGGCAGTGAAACAAACCTTCCTTACAGCCTCGGATCTGCTTCCGCGTGGGGGGTGAGCGGGTTTGCGTCAGCGCCTTGAGAACTCTCTGCGGAGCGCTGACGCAAACCCTTTCGCCGTATAATTTTTCGTCACTGCGATTACTCGCGCATGGCGGCGAACAGGCCCGACAATTCCGCTCCCGGCGCCAGGTACCACAGCCGCGGCGTGAAGCCGGCTTCCAAACGAGCCGGATCTAGCACGGAGCCAGACGGCAGAGCCGGCGATAAAGCGCCCAAGCCTAGCAGGTCGGCCAATGTACTGGGACGTTCATACTTGATGACCTGATAATTCTCGCTGAGCTTGGCCGCATCGTGGGCTGCTTGCACCGCATCGTCGAGCGTGCCAATCTTATCGATCAGTTTGAACTTGAGTGCGTTTTCGGCCGTCCACACACCGCCGTCGGCCAAGTAGCGTTGGTAGGGTTCGGCTGGTTTATCCGCTTTGTTACGCAAAAAGGCGGGTCCGGCCTGGATCGGCGTTAGGGTCACGGGTTCGAGCAGCTTACCGCCGGCCAGCATCGGCCGCCCCTGCTCGACGACCTGGAGGAAACGTTGATAGGCATCATCAACCATGTCTTGCCAGACTTGCCGTTCATGCTTGGTCATTTCAACAAACGGCGAACCGCTGTCCTTAATCTGGCCCTGCTTGATGGTGATAAGAGTGACGCCGTTCTTGTTGGCCAGTTCCTTGACATTGGGGAACGACGTATAAACGCCGATCGAGCCAGTGAGGGTCGTACGCTCCGCAAAGATAGTCTGTCCGGACATGGCAACGTAATAGCCGCCGGAAGCAGCCATGCCGCCCATAGAGACGATCAACGGACGCGGTGCGTGCTCTTTTTGGGGATTGCCGTCACGCAGTTCGAGGAGTTTGTGATAAAGATTATCACTGGCGGTAATACTGCCGCCGGGACTGTTGATGCGGACGACGACCGCTTTGACATGACGATCCTCGGCGGCTTGTTCGATCTGCTTATGCGCATACGTGAGCAGCCCTTCCAAGAGGATGCCGTCGAGAGTGATGATGGCGACCTTGTCGGTAGCGCCGCTTTTGCCGGCGTAATGTTTCTCCGTAAGCAGAATGGTAGCAGGCTTGTGCAGGAAGAAGAGACCGGCGCAAAGCAACAGAATAACCAATATGCCGATGAGGTTGAGCGCGAGAGAAAGAGCGAAAGCACAACCGAGCAACGGGGTCCGGTTCGGCGGTACAGCCGGAGGTACGCTGGATGGTTCCGGGATGTGGCTCATGGAGAGTTCCTCCTCACCTGCCTGCCTGCCGCGCCAAAAAGCATCTCTTGCCGGCGCCTAGGGCCTGGTAATGTCGTCCCTTTATCCTATGCATTACCAGCGACGTTGAGAAGCATCCGCGTGAGCCAGTTTTTTGTTTTGCCCTATCGTAGAAGGGATTATGTTGGGC
Source organism: Planctomycetota bacterium (assembly GCA_021324515.1). GTDB lineage: Bacteria > Planctomycetota > Planctomycetia > Gemmatales > Gemmataceae > JAJPHU01. Next base: position 18,937 of record JAJPIY010000032.1, read on the forward strand.
ACGGTTGAGCACAATCCCCCCCACCCCAACCCTCCCCCACCAGGGGGGAGGGAGAAACAATTCCCCCCACCCCAACCCTCCCCCACCAGGGGGGAGGGAGAAACAATTCCCCCCACCCCAACCCTCCCCCACCAGGGGGGAGGGAGAAACAA
>JAJPIY010000291.1 GCA_021324515.1 Planctomycetota bacterium
AGCGGATTGTGGCTGATCGACCCGGACGCTTTTCCCGTTGGTTCGGTGACCGAGGCGGAAGGGCCTGCCCCGGCCCTTCCTTCGGAATACAACACCCCTCCGCTCTCCGAGGCCGAGCGCATCGCTCGCTTGCAGCGTTCCATCGATGAGCAGCGCAAATACGTAGAGAAATTGCAAGCGCAGCTCAACGATCCGAACGGTGAGTACCATAAAGCCGAAAAGCGTTTCCAAGACATCGATGCTGAGCGCGACAAGGTTCGCCGCGAAATCCGGGACTTGAAAGAGGCGGGCAAGGACTTGGAAGCCGCTGCGCGCGAAGTCGCCCTCAAGGACATCGAAGCGCGCTGGCAACGGCAGCGCGATCGCTTCAATTTGGCCATTCAGGAACGCAAGACTTTGCAAGAGAGCATCGCCACAGCCACGAAGCAGCTCCACGAAGATGAACGAGCGTTGGCACGGCTCTCCGGTGCGCCCTCCTCCTCGGCTTCTCCGTCTGGGGGATCTGATGCGCCGCTCGCCGTGCCCACGTCGGCGGCAAAAGCAAAGGAAAAAAGCGCATCGCCTTCTTTATCTCCCCCTGCGCTGTTGTCTGCGCCATCTTCGCCGTTAGCGCCTTCTGCCCCGGCGGCGGCGTCTTCGCCGAGCATCCCTGTGCTCCCCCCGAACAACCGCGTTTCCCGCGAAGTCGAACGAGCACGCGAAGAGGCCAAGCTCAAAGAAGAAGCCGCCAAAAAGGCCGAGAGCAAAGTACAGTCTATCAGCGAACGCATCGAGACCTTGACCGAAAACATCGCTCTGACCAAGAAACTCCTCCAAGACGCCCGCCGCCGCGCCGACTTCGAGCAGCAGACGAAGGCCCAGCTGGAAAAGGAATTACAACAAAAGACCTCCGCCAAGGCGCCGAATGCAGAGTTGCAAGACATCCAGCGCCGCATCGACTTGGCTCAGCAGCACTTTCAGCAAGCCTTCGCTGAGATTCACTCCACTACTGATCACCTCCACGATTTGCAAGAGGAATTGAATCGCTTGCAAGCGGCCCAGGTCCGTGCCCTACACGACGCTGCTGCCAAAAAGCAGGCCGCCGAGGCTGCCGAGGAACGGATTGCCCAGCTGCAAAACCCCTTTCGCCCGCGCAACATCGTCCATTGGCTGCTCAGCCACGGCCCGCGCCTGTTGTTCATCGCCTTGGGCACGTTCGTTTTTTATCGTTTATCGCGGACCTTCAGCCGCCGCCTGGTACAGATCTTGTCCCAGGGCGCCAGCAAACGCGGCACCCGCCAGGACCGCGAGAACCGGGCCCAAACTCTGGCCGGCGTCTTTAATAGCGCCCTGTCGTTGCTCATCCTCGGCGGCGGCAGTTTGATGATGCTCGATGAAGTCGGCATCCCGATCGTGCCGTTGATGGGCGGTGCCGCGGTGGTCGGCTTGGCCGTCGCCTTCGGCGCCCAGAACCTCATCAAAGACTACTTCTCCGGCTTCATGGTGCTCTTGGAAGATCAATACGGCATCAACGACGTCGTGAAAATCGGCGACATCTCCGGCCTGGTCGAGCATATCTCCCTGCGCACCACAGTGCTGCGCGATCTGGAAGGCACCGTCCACTTCATCCCGCACGGAACCATCACCACCGTCAGCAACCAAACACACGGCTGGTCGCGGGCCTTGTTCGACATTGACATCGACTACAAAGAAGACCCGGATCGCGTCATGGAAGTGCTGTTGCAGATCGGCCGCGAGCTGCGCCGCGATCCGGCGTTCGCGCCGCTGATTCTCGACGATCCAGAAATGCTCGGCGTCGATCAGTTCTCCGATTCGTCGGTGATTATCAAGTTCTTCCTGAAGACCCGGCCGCTCCAGCAATGGACGGTCAAACGCGAGATGCTGCGGCGTATCAAAAAGCGCTTCGACGAACTAGGCATCGAGATCCCCTATCCGCACCAGACGGTGCATCACCGCTACGATTCGCCCCCGCCCACTACCCTACCGTTCGCGCGCACGGCCTGAGCGCGAACGCACTCGGCCTCCGCCGTGTCTATCGTACTACCCCCTTCCTGGCCGGCGCGATAGCATCCAGGAAGAGGAAACTTTGGACATTCAGCGGAGGACCGGACATGAACAAGGACATCTATCGCGGGCCGCTGGAACAGGTGAGCGACTACTGCTGGCGCATTCCCAAAAGCTACAAGCAAGGTATGCGCGTCGATGGCCTGATCTTCGCCAACGAGCGTTTGCTGGAGCAGATCCGGCAAGACCAAGCTCCCGAACAGGTGGCCAACGTCGCTTTCCTGCCGGGCATTCAGCACGCCAGCCTGGCCATGCCGGACATTCATTGGGGCTATGGCTTCTGCATCGGCGGCGTCGCCGCCACCGATCCCGATGAGGGCGGCGTAATTTCTCCCGGCGGCGTGGGTTACGATATCAACTGCGGCGTCCGTCTGGTGCGCTCCAACCTGTTTTACCGCGAAGTCAAACCGCATTTGCGCACCCTTGTAGATGAACTGTTCCGCAACATCCCCACGGGCGTCGGGCGCTCGGGACGCTACAAATTCGAGAAAAAGGAGCTGCATCATCTTCTTGCCGAAGGACCGCGCTATCTCATCAGCCGCGGCTTGGCGACGCAGAGCGACATCGAACATACCGAAGCTCAAGGTCGGCTCGATGGTGCGGAACCGGACAACGTCAGCGACCGCGCGCTGGAGCGCGGCGCCGAGCAGTGCGGCACGCTCGGTTCGGGCAATCACTTCCTGGAAGTGGAAGTAGTCGATCATATTTTTGATGAGGAAGCGGCACGGATCATGGGCCTGGAAAAGGACATGGTTTGCGTCCTGATCCACAGCGGTTCGCGCGGCCTGGGCTATCAGGTGTGCGATGATGCGTTGGCCATGCTGCGCAAAGCGCCGGAAAAGTACGGCATCGACTTGCCCGACCGGCAATTGGCCTGCGCTCCCGTCGAGAGTCCCGAAGGGCGGCACTACATCGGGGCGATGCGGGCGGCGGCGAACTTCGCGTGGTGCAATCGGCAGCTGCTCATGCAGCAGGCCCGTGAAGTGTTCGCTTCTGTGTTCGGACGGTCATGGCAAGAATTGCAGATGAACCTGGTCTACGATGTCTGCCATAATATTGCCAAGTTCGAGGAGCACACCGTCAACGGCAAGCGCAAGAAAGTATGGGTGCATCGCAAGGGCGCGACCCGCGCCTTCCCTCCGCGCCATCCGGAGGTGCCGTCAATGTATCGACAAATCGGCCAGCCGGTCATCATTCCGGGCGATATGGGGCGGGCCAGCTGGGTACTGGTCGGTCAGGAAGGCAGCATGGACAAGACGTTCGGCACCACTTGCCATGGCGCCGGCCGCGCCATGAGCCGGACTGCCTCGGTCAAAGACGCCGCCGGCCGCCGCATCGATAAAGAGCTGGAAGCCCTGGGCATCATCGCGCGGGCGCAGAGCCGCAAAGGACTCGCCGAGGAGCAATCCAAAGCGTACAAAAACGTCGATGATGTCGTCGAGGTCGTCGATCGAGCGGGATTGTCAAAGCGAGTAGCACGGCTGCGGCCAATCGGCGTCATCAAGGGCTAAAATTAACGAGCCGGAAATTAACGAGATGGAAGCGTAAGCGACGGATGCCTTGCTGTCGCTTACGCTTCCATCTCGTTAAAGTTCATGCCCGCGCGTCGGCCAACAACTCGCGGACTTCGGCGACCAGCGCCTGCGGTTGCAGTGGCTTGGTCATGTAGGCGTCGGCGCCCAACTCACGCGAACGTTGGCGCGCGGCTTCGTCGTCCAACGCCGTCAGCACGATCCAGGGAATGCGCTTAAGCGATCCCTGACGGCGCAATTGCTGCACCATCTCCAAACCAGACATGTCCGGCAACATCAGGTCGAGAAGGATGGCTGCGGGACGTTTCTGTTTCGCCGTCTCCAGCGCCTGGCGCCCTTCCTCAACGCCCTGACAAACGACGCCTTCGCGCTGGAGCAACTCGCACAGCAAATGATTGGTCTCGGCTTCATCCTCGACGATGAGGACTGGCGCCTCAAGGACGCCCCTTGCTGGCGCTGCGGACGGATGGACCGCGAAGCGGCCCACACCGGGCCGCACGGCGCGATACCAGTCGCGGAAACGTACCGCGAGGGAAACTTCCGGCATTCCGCCCGGCAAAATGATCTCGCCCAGATGCGCCAAGCCGCGATCCAGAAGAATGCGTAAGTCGCTGCGCAGTCGGAACGGCGGCACGCAGCCGGGTTGGCACCCTTTGAACCAGCCGGCGATCTCCGCTTCCGTCGCCAGACGCAGCTCCGGCTCACCTAGTACGGAACGCACGCGCTCGACATCCACACGCGCCACGGCGGGCAGCACAACCATGACTGGATGCCCCCGTGCGTTCAAGAACACAATTTTGGCCACACGCCGTCCCGTCACGTGCTCGACATGCGCCAGATGCGACGCCGAGAAGACCGGCGGATGGACGTGCGCACGATAGGGCACGCCATAATAGGCCAACAAACGTTGCAACCACTGAGGGACCGACATGAGGAGACCTCCCTGCATTGTTCGGAGGAGATGATCTCGGAAAGGGACTTCCCACCTTTCACCCTACCTGTTGCTACAGTGCAAGTCAACGGTCCAGAGTTTTTTTACCGTCGAAGCTACCGCAGTCGTTGCTTGGGAAACCTCTCCTGCGAGCCGCCGGGTTTATCTCCTGAGCCGCCGGGTTTATCCCGGCGGTCTTGGCGGCGGGGATAAACCCCGCCGCTCGCTTGGAACTCGCTCCTGCGAGCCACCGAGTTTATCCCCTGAGCCGCCGGGTTTATCTCCTGCCAGCCGCCAGGTTTATCTCCTGCCAGCCGCGCAACGGGTCGATGTCGCCCGTGCAACGGTACAAACCAAATGCTTGGCCCTATCATCGTCTCTCTCCTCTGCGAAGCCGCCGTCTGCCCGACGGGGCGCCAGGCGGCACGCGCCTGTCCCAGCGATACGGAGGGCTTCGAGCATCCTGATTGTTGCGATAGACCGTTATCTCGTCCCCTACTTGCGGCAGCTTGTCGACCGGAGGCGGCACACCGTACGCCAACACGCCGCGTGGCTTGCCTTCTTCTTGCACGAAAAACTGCACTTTGCCGGCAATCTCTCGCTGCTCCAGCACTTTGACGCGAACCTGGTCCGGTGCAAGCGCGGGGCGGGTTGGTGGCGGGGCAATTTCCGGCAAGGACGACGGCGGGAGGGACGACTCTAGGGGAACGGTCGGCACGATGGGCGGCAGCAGGGACTCCTCAGCGTCAGCCGGCTCGAGTGTCGGCCCTGAGTAGCGTATCTCGCCAGCCGGCCAACGCAGCGGCACGCACAGACCGAACGCCCAGTGAATCCCGTTGACGCCGATCGGCCCGTTCCACGGCAGGCTTGATCGGGCGTTTGGGCTTCATCAGCTCCAGGCTGGCACGGAGCGTCAACTCTTCCTCGGGGAATTCCTCAGCAAACCAGTGACGCATCGCCCCGGCGAAATCGACCATGACATTCCACGGCCCAACCATATCGGCCCAGCCGAGCGTCAGGCGCAACTCGCCGCGTGTTTCCCTCCGTAGCCAGTCGCTGATCGCCTGCTGCTCGGCCGTCAGCAGTCCGTCCGCCGGGCCGACGCAGGAGCCGCGCAGCGTGAACTTGCCCGCGCCGCATAGCAGGACGGCCGACGTAGCTTTGAATGCCCGAAATGTCGCCAAGGACAATCATCGCCCACGTTCTTTCGACTTGCCGTTGCGAACCAGATTCAAGCAGAAAACCCACTACCATTG
>JAJPIY010000102.1 GCA_021324515.1 Planctomycetota bacterium
CCGCGCTCGCCTACGGCTCGCGGCTAAACTTTAATTGCGCTGTCCCGGCAGTGGTGGTGTCGGCAACCAACGAAACGGACCTGGCACTTCCCAAACTTGGAGGGTCGCCTTATCGCGGCCGCGCCGTACCTCCTCGGCATGGACAATCTTCGCACCATTACTGCATAAAATGTCCTCAACCGCTTTTTGCAGGGAAACAAGGCGGACATGGCGATTTTTCGACTCTTCTAAGACGACATAGAAGCGGCTCGGCTTGCTTGCCGGCAGGTCGTGGCGGCCTTCGAGGAAAACACGTCCGGCGTAGTAATAGGCCCAGCAGTACGGATCTTCGATGAAATCGCCCGGCTTTATATGTTTGGCCAACCAGTGTCCCACCGAGCGAAAGCCGGCGCGTTCGGCGTGCAGACGGGCCAGCGTGCGCGGCAGCGGAGCAATCGTCAACAGAAGCAGCAAAGCTAGCGCCCAGGTCCATCCCTCCGCCCCGCGGCCTCCGGCAAGGACCGGCCACAGCCGCGCCGCTCCCAGGGCCAATTTGTCTCCGATCACGAGAATGCCGGCCACGGCCCAGTATGTGCCACACAAGATCAGAAGAAGTAAATGGCGATCGGATAAGTAGCCCATCTTCTCGGCCATGAGATAGAGCAAAATGCACAAAACCGAGCAAACCAGCAAACTCACCCACACACCCGGAACGAGCCGGAAGCGCTCGCGCCGCCACCACAAACCTAACAACGCCGGCAGCCATACCACATAAAAAAAGCCTTTGCCAGCCTCCAAGAGGAATGCTTTGAGCGCCCAACCATAGCGCGAGGGCATTCGATAATTGTGCAGTTCCCGCAGGTCCGTGATATTGCTGGCCAATTTATCGAAGGTGCGGTCTCCAGGCCCAAACCAGGCGGCCAACAACACCGAGCTGAGCTGAGGGACTTGTGTGTGTGGTTCGGCTTTCGGGACTGGCTGAGGAAGCAAGCGTCTTTCCCAATCGGCATCGGGCCGCTGTTGGTTCAATAGAAGATTGGGCGTGTTTTTCACAGTCAGGCCGCCGATGAGAAGCATGTAGGGCGCCACGACGGCCAGCGCCGTCAGCGACAGGGCCGAACCCTGAAGCAGCACGCTCCGCCACTCTTGCCGCCAGGACCGTCTCCCCTGCATTCCCAAGAGGACCAATCCGGAGGCGGCGATGAGGAGCGCCCCTTCCGGCCGCGTCCAATACGCCAGCCCGCCGGCCAATCCTGTCAGGATAAATAGCCACACCGAGCGCCGCCGCAAAGCAAGGGCCGACAGCCATAGGCCGGTGCAAGCGAACAGCAAAAAGAGTGTGTCTGACAAGCCGTCGCTCATGACTTTGCCACTGGCGGGCAGGCACTGAAACAACAGGCAAGCCCAGAAGGCAATGCGGTCATCAAACATCTCACGGCCGAGATAGAACATCGGCACCAGCAGCAGCACGCTGGCCAGGGCACTGACCAGCTGGGCGCTGATCTGCCAGGCACGTGGCAAATCATCTGGGATGAAGTGGCGCACCAACTGCGACATGGCGAGCACGGCCAAGGGATAGGCCGGGTGCTGCGGCGCCGCGGACATCACTTGCCGCCAGGGGCCGTGTTCCAGCTGCCAAGCGATGCGCACGTAACTGATACTGTCACGCGAAGCGACTTCGGTATGCGTGAGTTGCCAGGCACGCAGGGCCACAGCTACCACGACCAGGATGGCCAGGTGTCTCATGGCCCAACTCGGAAGGCGGGATGCAGAAGGAGACATATTCAAAATACCGACCTGCCAGGGGCGTCTTCCTGGGGTTTCCTTCTGTATTCTGCATTCTGCATTCTGCATGGGACGGGCATCTCCGCTTATGAGGGAGGTAGGCAAGGCGTCCGCCATCGGTCAGGCGCTGCCGATCAAGAAGCGGGACGATGGTAGATACTTTGCGCGAGGGCGTCAAGACGGCCCTGATCGGGGAGTCTGCCGCTGGATTTGGGCAAACAGAGTGGCGTAAGTGCTAGCGGTCCTCTTCCACTTCCCTTGTGGGGGAGGGAATGGCAAAGCCTCACTCGGGGCGCGGACGCAACCCCGCTCGCCGCAAAATTTAGCGGCACACCCTCCGAAGGAGTATGCTGGGCCAGCCGTGCGCCCCGCTGGAGGGGCCTTCGAGAGATCGATTGCTCTTTTGCGAGGGGAGGAACACCTCCCAGCCTTCCAACGCGGAGAAGGGGCCAGGAGAATCCGAATTACGGCGGCGGCTTGGGTTCACCCCACTCGGCCAGCAAACGATGAGTCCATGCCCACGCTTCTTCTTTTGTGCGAATGGTCCCATCCAGCTGGGCTTCGCGTACAGCATCAAGCAGTTTCTTGAAGAGCGGCCCAGGTTTGTAACCAGCCTGGATCAGGTCTTCGCCGGTGAGCAGCGGCGGCGGATTGAGGTCGTCCTTCGTCCACTGGCGCAATAGCTGTTGGCAATATTCGACAGAGTCGGTGGAACGACCAGAGGCCACAGCATCGGCGCGATGCAAGGTCAGCAATTCGTGGATGCCAGGATGGCTTAACAGCGTCTTGAGCTTGCTTGGTCGCATCTGGCGGGCGTCGCTTAGAATTTGATGCTTCTCGACTAACCACTCGATGCGTTTTTGCTCTTCGCTGGAGAGTTTGAGTCGTTCGCAGATTTCGCCGGCCATGCGGCGGCCGACGTGCTCGTGATTGTAGAAGGTGTAACGATCGGGCGTGCGGCCGACGGTGCGCGGTTTGCCTACATCATGCAGCAGGGCGGCCATCGCCAAGGGAAACGAGGGCGCCGGTCCCAGATTATCGAGCACGCGCAAGACGTGTTCCCACAGGTCGGGGGTATCATTCGCCGCCGGAGGGCCGGGCAAACCCGGCGGCGGTAGGGCCGGAGCATCCGGACGCGGCAATCCCTGGGGCAGACCGCGCATGGGCACCAATTCCGGCAAGACCGGCTGGGCCAGGCCCAGGTCCATAAACAGCCTCATGCCCCGCGCCCGGTGCGGATCGACCAACAGTTTGCGCAGCTCCTCGGCGATGCGTTCGGCGCTGACGACCGTAATCCGCGGCGCCAGCGTGCGGATGGAGGCGGCAGTAGCCGGCTCGATTTCCAGGTCGAAGCGCGCGGCAAGACGTACCGCCCGGAGCATGCGCAACTTGTCCTCCTCGAAGCGCCGGGCGGGATCGCCAATGGCCCGAAGCAAACGCGCCCGCAGGTCGTCCTGACCGCCGACATAATCGATCAGGCGATTTTCCAGTGGGTCGAAAAACATACCGTTGATTGTGAAATCCCGGCGCAGGGCGTCTTCGCGGGCCGAGGCGAACACGACGGCATCCGGACGGCGGCCATCGCTGTAAGCAACATCGGAGCGGAACGTGGCGACTTGGACTTTGAGTACTCCGGTGGCGGTGCGCGGGCCAAGCACTTCAATGACGCCGAAACTCATGCCGACGGCGACCGTACGGCGAAATAACCGCTGCACTTGCTCCGGCAAGGCAGAAGTGGCGACATCATAATCCTGGGGGACAAGACCGAGCAGCTCATCTCGAACACAACCGCCGGCCCACAGCGCCTCATGGCCGGCCTCGCGCAAACGGCGAACCACATCGATGGCGAATTCTCGCTCGCTCAGCGTCGCGCTCATGGGGGCGCCCTCAAAAAATAAACTGGGTACGGTTGAGTTTGGTACCATTCCCCCCACCCCAACCCTCCCCCACAAGGGGGGAGGGAGAAACAAGGCACCCTCCCCCACAAGGGGGGAGGGAGAA
>JAJPIY010000068.1 GCA_021324515.1 Planctomycetota bacterium
AGAGCGCCTTATGCACCTTTTGAAGGAGCAGCAGAAACAACTGGATGATCGTCAACCGTTGCAGAGGGAAATGCCGTTGCCTGAGGCGTTTGATTTCTCTGCGGTAGATCAACCAGAGAAAAAATAGTGATCGTTCAGTCGATTTTTCTCTTTAGCGAACAGCGGTTTTCCTTGAGGACAGGCGTTGTTACAGTGAACGAACTCGGCCCACGGGAAGTCGTTCCCAGTGGCCCCCGTTGCCTGCCACGAGCGAAGCGAACCGGCAGATCCCGCTGTTCGCTCCACCTTGACTAGCGCAGAGAATCCGGCTAAGGAGGGTCGGCCTAATCTGGCGACAGCCCTTCTTGGTACTGGGGCTGGCAAGGCAAGGAGCGAGGACCATTCATGCGATCCCTTGGCACGCTATCCCTATCGTTAGTCGTCCTGGCAGCGATATTGCGTCCGTCCGCGCAGGGGGGGGCTGATTTGCGCAACTTCGAGGATGCAGCGCTTCATGCCGTGCAGTTCTGGGACAATCGTGAAGGCTGGGCAGTCGGCGAGGAAGGCGTGATTTGGCACACTATTGACGGCGGGAAACACTGGGAAAGACAATCCAGCGGCGTCCGGGCCTCACTTCGCTCGCTGCACTTTCTCGATCCCTATACCGGCTGGGTCGTCGGTCGTGAAGAACTTCCAGGCGGTGGCAGCGTCGGGGTGGTGTTGTTCACCAAAGACGGCGGATTAAGATGGCAACGGCTCATGCTCAACATGTTGCCGGGACTCCATCGCGTCCGCTTCGTCGATGAAAAAGCAGGGTACAAGGTCGGCTATCTGGTCGGCGATGGCAGCGACGCCCATCCGTCTGGTGTGTTTGTGACAACGGACGGGGGGCGCACCTGGCAGCCGCTGCCGGGGGCGCGGTCGGCATCGTGGCTGGCGGCGGCGTTCGCTGACAACGGCGAAGGCGCTTTGGCCGGCGCCTGGAATCGGTTGGCAACGGTGCGCAAAGAGCGTGTTTTTCAGGTCAACATGGACACTCTGGGCGGCCGCAGTTTGCGAGACGTGCAACTGCGCGGCGATGATGGCTTGGCGGTCGGACAAGGAGGATTGCTCCTCCGTAGCGAGCGTACGCGCGGTTCGACCTGGAAATATGTCACTCTGGACGTAGCGGAAAACGTCCGTCGCGTTTGGGACTTCCACGCTGTACATGGCGTCGGCAATCATTATTGGGTGGTAGGCCGGCCTGGCTCGGTGGCGTTGCACAGCGTGGATCGCGGCCAGAGCTGGCAAGTGGTGCGCACGGGGCAACAACTGCCGCTCAATGGCATCTTCTTCATCGATGAGCAACACGGCTGGGCGGTCGGCGAATTGGGCCTCATCCTGGCAACCAGCGATGGCGGCAAGACCTGGCAAGTACAGCACCGCGGCGGCCAGCGGGCGGCGGTGTTGTTTTTGCACGCCCGCCCCGGCGGCCTTCCCTTGGATGCCATTGCCCAGCTCGGTGGACAGGAAGGCTATCTGTGCGCTGCCCTGCGCGTGACGGCATCGGATTTGACGACGGCGGCGCCCGATCGTTCTAGTGAGGCCGCACGCTTCGCTGCCGCCGTGCGCCAGGCCGGCGGTGCGGCCGGCGAGATGCTGTGGGCCTTTCCGGTGTCGTCGCATTTGCTCCGTGTTCCGCGCCTGGAACTGCTCCAGGCCTGGAACACGATGCAGCAAGACCAGGCAGCTGAGCAACTTCTGCGCCAGCTCGTCTTGGCGATCCGCATGTGGCAACCTGCCGTCATCATTACCGACGACAGCGAAGAGCGACCCAACGGCTTCGGCTGTGATGCCTTGTTAGCCGAGGCCGTGCATGCCGCCTTTGAAAAGGCCGGCGATGCCAAGACGTTTCCCGAACAGCTCAGCGATTTGGGCCTGACGCCGTGGCAGGCGGCCAAAGTTTACAGCGTTTGTACCACGCAAGCCACGGTGCGACTCGATCTGACCACCATCGCTTCACGCTTACAAGCGCCTCCGCGTGAGTTCGCTGCTGCCCCAGCGGCGCTGTTGGCCGGAGGAGCCGTTACTCTCCCCGACTGGCGCGACTTCCGCTTGCTTGCGGCCCATGTCAAGGATGCCGCCCGCCATCGCCACTTGATGCAAGGCATTGACCTTCCTCCGGGCGGACTGGCGCGGCGGCCAGTCGGCGACGCCCAGGAAATACCCGAAGAATTGGTCAAAGCGATCCGTCAGTGCTCGACTTTGCGGACGTTGGCCGAAACGCCAGCCAGTGCTTTGAACGATCCCAATCGTCTGCTCTCGAACATTGGCCCCATGCTCGCGGACATGCCCGACGACATGGCGGCTTCCACCGCCTTCGCCGTGGCCAATCGCTATGTCCGCATGGGGCAATGGAGCATGGCCCGCGAGATCTTCCTACTTCTGATCGAGCGCTATCCGGTGCATCCCTTGGCGATGGAAAGTTACCGCTGGCTGATTCGCCATAACAGTAGTTCCGAGGCCCGGCACCGCCATGAGCTAGGCCAATTCTTAGTCATTGAGTCCGAGCAGCACGGCGTACCCATCAAGAAGGGATCGACCCTCGGCAGGCCCGGCGATCCGGACGCCGCCGTACCAGGCATCAAAATGCCGGCCTGGAAACCGGGTATGAATAAGCCTCCGGACTTACCCGATCTCTTGACGAGCGAGCGCGACAAGCAACTGTTCTTGTTCGCCACAAAAGAGCAAGTTCGCCAATGGTATCAGAGCAGTCTCGTCCTGGAGCCGCGCCTGGCTGGCTTCGGGCCGTTGTTGACCAGTGATCCATCATTGCAATTCTGTTTACAGGCGGCGCGGCGCAATCTCGGCGATTTTCAGACTCCCCAAAAGTGGTATTCACATTTCATCAGCCACCAACCGGACGGGCCGTGGCGTTCCGCCGCATTGGCCGAGTTGTGGTTGGTCAACCGCAGCGGCGCTCCCCCCAGGCCGGTGTTGACTTGCCGCTACACCGACCAACGGCCGCTGCTCGACGGCAACCTCAACGATCCGTGTTGGCAGAGCAAGCCAAGCAAATTGCAAAACGCCGCCGGCGATACCCTAAAGGAATGGCCTACGGAAGTGCTCTTTGCCTACGACCATGAATTCCTCTATCTGGCTCTCAAATGTACTCATCCTGCCCATTGCTATACGCCTCCAGTCAAGCTGCGCACCCGTGATGCCGAGTTGCGCGGCCGCGACCGCGTCAGTATCCTGCTCGATCTCGACCGCGATTATTGCACCTGTTACCATCTGCAAATCGATCAGCGCGGCTGCGTGTGCGAAGATTGCTGGGGCGATAAAAGCTGGGACCCACGCTGGTTCGTAGCCCTGCACAGTGAGCCGAGGGGCTGGGTCGTGGAAGCAGCGATCCCGCTAGCGGCCCTGACCAGCGACCGCATCACTGCCGGCCGCGCCTGGGCCTGCAACGTAGTACGCGTGCTGCCCGGCCGCGGCGTGCAAGCGTGGTCCCTACCCGCCGAAGTACCCGAAGAATCGCCGCGCCCCGAAGGCATGGGCCTGCTGATCTTCACCCAGAACCAACCCCCAAAGGACTGACGAGCCGATTCATGCAGCTTGTCGGGTTGGGGTTTTGTTGTCTGCAGCCTTAATCTCGGGGGCGCGAGCGTGCGCGCGATGAGTGTGGAAGTTTTCCTTGTACGCCCGTACCAACTCCGGATGCCCTTTGATGACCAGCAAGTTCTCGGCGTTTTCGTTCTCTGCCTGGTGCGTGAAATTGAAACTGCCGGTCAGAAGCGTGCGATTGTCGATGACCATGACCTTGTTGTGGGCGATGGCGTGGTGTGGATCGATCACGGGCGTCAATCCTTGCTCCAGAAAGAAGTGCATGTCGGTGTACATTTCATGCTCGTTGCTGTGATCGAGCACGATATCGACGTGGACGCCGCGCAGCTTGGCATCGACTAACGCTTGAGCGATTGGTTTCGACGTGAACGAATAGGCCAGTACGAGGATTTCGTGGCGGGCGTGCCGAATCTCCCGGACGATGGCATCCGTACATCCGCCTTTGGGGGAAAAGTATGTCTCTATCGACGGCGGTGGGAACCAAGCGTGGTAAGCCGTGCGGAGCAGATAAAGCAATGTCAGCGCTCCGGTAAATCCTGTAGCGATCAACAGCCATTCCATGGCGTCCATAAACGGCCTCCTGAAAATCGATGTTCGCGCCGCCGCAAAATACCATGACGAGGTGATTTTGTCAGCCCGAAACGGGCCGTTTCCATCGTTGCTGAGGTGAACCGCGCTCATGGACTACTTCAGTAGTTCTCTTCCGGATGCAGCAATGCTCGCAGCACTTCCTCTGGTGCAGGCCGATACTTGTACGGCTCCATCGACGACGAGGCACGGCCCTGGCTGAGACTGCGCACTTTATCGGCATAGTCGAACATCTTGGATAACGGTACGATGGTTTCCAATATGCATAGACCGTCGCGGTTTTCCAGCTTGTTGATCTCGGCGCGCCGAGCATTAAGGTCCGATGTCACTGGGCCAAGAAACTCTTCGGGCACGGTCACTTCGAGTTTCATCCACGGCTCCAGCAGCACGATGTTGTCGCGCATCGCTTTGTGGACGGCGTCCGCGCCGGCAGCCTGGAAAGCGGTGTCGTTGGATAATTGCTCGTCCATTTCGGCGTCAAGGATCACCGCCTTGACGTTCATGACGGGGAAGCCCAACTCACCCGAATCGAAGGCGCCGCGGATGCCTTGCTCAGCAGCAGCGACGAACAACGGCGGTAGCTTGTCCGGCGGCAGATGCGATTCCACGACGATCGATTCGTCGCCCCTGTACGGCTCGAAGGCTACTTGCACTTTGGCGAACAAGCTGCCCTGGCCAGCATGCTTGATACACTCGCCTGTCACTGTGACGGCATGGCGGATGGTCTCGCGGTAGCTGACACGCGGCTGGCCAACGCGCACTTTCAAGCGGAAATCACGCTCCATGCGGTGCTGTTTGATTTCCAGGTGCAACATGCCCATGCCGCTCATCAACGTTTGTCCGGTGTCCTTGTCTGTGTTCCAGGTGAAAGTCGGATCTTCCTTGCGTAGGATGTTCAGCACCGAGATGAGCTTATCCTTGTCTGCCGAGGATTCCGGCTCGATGGAACGGCTGACGACAGCCTCAGCGAACTGGATGCGTTCGAGCAGGATGGGATGCTGAATGTCGCATAGAGTATCGCCCGTGATCGATTCTTTCATGCCGATGACGGCTACGATGTCGCCGGCGACCGCCTCGGGGATTTCGATGCGCTGGCG
>JAJPIY010000191.1 GCA_021324515.1 Planctomycetota bacterium
GAGCACGTCCCGCACCCTTATCCCCCGACAGGCATGTTCGCGGATGCAGCGGACAGCAGCTGTGAACTCAGGATCGTCGACGGCCAGCACATCGGTAGATTGCCGCGTCCTCACCCCCAACGGCGGAATGAGTTTTTGTCGCAGCGGCGGCTGGCCGCCTTCCATCAGGCGGTCCAGCAGGGCGGCGGCCTCGTAGCCGATGCGTTCCGCAGAAGTGATGACGCTGGAATGCGGCGGATTGCACAACTCGCATAACAACGCATCATCGTCCACGCCGATCACGGCCACCTCTTCCGGCACAGCCAGGTTGGCTCGCCGACAAGCGTCCACGACATGGCGTCCCCGTCCGTCGTTGCAAGCCAAGACCCCCACCGGCTTGGGCAATGACCCAAGCCAATGCTCGATGTCTTCCTGCTCGCGTTCCCAGGAACGGCTACGCCAGCTGTCCCAAGCCGACTCGTAAGCCCCACAGAAGATCTCTCCGCTCTTCAGCGCGTTGCGAAAACCCTCACGCCGTTGGCGCGACCATTCGAGCTCCCTAAATCCGCAAAACGCGAAGTGGCGAAAGCAGCGCTGGCGCAGGTGCTCGGCCGCTAACCGGCCGATGGCGGCGTCATCGGAACGGATCAACGGCAGCCACGGATTGCTGTGGAAATCGTCCAGATTAACTGCTGGCACCTTCTGCTGACGCAAGTGCTCGATCAAGCGGGGCGTCAGACCCAGACGACAAATGAGGCCGTCGCCACGCCAGTTGCGTAGCCAACGCGGCAACGATTCTTCTACCCCGCTGTATTCCAAGACGAAAAGCGACCATGGCTCATGCGCGTTAAGATAGCGCGCAATGCCCCTCAAGATATGCCGCGCATGAATGCTTGCGGTCTCGATCAACAGCGCAACATGTGGGTAGCGTGTCATGGCAAGTAGTTGATCGATCATCACCTGGATGGACAGGGGAATCGATCCTCGCCGCTGGGATAAACCCGGCGGCGGGCGAGTGCTCTACGGTTGTATTCATTATCTCCATCGGACAAAGAAACTCAAGAAAAAATATGCTGGAACTCAATGACGGCGGCTTCTCATGAGAGTATACTCACAGTCAATTCGAGCGTAAGCCGCCTCGAAACAGTCAGTCATTGTCCAGACACAATCCCTTTTCTCCTCAAGGAGGCTCGTCATGCCTATGCTCCATCTGTTCCGGCGCTTTCGCGCCTTTACCTTGATCGAGTTGTTGGTGGTAATCGCCATCATCGCCATCCTCATCGGCCTGCTGCTGCCGGCCGTACAAAAGGTCCGCGAAGCCGCCAACCGCATGCAGTGCCAAAACAACCTCAAACAGATCTCTCTGGCGACTATCAACGCCGCCGATACTCACCAGGGACTTCTCCCCCCTAGCTTCGGGATCTACCCAGTACCTGTTCCGTCGCCTTATAACGGCGATGCAGATCTGCTGGTCCACATCCTGCCTTTTATCGAGCAACAGAACCTGTACAACCTCAGTCTCGAGCCCGATGACTTTGCTGCCGGTAACCATGGCTTTAATGGAAAAAATCCTACCTATGCGGAATGGGGACAGGCGGGCTATTACAACTCCACCATCAAGACTTATCAGTGCCCCTCGGACCCCACCCTTAGTATGGGATGGGCCCCCCAGCAACTCATGACCAGTGTCGGCATCAATGGCCAAGTCTTTCGCCTTTACGCCCCACCCTGGAATGGGGTCCCTGCGATGCGATACCCGGCCTCTATCGTGGACGGCACTTCAGTGACCATTTTCTTCACGGAGAAAGAAGCCGTCTCCTACGGCGGCACCGAATGGGCGCCGACCAATAATGTCAACATCTTTCGGGACTGGGGACCTTTGATTGCCAGTACCGATAACGGTGCTCAGACAGCCTATACTGGCGTGGCCGCTATCTTCCAGGTTATGCCGCCCATGGGATGCAACGTAGGTGCGCGCTGGCCGAACAACGGCGCCACCGGCGGCTGCGGTCACGGCAATGTGGCCAGCTCGCCTCATACCGGTGGCATCAACGCCGCCATGGGCGATGGCAGCGTCCGCTTCGTGGCACAAGGCACAAACCCGTGGACTTGGTGGTACGCACTGACGCCGGCCGGCGGTGAAGTGCTAGGGTCGGATTGGTGAGAGGAGAGGTTGCCATGACAGATGTGTTTTTCCGGATAGGCAGCGGGGTTCGGCGTCATCACTCTCATCACTCTCTTGCTTGCGCTGCGGGCTGGTGCGCGTTGCTGCTGGCCGGCTGTTCCCCTTCCCAGGGCACCATCACGGGGAAGATCACTTACCAAGGCAAGCCCCTGCCGGTCGGCACCGTAACGTTCGTACCGGCGCAGGGTGGGCACGCCGTCACGTCCGATATTCAGGATGGAGAGTACAAGGTTACCAAGGTTCCCGTGGGATTGGTGAAGATCGCCGTCACTACGCCGTCGCAAGCCCCTCCCCCCCAATTCCTGGAGACGAAGATGGCGATTCCTACAGAACTGCTGGAGAAAGCGCGGCCGGGCAAGTCAGGCGACGACCCTGCCAAAGCACCCCAAGCCAAAAAACCGGTGCCGATTCCCACCAAGTTCAGCGACCCGGACAAGTCCGGGCTAACGTACACAGTGAAAGGCGGCTCCCAAGTGTTTAACATCGACCTCCCGGACAAATAATCTGCGAACGAGACGAGCTGGAAGCGTAAGCGAGGGCAAAATATCCGTCGCTTGCGCTTCCGGCTCGTTAGGAGGTTTCTCGCTATGCGTCGCTGGTTAGTCCGGTCTGGACTTTTTGCGCTGGTATTGACTTTGTCCAGTCCCTTTCTCTGGGCGGGTTATCATTGGTATGCCGGACAAGCCGCCTTCCAACGCTATCACAACGCCGAAGCTTGCCGGCATTTGAATGCCTGCCTCAAGATTTGGCCGTGGTCGCGCAGCCTCTCCCTGCATCTGCTAGCGGCGCGGGCGGCGCGGCGCGAGGGCGACCTCGAACAAGCTGCTCTGCGTCTCCAAGAGATACAGACCCAGTTGGGCGACCAATCCTCATCGGACATACTTCTCGAATGGGCCTTGCTGCACGCGGCGGGCGGCGATTTGGACAAGGTCGAGTTGGACCTCCGGGACCAGGCGCGCAAAGATCCTCAGCACGTGCTTCTTATCCTAGAAGCCCTGGCAGAAGGGTATCTGCGCATGGCGCGGATTGCCGAGGCCCTTGCCTGTGTGAACGAGTGGCTAGCGCACGAGCCGAACAATGTGCAAGCCCTGAATCTGCGCGGTGCCATTTACCGCCAGAACGGCGCCTGGACCAAAGCCCTCCCCGATCTTCGCCGCGTGATCGAACTCGACCCGGAACGTCCCCATGCGCGCTGGTGGTTGGCCGTCGCCTTGGTGAATGCGGGCTATTATGAGGAAGCTGCTCAGCATCTGGAGTTTCTCCGCCAACGTCAACCAGAGGACGTAGAAATTTTGGTGCGGCTGGCGATCTGCTGGCATCGCCTGGGTCACAGCCGACAAGCGCGCAGCCTGCTCGATACAGTCTTGGCCCAGCATCCTGAGCACGGCTTGGCCCTTTTCACGTGCGGAGAGATGGCCCAGATCAACGGGCAACTGCCCGAAGCGGAGAAATGGCTGCGCCAAGCCGCTCGCGCCCTGCCTTACGATTATAAAACCCACTGGGTGCTTAGCGAGTGCTTGCGGCAGCAGGGCAAGATCGAACAAGCCGAAGCCGAAGCAGAGTATGCCAACCGACTCAAAGACCGCTGGGCGCGGCTGGAGGAAATTACCTCGCATTATATGTCGCAACGGCACCACGATCCGGCCTTGCATTGTGAACTGGGCAAGCTGATGCTGGAGTTGGGCATGTCCGAAACGGGCAAGAACTGGTTGTTGGGCGCTTTACGCCTCGACGAACATTATGTTCCTGCGTTGACGGCTTTGGCCGACTACTACGAGAAACAAGGTGATACTGCGAGGGCCGCCGAATATCGCCGCCAAGCTCAACAAAGCGCGGCTCAACAAGCGGTCAACAACCCCTCTGGGAAGCATCGCTAATTAGTTATCCTTCGCATGGTGGAGGGTGGCCCTTTTCCCCTCCCCCCTGGTGGAGAAGGATTAGGGTGGGAGGAGGATAAAACCTCTTGGTTTTCTGGCCTTTCCCTCTGAGCTGGCCTGCCGAATTGGAACTTTGGTTGATTCTGAGCTATGGGGTCGTGGTCCTCCATTGCTCACACGCCGTCTAGCGAAACCATCGATGTCGGAGGAGAGATCGTCGTGCAGTGTCTAGAAGGCCAAGTGGCCATTACGGATTCAACTCAGACACAGAAGCTCCACGCCAGGGAGTGGCTCTATCTACCCGCCGGGGAGCCGCATTCCGTTAAGAGCGTCGAGCCTGCTTCCCTCTTACTATCGATTCAGGCCCCATAGCCGAATGTGTCTAAGGAGAACGAGATGATCCATGCGCGCGGAGTGCTTCTGTCCGTCATGTAAACGGTTGTTCTGGTCGCCGCGCTGGCCTTGCTGTTCATTGCGGTGGCCGGCAACATCTTCGCGGGCGTCCTGATTGTCGGGGTTGTCCTGGTGATCGTCGGCTGCCTGCATTATTGGGTCTGGGGCCGCTGGATGTCGCCATCCATTGCTCCGCCGAGAGCGCATTCGCCCGCATCGCATCGGTGATCGGAGAGGGAACGGACAGACCCAGCTTGAAACCGTCGAGGACCATCGTGCCATCGAGGAGTAGAAAAATCCTCGCCCTTTGGCGCATCAGATCTGCTGAGCCGAGCTTAGGGCGTTTCTTCCGGGACGGCGGACATGGCCTCGAATGCAGTTCGTCTTTCCGCTTCGCTCAGCAGTTTATCTAGCTGTGGATAGAGGGCATACTCCTCCCTGGCGTTATGCCCGCCCAGCTCGTTCACTAGCCGGTCCATTTCGTGATCGCTCTCGGCATCCTTCTGCCGGACTTTCTCATCCAGCGCCGCCAGCCATTCCCGGATCTCTTCGTGTTCCGCTCGCAAAGTGTCCGTTAGTCCGCTCTGGCCCGTCTTCTGTTCGAACAGCGGGAACAGAATGGTTTCCTCCCAGATCAGATGACGTTTGAGGGCCGAAGCGAACCGTGTCCAGAATTCCGCCGCCTCGACAAAGTTTCCGGCTTTCCGCTCTTGAAAGCGCTCCAGAAACTTATCGAGGCGATTATGGTCCTTGGTCAAGAATTCGTTGAGACTGGGAATGGTCATGGCGGCTTCTCCTTCGTGCTGCTCCCGAGAAAGGTTTCAGGAACCAAGGTGGATATGGCCGGCGGCGTGGCCGCAACAAGTCCGATAGGCTTCCTCCGGCAGCTCGTCCATCTTCCGAAGGGCGTCTGCTTTTTCCTCGGCGCTTGTCAGCTGATCGATCGCTGGGTACAGGACGTTCTCTTCCTTCTGGTTGTGCGCTGCCAACGCCTGAAGAAGCTCCTCTTCCTCGCGCTCGCTATCCACATCGTGCCGGCGGACCTTGTCATGCAAGGCTTCCAGCCGCCGGCCGATCTCTCGATGTTCCGCCCGCATGACCACCGTGGGACCATGATCGCGCAGGCCGCTCTTGTCCTCGAAGAGCGGGAACAGGATCGTTTCCTCCGAGATGATATGCCGTTGCAGGCCGAACTTGAACTCGCGGAAGGCTTGCTTGGCCTTGGCAAAATCGACACGCTTCAATTGCCGGTACGTTTCCAGCAGTTGATCCAGGCGGTCGTGATCGTGTGCCAAAGAAACTTGCACAGTTGACTCGCTCATGATCTTATCCTTTCTTTTCAACTCAACGCACTTCGCACAGCGGCGGGACGTTGTCCACTTGGTTGAGGAGTTGGGCGATCGTCACCTGGGCGAAGGCCCTCTCGGTAGCTGCGGCGACCTCGTCAAGCTGCCGGTGCAGTGGGCATAGTTTGGTGTGGCTTTTCAATCCCAAAGGGCACCGGCGGATGCGCGGGATCGGTTCAACGACCGCGACAACGTCGAGGATTGACACTTCTTCCGGCGTGCGCAGCAAGGCATAACCGCCGCCCGGCCCCGGCTGGGAACGCACCAGTCCACCTCGTACCAACGCTTGCAGCACTTTATGGGCGTAGCGGCGCGGCATGCGAGTGGTTTGGGCGATCTCGTCGGCGGAGTAAGCTCGACCCGGATCGCGAGCCAGGACTACCACGGCCCGAAGGGCATACTCAGCAGTTTTGGGGATCATGTGTTACCTCCATCCCCTATTCTACACCTTGACATGCAGAATTCAAGACCGCTACAATAAATTTTGGATAGACAGGTATAGATTTGCCCACAGGCAAGTAGAGAAAGGAGGACCTGAGCTATGCGAGTAGTTCCTTCGCAGTTGTTTCGACTGACCGCGGCGGACCTCATGAGCCGCGAGGTGCTGACTCTGTCGCAGTGGATGCCGGTGCAGTCGGCCATTCGGGCGTTAACACGCGTCCGGGTCGGCGGGGCGCCGGTGGTG
This sequence comes from Planctomycetota bacterium, assembly GCA_021324515.1. Classification (GTDB taxonomy): domain Bacteria; phylum Planctomycetota; class Planctomycetia; order Gemmatales; family Gemmataceae; genus JAJPHU01. The sequence continues at coordinate 6,466 of JAJPIY010000191.1, forward strand.
GATGAGCAGGGGCGGTGCGTCGGTGTATTTTCTCTGTCCGACTGCAACCGTCGTCTCCGGGGAGACAACCGGGACGCCCAAGGGGCGCCGCCTCTTCCCGGTTGTGTCTGTTGTGACTGGACCATCGTACAGGAAGAGTGGGACACTCTGCCCGCAGACGCCGTGAGCCGTTACATGACACCCGACCCGGTGTTGGTCCTTCCAGAGACGCCTGTGGGGGAGGTGGCGCAGATGATGGTTGAGGCCCACATTCATCGCCTCATTGTCGTGGGGGAGGACCGCCGGCCCCTCGGCGTCGTGTCCAGTACAGACGTGCTGGCTGCCGTGGCCCGTGCTGCCCGAGAGTGCGAGTACGAGGAGGTCCATCGGGACCTTTGTTGATCTCCACTCTCCTAGCCGAGGAGCGCTCCGGGACCATATAACAACGCGATCCGGCCGACTTGTCCCGTATCAGGGAGCATCCGATGAGTAGCGCCGACCGTCGCGGCATGGTGATTTCTTCGCGTTGGCTCCAAGGCGTGGTCCTGACCTTTGCGGTGGGCTTCGGCATTTTGGGTTATTTGGCCCTGCGCGTTTACGAAGATCATGCCCCGGTGCCCGAGCGTGTCGTCTCGGAAGCCGGAGAGCAAGTGTTCCGCGGCGCGGACATTCTTCAAGGACAGGTGCTCTTCTTGACCTATGGTCTGATGGAGTATGGCTCGATCTACGGCCACGGCGCCTATCTTGGTCCTGACTTCACCGCCGATTACCTCCACCGTCAGGCATTGGCCATGCGTAAATTCTACGGCGGAGGGGCTGAAGCGGAACAGCGCGTTCGCCAGGAGTTGCAAGCCAATCGTTACGATCCGGCGACTGGCACCCTGATCTGGAGCGACGGGCAGGTTCGAGCTTTCGCCCTTCTCTGCCGACATTATGAGGAGGAAATCCTCAATCGGGCGCACAGCGGCGGCGGCGGCATTGGCCCGCATGCCGTGCGTCATGCCGAAGAAGCGCGGCAGATCACCGCCTTCATCGCCTGGACCGCCTGGACCGCCGCCGCTCGTCGTCCCGACCAGCCGTATTCTTACACGAACAATTGGCCGCCGGAGCCTTTAGCCGGCAATGACCTGACAGAGGAAGCTGTGGTGTGGAGCACCCTCTCCATTATCGCTCTGTTGGGCGGGACCGGCCTGGTGCTGACGTTGTTTGGCCGTTACTCCAACTTGTTGGGTTGGCATGGGGCCGAGGAGCGTCGGCTCCGTTTTCATCCACCGGGCGAAGTGGTCCTGACGCCGGCGCAGCGGTCCACGGCCTGGTATTTCTTCGTGGTTGCCGCGCTGTTCTTCGTACAGACGCTCTTGGGAGGAGCAACGGCTCATTATCATGCCGAGACAGGCGGTTTCTTCGGACTCGACCTGGCCCAACTGCTGCCGTATAATCTCACGCGCACCTGGCACCTCCAGCTGGCCCTGTTTTTCGTCACCGCTGCGTACCTGGCGGCGGGCATCTTCCTGGCTCCGCTGATAGCCGGCCGCGAGCCGCGCGGTCAACGATTGCTCTCCTTCCTGCTTCTGGCCGCCCTTGTCGTGGTCGTGATCGGCAGCTTGGCAGGAGAAGCGGCCAGTTACAAGGGCTGGATTCATCCGTCAGCCAAGCCCACCCTCGGTGCCCAAGGCTGGGAGTACCTCGATCTGGGCCGGCTCTGGCAAGTCCTCCTCACGGGAGGATTGATCCTCTGGTGCATCCTCCTCTACCGCGGTCTGCGTGGACAGCTAGCTCGCGAAAGCCGCGGCAACCTGCCGTATCTGTTTTTCTACAGTGCCCTGACTATTCCTCTCTTCTATGCCGTAGGCCTGTTTAGCCATTCCAACACCCACTTCGCTGTCGCTGATTTCTGGCGCTTCTGGGTAGTCCATTTGTGGGTCGAAGACTTCTTGGAGCTGTTTACGACGATTATGGTGGCCTACATCTTCGTGCTGCTGGGCGTGGTGTCCGAGAAGACGGCGACGCGCGTCATCTACTTCGACGCCCTGTTGTACTCGGTCGGCGGCGTGGTCGGCACCATGCACCATCTGTACTTCTCCGGCACACCGGCCGTGCATATGGCGTTGGGTGCGTTTTTCTCGGCCGGCGAGGTGATCCCACTGACGTTCCTTACGGTGGAGGCATGGAGCTTTTTGCAGCTGGGTGCCCGTCAGGAGACGCACGGCGGCGCGACGCGCTTTCCGCATCGCTGGGCCGTCCTCTACTTGGCGGCGGTTGGTTTTTGGAACTTTCTAGGTGCGGGCGTCTTTGGCTTCCTCATCAACCTGCCGGTCGTCAGTTACTACGAGATCGGCACGCAGCTAACGGCCAATCACGGCCACGCTGCCATGATGGGCGTCTACGGCATGTTGGCCATCGCCCTGCTGGTTTTCTGTCTGCGCTACCTGCTGCGGCCGGAAGACTGGAGCGAGCGGCTAGTCGGTTTCTCGTTCTGGGCGCTGAATCTGGGCTTGGCATGGATGGTGTTCGCCAACCTCTTCCCCATCGGCGTGCTGCAACTGGGCGATGCGGTGGCCCACGGCTACTGGCACGCCCGCTCCCTTGAGTTCTTTAACGAGCACGCCATGATCGAGTGGCTGCGGCTGCCCGGCGATGTGCTGTTCATCGCGGGGGTACTGCCGCTGGTCTACTTGACGGGCCGGGCGGTCTTGCGACCATCACATCCGGCTGCCCCGATGGCCACACCGGAGGCATTCACGGCCAGTCCCTTATTCACCGAAGTCTCGCCCGCCTCGATGACGTTCTGACAGCGCGTTTCGGAAGGAGGCGCGGAATGGACCCTGTTTCCTTGCTTCTGAGCCTGCCTGCCGAGTTGGAACTTTGGTTGATTCTGGGCTATGTGGTCGTGGTCCTCGGGGGCGCGCGGTTGGCCGAGATGCTGGCTCAGGTCCACTTCGAGCGTGCCCGGCGCTACGCCGAGCGCGGCTTCGCGTACGACGCCGATGCTGACCATTATCACTGCCCCCAAGGAGAGCGTCTCGCTCTGCATGTGGTGGAGCCGAAGAGCCGGCTGGCCGTTTACCGCGCGCCAGCGTCAAGCTGCAACAGCTGTCCGCTCAAGGCGTCTTGCACGCCGCACGACGAGGGACGGCATCTCTACCGCTCTCTCGTCGCTTGGGCGGAAACCGATATCGGGCGTTTCCATCGGCGGTTGTCGCTGCTGATGGTGGGCATAGGCGTGATCTTTTCCTTGGGCGGTCTGGCCCGCTGGATGGGGCAGCCGGGCACGGGCCTACTGTTGTTGGCATTGGCGGCCAGCTTGGCATCGATTGCCCGCGACCTGCGGGCAGCCTGGGCCGGTCCCCAGGAGCACGAGTAAGTACCTTGGGAAAAACCGAACAAGCGGGGTGGCGTGAGGCGAGCGGGGGTGTCAACCCCCCGGTAGAACTCTGGCGAGCGGGGGGTGTCACCCCCCCGGTAGCACAACCGGGGGGTTCACACCCCCCGCTCGCCAAGGTCCGCAATCATCATCAATGACGGAACAGAAACTCCTTGGCGTTCAACAGCGCCCACTGAATGTCTTCCCATGCCTTGCGCTTGTCTGGGGCGCGGGCGATGTGTTCCAGCGCCGCCTTGGCGTTTTCTGGGTCCGGCAAGCGCGACAGCGTGGCCAGATACAACTCGTTGAGCATCTCTATTTCCGAAGTCTTTTCCCTGAGCAGCCGACCAATGCGGTTGTTGGGATTGCGGACCTTGTCGTTGATGGTCGGTCCATTGATGAGTTGTAAAGCCTGGGCCAGATTGCTATCGCTTTCGCGTTCACATTCACAGGCCAATTCACGGGCGGGCTGGCCGAACGTCTTGAGGAACGGGTGCGCTATATCGCCGTCGGGCAATTGCACCGCACGCGTGCCGAACGGCAAACCGGGGAATTTCTCCGGCACTTCGGTGGCTGTACAGATGGCGTCGAGCAGTTGCTCTGCCGTCAAGAGTTTAGTCACCGCATGAGAGAAATACTTGTTATCGTTGGCGTTGTAGGGATTGGTCTGGGCGCTGAGCTGATAGGTCCGCGAATTCAGGATGACACGAAGGAGATATTTGACATCAAAATGGTGGGCGACAAAATCTTTCGCTAAAGCGTCGAGCAATTCGTCATTGGCCGAGGGATTGGAGTCACGAAAGTCATCGACGGGATCGACGATGCCTTTGCCCAGAAGGTGATACCAGATCCGATTAGCAACAGACTTGGCGAAAAAGGGATTGGTACCGCTGGTCAACCAATCGGCCAATACTTGGCGGCGGTCGGCGTCCGGTGCAAGGTCCGGCACAGCGCCGCCCAGGAACTTCGGCTTCATCACTTGGCCGGTGCGCGGCTGGGTCACTTCTCCAGAGCGCCCATCGTAGATGATCTCAGCCCCACCCGGCTTCTTGGGATCAGGCCCTGGTTCCAGCGGATCTTTCTTGTGGCGGACACGGGCGAAGAAAGCGGCCAGGCTGTAGTAATCGTCCTGTGTCCAGCGCTCGAAGGGATGATTGTGGCATTTGGCGCACTGCATGCGGACACCGAAGAACAACTGCGCCGTCGTTTCGGCCAAGTTCTGGGGATCGCGGGCCACACGGTAGTAGTTGGCCGGGGGATTGGCAAAGGTGTTGCCGCTGGCAGTCAACAACTCGCGGACCAGCGCATCGAAGCCGACGTTTTGCACGATGCGATCGCGCAGCCAACGCTGGAACACATGTGTGCCCTTGACCTGGATCGCCTTGCGAGTGCTGCGGAACACATCGGACCATTTGAGGGCCCAAAAGTCCGCATATTCGGGACGTTCCAGCAAGGCATCAATCAGGCGTGCCCGCTTGTTCGAGGATCCGTCTGCAAGGAAATCGCGCACTTCTTTCGGCGACGGCAAAATTCCGCACACATCGAGGTAAGCGCGGCGGATGAACTCTGCATCGGTACACAGATCCGATGGCGGAATGCTGAGCATCTTGAGCTTGGCAAAGACGAGCTTATCGATGTAGTTGTTCGCGGGCGGATCGGTCCAGACCAGGCCATCGTGCGGTTGGAGGTAGGTGAGGCGAACGGTTTGCAACTCCATCAAATAGCGACACAGGATCGCTACTTCACCGGCTTGCTGGAAGGAGACCAGCCCCGTGGGGGAAACGTCGGCGACGGCGGGATCGCTGCTGCTGAAGACGGTCAACTGCGTCACGTCCCGGATGCTGCCGTCGGAGAAATGGGCGAGCACGGCCAACTGCTGCCGGTTGGCCGGCGCCCATTGCACACGTGAGCCGGGCAGGATGTCGAGGCCCTGGAGGACCGGCGAACCGGGCGGATCATCGCGCAACCCCTCGGCCAGCCAATCGCGTAGGGCTTGCACCGGAACACTATCGGGCCGGAAACGTTGTCCGCCCTCGTGGGGCACTCGGCCCAACCCCTTCTGCAAGATCAGGCTAGCATTGGGCTGCTGGCGATCGGTGCGCCGGCCGAGCGCATCGCGCGTCAGCTGCATGTAATCAGCGGCGGGATCGAAGCCGCGCAAACTCAGCTTGAAGCCATTCTTGCCGGAGGGCGTACCATGGCAAGCACCAGAATTGCAGCCCCCGACATTAAGGGCGGCGATCACTTCCGTACGGAAATGGGTCGCAGGCGGCTTGTCGAGATCCATCACGATCACCGGCACCCGCGCCGTCTTGCTGCCTGCCTTAATGAGAATGGCCGTCTGCCCGTTCTTCTTCGGGGTGACCAAACCAGTCTCATCGACGGCGGCAATGTCCGCCGATTCACTCCTCATCCTGCATAGGCCGGTGAGATCGCGGACACGTCCTTCGGCGTAGCTTCCCGTGACGATCAATTGTTGATAAGCGTGCCGGCCGCAAAGTTTGATGGACTCAGGTTGTACTTGCAAGGCCACAGGTTGACCGATAACGACCGCCTCCGCAGGAGATGCGGCCCAAGCCTGTAGCGCTGTCAGGGACAATAACAGACTCGTGAGGACAAGGCGATGAGTTAAAAGCCATTGCAGTGACGAAACGTTCATGGGATGTTGCCCTCGTGCAGATCAAACATACCCCGTAGGTGGGAATAAGAGGCGGGCATAACGGCAAGCTATATGGAATTAGTTTACTCCTCGTCCCTCCAAAAAGCGAGGACTTTTACCCAGAGAGGCGTCTCTTCTATTGGGGCGAAGGGGTCGCGTCAGCGCTCCGAGCGAAACCGTCGCCGAATACCCGCCCAGAGAAGGAATCGGCTGCGCTCTTGATGGTCTCCTTTTTCGAGGCGCACTAAAATGGCCCGACAAGATGGATACAAAACTAGAGGAGCGCCGCCTGGTGGTCCTGTATCGAATCGAAAGTGCATGCAGGAAACGGGAACGGCCTACTCCAAAATTAAGGCTTAAAGAGAAACTAGACCTTTTTAATCGATGAGGAGACGCACATGTCATCTAGGGAACCTGCAATGGGCGCGACGCTTGTCCTCCAAAGAGCAGCAGCGCCGCCTTTGGCGCTGGGATTGCGTCTCAATCTCTCGCTGATGATGTTCCTCGAGTTCGCTGTATGGGGATCGTGGTTCGTCGTCTTTTACCCTTACTTGAAAGGCAAGGGGTTCTCAGACGAACAAGCTGGCGCCCTGGTCGGCAACCTGGCCCTGGGGGCCATCTTTTCCAGCTTGTTCGCCGGTTACATTGCCGATCGCTTTTTCGCCAGCGAACGTATGATGGCCGTGCTGCACTTGCTGGGCGCCGGGCTTCTTTACTGGATGGCCCAAATTCAAGATGCCAGCCAATACTGGCTGCTTTTCAGCGTCTCGTTGGCCTATTCGTTGCTCTACAATCCAACGTTGACCTTGGCGAACGCCGTCACGTTTCGTCACGTTCCCGATGCCACCCGTGATTTTCCGGGCATCCGCGTACTGGGCACGCTGGGCTGGATCGCCGTCGGCTTTCTGATCGATGCCTTGTTCGCTTCGGACGGCCGCACGGCCGCCGACACCAACGGGCCGCTGTTGTTGGCCGCCAGCCTTTCTGCAATCTTGGGCCTTTATTGTCTGTTTTTGCCCCATACGCCGCCGGCCGCGCGGACGGAGGAGGCCGTCCCTTTTCTCAAGGCCGTGGGATTATTCAAAGACTTCTCTTTCGCGGTGTTCTTTGGCGTCGCTTTCATTATCACGATTGTGCTCGCCTTCTATTTCACCTGCACCAGTGATTTCCTCAAGGAAAAAGCTGGCATCCAGCGCATCGGTTCGACCATGCTTATCGGCCAGGTGTGCGAGTTGATTTTCCTGCCGCTGTTGCCATTCTTCTTATGGCGGCTGGGCATGAAATGGGTACTGGCCCTGGGCATGTTGTGTTGGGGCGTCCGCTATGCCCTGTTCTCCGTAGGTGGGCCGGAAGGCTTGCCGTTCGCCCTGGTGATTGTCGGCGTGGCGCTGCACGGTTTCTGCTTCGATTTCTTTTTCGCCGCCGGTTTTATCCATGTCGATAACGAAGCGCCGCGTGCCCTGCGCGCCAGCGGCCAGGCGCTGTTCAGTTTCCTGAGCTACGGCATCGGTATGTGGCTAGGCAATCTGCTGGCCGGAACACTGCGGGCAGTGTACGCCGGCGACTGGTATCACTTCTGGCTCGTGCCTTGCATCGGCGTCTTGGCGTCGCTGACGGTGTTCGTCCTCTTTTTCCGCATGCAGGGCCGTAAGCCGGACGTACAAGGGAACGAAACCATCGCCGCAACCCCGCCCGACGTCTACAGCGCCGAACATCAAGGCCGCATTCAATCGGGCGAAGCGGGTATCGAGGTTTGATCCGCCTCCTCTTGCTGGTGTTGCCGGCAGGTGCGAAAATACTTCTATGCGTACTCACATCCGAATCGTGGCCGGTTCGCTGCGCGGGCGCAAGGTGACTTGTACTGTCCATGCCAATCTCCGTCCCACACCGCAGATGGTGCGCGAGGCGCTGTTCAGCATTCTCGGTAATGCTGTGCCCGATCGGCCCTTCTACGACCTCTTCGCTGGCACCGGCGTCGTCGGACTCGAAGCCATCAGCCGCGGCGCCTCCTGCGTCACCTTCATTGAGCGCGACTTTCGTCTGATCGGTGAGCTGGAGCGGCACATTGACGCTTTCGGCGTCGGTGAACACGTCCGTATTGCTCGCACCGATGTTTATCGCTGGATCGAGCGCTGGCAGGCGCCGGACGGACCTATCACCGTTTTTCTGAGTCCGCCATTTCGGGACTTCGATCAACGGGCGGAGCAACTTTGGAACGTAATCGCTCAGCTGCAAGAGCAGGTACAACCGGGTTCGGTAATCGTCCTACAAGCCGAGAGCAAGGCCCCGCTGGAGGGACTACCGGCCCACGCCAATTGGGACCAACGCCGCTATGGCCGCAATCACTTGCTGATTTGGGTAAAAGAAGGGCCGTCCAGACGCC
>JAJPIY010000252.1 GCA_021324515.1 Planctomycetota bacterium
GGGGGGAATGGTTCTCCCTCCCCCCTGGTGGGGGAGGGTCGGGGTGGGGGGAATGGTTCTCCCTCCCCCCTGGTGGGGGAGGGTCGGGGTGGGGGGAATTGTGCTAAATGCAACTGTGCCCAATATATATTTAGTAAGATCGAAACGGAAAACGAGGGACTTCCCGTGTCTGCTAATCCTGATGCAATCCGTCAAGCCCGCGAACGCCTCGACGCTCACGTCCGGGAAATCGTTCAGTGGCACTTTAATCCCGACACTGGCACACCTTTTTGGCTGGAACGCGCCAAATCGTTCAAGTTCAACCCGCTCAAGGACGTGCAAACATTTGATGATTTGAAGCTATTTGGTTTCTTCGAGGACGAATGGCTGCGCGGCGGGCCGGTACGTCGCTGGGTACCCAAGGCACTCCAGCACAAACCGACCTATGTGTTCGAGACCGGCGGTACTACCGGCATTCCCAAAAGCCGCGTCGTCCAGGACGATTTTCGCATCGATTACGAGATGTTCAGCGACACGCTTCCGGAGAAATATTTCCCCAAAGGGGCAAACTGGTTAATGCTCGGCCCCTCCGGCCCGCGCCGCCTCCGCTTGGCTGTCGAGCACCTCTGCCAGTATCGCGGCGGCATCTGCTTCTGCGTCGATCTGGATCCGCGCTGGGTCGTTAAGCTCATCAAAAAAGGCTGGATGGAACACCTCAAAGCCTATCAGGACCACGTTATCGACCAGGCCATGACGATCCTGTCGGCCAATCACGAGATCAAGTGCATGTTCACTACACCGAAATTGCTCGACGCCCTGGCGGCACGGCTGGAGAAAGAGGGATCGAGCATCGCGCAGCAAGGCATCACCGGCATCTTCTGCGGCGGCACCGAGATGACGGCCCAGTGGGTCCGCTTCGCCATCGAGGAATTGCTCGGCCCTAATGTCTACATCGCCCCGACCTATGGCAATACCTTGATGGGCCTGGCGGCGGCGGAGATGCCCAAAGCGGAGGACAATTACAAGATCACCTATTACGCTCCCCAGCCCCGCGCGGTGATTCAAATCGTGGACTTCAAGGATTACAATAAAGTTGTCGATTACGGCCAGACCGGGCGCGTGATGTTGACGACATTGACGAAGGAATTTTTCGTGCCGCGCTTCGCCGAACGCGACGAAGGCGAGCGAGAACCGCCCAGCGCCAAATATCCCTGGGACGGCGTCAGCGGCGTGCGGCCGTTCCACGAATTCGCCGCGACTACGACAGTCGGGGTGTATTGAAAGAAGGCGAACATGACTATCGATATCGAAGAAGTCCTTGAAAGTGCTTTCGAGCAAGCGTTCCTGCGGGCGTTGGATCAGACTGTCCAGGCCCAGGCAGAGGCATTGTTCAAAAAATTCCTCGCGCCAGGATCGCCGCTCGCTCAAAAGCTCGAAGAGAAAATCGAACAGGGCTTCCAGCACTTCCTCGAAAAGGGTATTCGATGGGACAAAAAGAGACCCGGTTTCAAGAAATAACATCGATACAGGGAGAACACCTGTGATTCACATTCCTGTACTTCGTTGGGGTGAGCCGTACAAAAGCCTGGATGTGGACAAAGTGGTCCACTTCGCCACCGGCGAAGCGTTGGCCGAGGTGGGCCGCGCCAACGCCGGCCTGGTTGAGCGCGATATGCGCCATGCCAACCGTGCCCGCGATGTGCTCCGCGAGGTCCCCATCCCCGATTTGCTTCAAATGGTCAAAAAGGCAGCCGACCTGTACACCCATGCCGAGTTGCCATTAGGCGACGGGACGCAGACGCCGGACCAGTTCGTCCGCATGCAATCGGCGACGACCGGCCTGCCGGAACATATGTGTCGGTTCAACATGACCAAAAATCATTTCGTGTTGAATCAAATGGACAAAATCCTCGAAGCGCTGACGCGCGGCCTGGACCTCAACGTCCTGTCGCGCGGCTATGGCATGGAGCGCGGCGTGCCGATCAGCTATCAGGCGCAGTCGCCGGTCCTGGGCCTGGTACTGCCGAGCAATTCGCCGGGGGTTCATACTCTGTGGCTGCCGATCATCCCCATGCAAATCGGCCTGGTGCTCAAGCCGGGGCCGCAGGAGCCGTGGACGCCGTACCGCATGACGCAGGCGTTCCTCCAGGCCGGCGTGCCGAAACAGGCCATCGCCATCTATCCCGGACTCGGCGACGTGGGCGCGGCGGTGCTGGCCCATTGTCCGCGCAACTTGATCTTCGGCGGCAGTGCCACGGTCGAGCAGTACAAAGGCAATCCGCGCGTCCAGGCACACGGGCCGGGCTTCAGCAAGATCCTGCTGGGCGATGATGTGGTGGATAAGTGGCCCCAATATCTCGACTTGATGGTCGATAGTGTGCTGGTTAACAGCGGTCGCGGCTGCATCAATTGTTCGGGCATCTGGGCGTCGCGGCACACCAAAGAGATCGCCCAAGCGCTGGCCGAACGCATGGGGCCGATACAGCCGTTGCCTCCCGAAGATCCCAAGGCAGCGCTAGCGGCCTTCACCGTGCCGGGGCAGGCCGAGGCCATCAACGCCGATATCGACCGCGATTTGAAAGAAGCCGGCGTCCACGACATGACCGCCCCGTTCGGCCCACGCCTGGTCAAGAAGGAACGCTGCGCTTATCTGCGCCCAACCGTCATCCTCTGCGATTCGCCGACGCCGGCCATCGCCAAAAAGGAATACATGTTTCCGTTTGTGACCGTGGTGCAATGCCCGCAGGAAAAGATGTTGGCATCGATTGGGCCGACCCTCGTATGTACGGCGATCACGGAAGATAAGAAATTTCAGCGGGCGCTAATCGATGCCACGCACATTGATCGATTGAATATTGGGCCGATTCCGACGATCAAACTGAACTGGCTGCAACCGCACGAAGGAAACATCGTCGATTTCCTGTTCCGGGCGCGGGCGTTTCAGTTTGAAGGGCCATTGCCGGAATAGGGGGGGGGTCTGGTATAATTATCAGGCCCCCTGCCGGTGGAGGCGCCGCAATGCCCCGAAGAAGTCTTCCCAAGGGGCGCGGACGCAATCCCGGCCCGCTAACGATCCTACCCCGAAATGCTGGGACCATTCATGAAGGCAAGCGTACTATCCAATCTCCCTACCCGTGTGCGTTCCAGCAAGTCCTCGCTGCCGCAACCGCTTTTTGATTATCACCCCCTTACACGGGTCATCTACGGTCCAGGCACGCTCGCGCGCCTGGGCGAGTTGGCCCGTGAATTGGGTGCGCATCGCCCTTTGCTTGTTACCGATCCGGGCCTGGAAGCAGCCGGTCATCCGCAACGAGCATTGGCGTCGCTGCGCGACGCCGATCTGGAACCAGTCCTCTTCGACGGCGTCGAGGAAAACCCGACCAGTCGCATCGTTGAGATCGGCGCGGACATTGCCCGGCGTGAACGTATCGATTTCCTCATCGCCGTCGGCGGCGGCAGCTCGATGGACGCAGCCAAGGGCATCAATTTCTTGCTCACCAACGGCGGGCGCATGGCCGATTACATGGGCTTCGGCAAAGCGACCAAACCGATGCTGCCGTCTATCGGGGTGCCGACCACAGCCGGCACCGGCAGCGAGGCCCAGTCATTTGCCTTGATCGCCGATGAAAAAACGCACCTGAAAATGGCCTGCGGCGACCGCAAAGCCGCTTTCCGCGCTGCCATCCTCGATCCGGAGGTTACTGTCTCGCAGCCGCGCTCTGTCACTGCCGTCACCGGCATCGACGCCTTGTCCCACGCCCTGGAATCTTACGTCTGCACGCGCCGCAATCCGCTATCGCAAGCATTCGCGCGCGAGGCTTGGCGGGCGCTGGAACAAAATTTCGACCGTGTGCTGCGCAATCCCAACGACCTGGAAGCACGCGGCGCCATGCAAATGGGAGCTTATTTTGCCGGTGCCGCCATTGAAAATTCCATGCTCGGCGCTTGCCACGCCTGCGCCAATCCGCTGACGGCCCACTACGGCCTAACGCACGGTCTTGCGATCGGTATTTTGCTGCCACACGTCCTGCGCTTCAACAATGAGGCGGTCGGAGCGCTGTACGCCGACCTGGCCCACGAGGTCGGCCTCCTCAACGGCGACGCCTTGGCCGCCGGGGAGGTGCTGGCGCAGCGCATTGCTGGTTTCGTGCAAGCGGCGGGGCTGCCGGGCCGCCTGTCGGAGTGCGGCATCAGCCGCGGTATCCTGCCGGTCCTGGCGGAAGAAGCCGCCCAACAGTGGACCGGACGCTACAACCCACGCCCCGTCGGCGAAGCGGAACTGCTACAACTCTACGAAGCAGCGTACTGAGCCGAGCATTGGAAATACCCCCCACAGGCAAAGTTGCGTCCGCGCTCCAAGCATTCCGGCACGCGGGGTTGCATCCTCTAGGCGAGCGGGGGGTGTGAACCCCCCGGTTGTGCTACCGGGGGGTTCACACCCCCCGCTCGCCATGCTACCGGGGGATTCACACCTCCCGCTCGCCGAGGGGCCAGAGCTACCGGGGGGTTCACACCCCCTGCTCGCCGAGGGGCCAGATCTCCCCGTGCCCAGTATAATATTCTTCTCCCGCCTGGTGTTGCTTCGCACCTGCTGCTGCGAGGTTTCCATGAAGCCCTTTGTCCTCTGCTGCGTGATCGTGGCCAGTTTCCTTGTTCTGGTTTCGCCGTTGCGGTCTGCTGAACCGACGGTCGATTACAATCGGGAGATTCGGCCGATTTTGGCGAAAAATTGTTTCGCCTGCCACGGCCCGGATGACAGCCATCGGGCCGCCAAGCTGCGGCTGGATCGCCGCGAGACGGCGCTTCGGCCCCGCAAGCGTGGGGCGGCCATTGTGCCGGGCGCCCCGGAGAAAAGCCTGCTGATTCAGCGCGTCCGCAGCGACGAGGAAAGCCAACGCATGCCGCCCGTGCAGACCGGCAATTCCTTGACGCCGCACCAGATCGCCACCCTCCAACGCTGGATCACTCAGGGAGCGCCGTATGCCGAGCATTGGGCGTTCGTCCCCCCGAAGCGTCCGCCGCTGCCGGCGGTCCAACAACGCCTGTGGCCGCGCAACGGCATCGATTTCTTCGTGCTGGCCGAGTTGGAAAAACATGGTCTGAAACCAGCAGCAGAGGCGGATCGCTACACGCTGTTACGCCGTCTCAGTTTCGACCTACGCGGCTTACCGCCGACACCGCAAGAGCTGGAGCAATTCCTTCGCGATCGCTCGCCGTATGCCTACGAGAACGCGGTGGATCGTTTTTTGGCCGACCCGGCTTACGGCGAACGCTGGGCGCGGCTATGGCTGGATCTCGCTCGCTACGCCGACTCGGCCGGCTACGGTTCCGATCCGCTGCGGCCCAACATTTGGCCCTACCGGGATTGGGTCATCGACGCCTTCAATCGCAACCTGCCCTACGATCAATTTTCCCTCGAGCAGCTGGCCGGCGATCTGCTGCCTAACCCGACGCTGCCACAGCGCATCGCCACGGCGTTTCATCGCAACACCATGACCAACACCGAGGGCGGCACCGACGATGAGGAGTTCCGCGTCGCCGCCGTCAAGGACCGCGTTGACACCACCCTGCAAGTGTGGATGGGCCTGACGATGGGCTGCGCCAAGTGTCATAACCACAAATACGATCCGATTACTCAGCAAGAATACTATCGCTTCTATGCCTTCTTCAACCAGACCGCCGACAACGACCAGCCGGACGAACGGCCGACGCTGGCAGCCCCAACGCCGGAGCAAGAGGCGCAAAATCGCCGTCTCGACGCCCAGATCGCCGCCTTGAAAACCCAATTGACCGCATGGCCGCTCGTTGCCGTTCGCGCGTTGCGGCGGACGCCCATTCCGGTTGAATCGCTGGCCCTTCTCGGTGAAATCGGCAAGCTGGAGAAGGCGCGGCCGATCGCGCCGCAAGTGCCTGTCATGGTTGAATTGTCGCCGGACAAGCAACGACAAACCTATGTGATGATAAAAGGCAACTTCCTCCATCGCGGCGAGCAGGTCGAGCCGGGCGTGCCGGCGGCGTTTCACCCGCTGCCGAAAGACGCGCCCGCCAATCGTCTGGGCGTGGCCAAGTGGCTCTTCGCGCCTGACAATCCGCTGACGGCCCGCGTCGCCGTCAACCGCTACTGGGCGACCCTGTTCGGGACCGGCCTGGTCGAGACGGAGGAAGATTTCGGCACACAGGGCGAGATGCCCAGCCATCCGGAGTTGCTCGACTGGCTGGCCACGGAGTACGTCCGCCTGGGTTGGGACACTAAAGCGCTCCTGAAACTCCTTGTTTGCTCTGCGACGTATCGACAAGCGTCGCAGACGACGCCGGAGAAACTGGCCCAAGATCCGCGCAACCGCTTGCTGTCGCGCGGCCCCCGTTTCCGCCTCGAAGCCGAGATGGTGCGCGATCAGGCCCTGGCGCTGAGCGGGCTGTTGAGCCGCAAGATGCACGGCCCCTCGGTGTTTCCGCCGCAACCGCCGGGCTTGTGGCAAGCGGCTTTCAACGGCCAACGCACCTGGCCGACCAGCCAAGGCGAAGATCGCTATCGCCGCGGCTTGTATACGTTCTGGCGGCGCACCGTCCCGTATCCATCCCTGGCCGCCTTCGACGCTACCAGCCGCGAAACCTGCACCGTGCGCCGCATCCGCACCAACACGCCGCTGCAAGCCTTTGTCACTTTAAACGATCCGGTATATGTCGAATGTGCCCAGGCATTGGCGCGGCGCATTGTCAAAGAAGGCGGCCCCTCGACCGAGGAACGCGCGCGCTTCGGCTTGCAACTATGCCTGTGCCGTCCGCCGCGAACCGAGCAAGTCCAGCACGTGATGGAGCTGTTCCAGACCGAGCGCGAACATTATCGCAAAGACGCCCAGGCGGCGCTGGCGCTGGCGACTTCGCCGCTGGGTCCGCTGCCCGCAGGCATGGACGCGGCCGAACTAGCGGCGTGGACTGTGGTGGCCAACGTGTTGCTCAACCTGGATGCGGTGCTGATGAAGGGGTAAAACAAGGTGAGATTATGTCGGCGTCGGAATTACTATCGGTATTGCGGGCCAAGCCGTTTCGGCCCTTGCGCTTGTGCAGGAGTGATGGCACGATATCACGATGGCAGTCAGAAAGGTGGACTTCGATAATGGATCTGCGACTCGAACTGGCTCGTGCCCATACGCGGCGGCAATTCTTGAAGAACACCGGCATTGGCGCTATCGCCTTCGCGGCCATGCTCCAGCGCGACAGCCGCGCTGCATCTGCTGACAATCCCTTGTCACCCCGGTCGCCGCAATTTCCGGCGAAAGCCAAAAGCGTCCTCTATCTGCACATGTCCGGGGCGCCGCCACAACATGAACTGTTCGACTACAAGCCCAAGCTGGTCGAGCTGCATATGAAGCCGTGCCCGGAGGAATTGCTGAAAAACCAGCGTTTCGCCTTCATCAAGGGCCATCCGAAATTGCTCGGCACGCCCTACAAGTTTGCCCGGCACGGTCGATGCGGTGCGTGGGTCAGCGAACTGTTGCCGCATTTCAGCAAGCAGGTGGACGAAGTCACTTTCGTCAAATCGATGTGGACAGACCAGTTCAACCATGCGCCGGCAGAGCTGTTTTTATACACCGGCTCGCCGCGCAACGGCGGGGCGGCGCTGGGATCGTGGCTATTGTACGGGTTAGGCTCCGAGAACCAGAACTTGCCGGGCTTCGTCGTGCTTATCAGCGGCGGCACCGACCCGACAGGCGGCAAGGCGCTGTGGAGTACCGGCTATCTGCCTTCGGTTTATCAGGGTGTGCAGTGCCGTACCAGCGGTGAACCGATCTTGTATGTGACCAATCCCAAAGGCATGGACCGCGCCACGCGCCGCCGCAGCCTCGACACCCTGCGCAAGCTCAACGAGGCGGAATTAAAAGAGTTCGGCGATCCGGAAACGCTGACGCGCATCAACCAATACGAGCTGGCCTTCCGCATGCAGATGACGGTGCCGGAAGTCATGGACATCGGCCGTGAGCCGAAGAAGATCCAAGAGCTGTACGGAGCGCAGCCGGGAGCGGCGTCGTTCGCCAACAATTGCCTGCTGGCGCGGCGGCTGATTGAACGCGGCGTGCGCTACGTGCAGCTGTTCGACTGGGGTTGGGACTGCCACGGCACCGGCAAGGGCGACGACATCATTTACCACCTGCCGCAAAAATGCAAAGAGATCGATCGCCCCATCGCCGCCTTGCTGATGGATTTGAAGACCCGCGGGCTGCTCGATGAGACGCTGGTGATCTGGGGCGGGGAGTTTGGCCGCACCCCCATGAACGAGGCGCGCGGCGGCTCCAAGTTCCTGGGCCGTGACCATCATCCGCACTGCTTTACCATTTGGCTGGCCGGCGCCGGCATCAAAAAAGGGTTCACCCTGGGCGGCACCGATGAACTCGGCTATTTCATCACCGAGGGCAAGATGAGCATTCACGATTTGCAGGCCACCATCCTGCACCTGATGGGACTGGACGCCTGGAAACTCACTTACCCCTATCAGGGCTTGCAGCAACGGCTCATCGGACCAGAGGGCAAGGCAACCATTCGGTACGAAATTTTGGCATAGTTCTTCTGAGCGAGGGCTTACGCCGCCCCGCTCAGAAAAAACGACAACAAGAGTCCCCCATGATCCCGCGCATCGACCGCCGTACTTTCTTAGGTTCCACTCTGGCGACAGCAGCGGCCTGCGCCGCCGGCGCGGCCGCCGTCGACAAAAAACCCAAGCTCAAATTGGCCGTCAAGTACGACATGATTCAGATTGACGGACCCATCGAGAAGAAATTCGAACTGATTCAAGCGCTCGGTTTCCAGGGCGTCGAAATGAACAGCCCCAGCAACATCGACAAAGACGAAGCCGTCAAGGCCCGCGACAAGACCGGCATCGTCATCCACGGCGTCATCGATTCGGTCCACTGGAAGCAAACGCTGTCCGACCCGGATGAAAAAGTGCGGGCCAAGGGCCTCGCCGCCCTCCAAGGCGCCCTGGAGGACGCCAAAATATACGGCGCTGATACCGTCTTGCTCGTACCTGGCGTGGTCAACAAAGACGTCACCTACGAACAGTGCTGGCAACGCTCGTCGGCTGAAGTGCGCAAAGCCATCCCCACCGCCGAAAAGAACAACGTCAAGATTGCCATCGAAGTGGTGTGGAACAATTTCCTCACTACGCCGGAACAGCTCATCGACTACGTCGATCAATTCAAGTCGCCCTACGTCGGCGCTTATTTCGATTGCAGCAACATGATTAAGTACGGCGTCAAGTCCGGCGACTGGATTCGCAAGCTGGGCAAGCGCATGCTCAAGTTCGATTTTAAAGGCTACAGCAAAAGCAAAGGCTGGGTGCCGATCGGCGAGGGCGATGAGGACTGGCCGGACATTCTCCAAGCGCTGGCCGAGATTGGCTATAATGGCTGGGCGACGGCGGAGGTCAAAGGCGGTGGACGCGAACGCCTGCACGAGATCGCCCAGCGCATGAAGCGCGTACTGCAACAATGAAAGAAGAACGCATGACAAGTTCCTGTTTAGCCGCGGGCCATAGGCCCGCGCAGGCGCCCGCGCTCGGCTATGGCTCGCGGCTGAACCAATGGGCCTTCCTTCTTTGTTTCGTTGTGGCGAGTTGTTCTCCTGCGCCGAAACCGGAGGCCGCGCCGGTCGAGACGCCGCCGCCTGTGCAAGAGACGGTCGCGTATCGGGACGACGACAAGAACGTCCGCGGCTACCTGTGCCGTCCGGGTGGCGTCGGCACGTTTCCGGCCGTGGTGCTGATTCACGACCGCATGGGCTTGACCGACGGCATCAAAGACGCGGCGTTTCGCCTGGCCCGGCAGGATTACGTCGTTCTGGCGGTTGATTTGTACCACGGTCGCGCGGCCAAGACCCAAGAGGAAGCCGAGCGATTGGAGCGTGAGCTGCCCAAGGAGCGTGTTTGCCGCGACCTCAAGGCGGCGGTCGATTACTTGTGCCAACGCGAGGAAGTACGGCCAGAGCAAGAGGTGGGACCCAAAAAACGGATGCACGTGCTGGGCGTCATCGGCTTGGGCATGGGCGGCAGCTATGCGCTGGAGGCGGCCCTGCGCGAGCCGCGCTTGCGGGCCTTGGTGATGTGCTACTGCCCGCTGCCCACCGAGGCCCCAAAGCTGGCGACGCTCCATGCCAGCGTGTTCGGCATCTTCGCCGGCAAGGACAAGAGCGTTCCGTCTGAGAGGATCGCGCAATTCACCACGGCCATGAATGCGGCCGGCAAACATCTCTATGCCATCCGTGTTTACGGCGAAAGTCCTTATGGCTTCCTCGATCCGGCCAACTGGCCCGTCTACGGCAAACCGCACGAAGGCGACGCCGAAGAGGCCTGGGAGCTGATTGCTCGTTTTCTGGATCGCATTTTGATGTGAGAATAGGCGGATGCTTCCGACCCGTCCGCTTCCGGATGGGGACGCCGTGTTTCCAATCGTTAGCAAATCGTTAAGCCCATCTCCTGTACGGTGTTAATTTTCCGAAACATTCGGCCAGGCAGAGCAAGTAGGGCCGATAAGAGAACAATCACAACATCTTACGGAATAATAACTTATGTGATGGCCTGCAAAAATCCCTGCTTTTCGGCGTCTCATTTGCTACAACATCGGCGGTCACACAATCCTGACAATGCGCCCTTGCTGCGCCCTGTGCTGCAAAGGTTCACGAGGGCCTCACCTCTCCGGAGGTCTTTCCCATGTTGTTCTCAGAAAAGTGGAAGCAGTGGAAACGACGAGCGTCTCTGTTCGCGGATCGCCCGCCGGGGCGCCGCCGACCTTCACAACGACCTCTGTTGTTTTTGGAACCGCTGGAAGACCGTCTTGTCCTCAGCAACGGCGCGCTCGCTCCCGTGGTCGGTCCTTCGGTGGCCGGCCTAAGCCCTTCCTCGCCAAGCCCAGCGCTAGCTTCGTCGAACAGCTCCGCCCAATCCGGCGCCGCGCCGGCCCTGAGCGGAACGTGGACCCAAATCTCCTTGCCTACGACTTCCGGCGTGGGCACCATGTTTCTGTTGCCCAATGGCGATGTCATGGCCCAAGGAGGTGTCGGCACACCCACGGATACCTGGTATGAACTCCAGCCCGACGCCAATGGCAGTTACGCCAACGGCGCCTGGAGCCAGCTGGCGTCTATGAGCCGGCCCCGCCTGTACTTTGGCTCGGTCGTCCTGGGCAGCGATAAGGTGTTTGTGCTCGGCGGCGAATATTCGACCAACGGCGGCAACCAAACTTTCGACAACACCGGCGAAATCTAC
>JAJPIY010000105.1 GCA_021324515.1 Planctomycetota bacterium
CGCCGCGCGGACAACGCCTTATCGCCACTGTGCCGCATGGGCATTGGATGACGACGACATTCGTTGCCGCGCTCCGCCACGATGCGATCACCGCGCCCTGTGTGTTCGACGGGCCGATGGATGGCGCAAGTTTCTTGACCTATGTCGAGCACTTTCTCGCCCCGGCCTTGCGCCAGGTGATGTCGTCATGATGGACAATCTCGCCAGTCACAAGGTCGCTGGCGTTAAGGAATCGATCGAACGAGCTGGCGCAACGCTTCGCTTTCTGCCGGCCGCTCTCCGGCTCAAGTCTATGGTCAAGCCCAGACACAAAACGATCCTCCAAACGGCGCTCCCAATGAAGGTGTGGTCGGGACACCGCTTATGATCATCTCGCATGAGGTGCCCCTTCAAAATGACAGATCGAGGATTTCTCTATCCAATCGTTCGTGATCAGACATTGACGCCGATCAATTTTCTACGTAGCCGTGCAGGCACGTGTGCTGGCCGGCGTCGATCGGAATGACGTTGCAATTTGTGTTGGAATTGATTTTAGCGTACTCTCCAGCATGACGAGATTACCTGATCATGGGGTGCAGCCGCTCCGGCGCGTAAGCGATAAGGTTGCGGTGCTTATGCACCGTGCGGCGCTGAACCGGCATGCCGGACCAGAGCGCGGCGAGCGCCTTCTCGAGGCTAGGCGCGCCGTCGACAATGACGAGCTCGGGCCGGCGCAGGCACGCGCTGTGAGATCGTCGAGGAGCACTCGCCAGGCCGCCTCGCTTTCACCGCCCATGTTCTTGACCGCCAGCAGCAACTTCTGCCCATCTTCCCGCACGCCCAGCGCCACGAGCAGCGAAATCGTCGTCGCCTTCTTGTCAAGCCGCACGCGCACCACCGTCCCGTCCAGGATCCACCGTACGATTGGCTCATCGGCGAGGGAGCGGGCATTCCATGCGTCCCAATCGCCTTTCACCTTGCGCCAGGTTCGGCTGACCACATCCGTTGCCCATGGCGTCTTTGAAAACCGCCGAAAGCGCCAGGCGCACCCTGCGCGTGTTGGTCCCCGACAGGTAGGCGCCAGCGATCAGTGCGTCGGCGGCCTTGGTGCGGCGTTGATAGGCCCGCAACGACTTGCTCTTCCACTCGCTCGTCTTGCCGTCCTCGCCAATGATCCGGGCGCGCGGCACGGCGATCTCGGTTTTTCCAAACGTGCCGTCAGCGTGCGCCTGCGATGACCGTGCCGGTGGCCCGCGACCGCTGCGGCGGCGTCACCCTCCTCCTCCGCCAGCCCCGGCCGGCGCCCGTAGCGCGGCCGCGACAGCGCCGTCGGCAGTTCCTCTTCGATCATCTTCTCGATAAGGCCGCGCACTTCCGTGCGAAGGCCCGTTTCGATCGGATCGAACCAATTGTCGAAAAGCTTTTCTTCTGTCGTATCAGCCGCCGCCTTCGTGCTATCTTTCCTCATGACGTCATCTCCATCGGCGTTGGCACGCCGAGTCGGTTTGAGTGAACAAACTGGAGATTACGTCACCTTCAAATTCCAACCACTTCCAAGGCAGCACCCGGTCGCCATAGGTCAAATACTCGCGCTCCTCCCCCGTGAGGCGACGTGCAAGCCAGCGGCGAGTGCCAAGAAGGACTTGGAGTGGCTGTCGAAGATCGTGACTCGCCATGGAAGCAGGGCGGACTGGAAATCCATGATGCGAGCGCGATCCCGGATATCGCCCCAATAGCCATCGTCACGGCGCGCGGGATTCATATGAGCTGAACCCGTTTTGTCATTATCGAAACATGATAAAGCGCCAGCTCCGGCAGGAAATTGACGGCGGTCAATGCGTGACACGGGCGTATCGCGAACAAATCGCGCCGTAAGACTTCCGGTCCTCGACAATTGAGACCTGATCGGAACAGCCATTCAACGACGTGGAGATAGCAATGCGTACAGACAGTGAAATCGAACGCGACGTGAAGGATGAGCTTCAATGGGACCCCGATCTTGACGCCACCGATATCGCGGTATCGGTCAAGCAGGGAGTCGTGACGCTAGCCGGATTCGTCAAGAGCTGGAGCGACAAGTATGAAGCCGAGGCAGCCGCCAAGCGCGTGTCCGGCGTCAAGGGCATCGCCAACGATCTGGAGGTCCGCCTCCCTGGCGTCGATGAGCGTCCGGATCCGGATATCGCACGCGATGCCGTTTCGGCGATCAAGAGCCAGCTTCCGCTATCGGCTGATGACATTCGGGTGGTCGTCAAGAGCGGCTGGATTACCCTCGAAGGCAATGTCGAGTGGTACTATCAGAAAAGCAGTGCGGAATCGGCTGTGCGCAGGCTCAAGGGTGTTCGTGGTGTGATCAACTCGATCGCCATCAAGCCGCGGGTGCAACCGTCGGATATCAAGCGTAAGATCGAAGATGCGTTCAAGCGAAGCGCCGAGATCGACGCCAATCGGATTACCGTGGAAGCCAGTGGCGGCGAGGTGACCCTCAAAGGAACCGTTCGGTCTTGGGCGGAGCGAGAAGAAGCCGAGCGCCAAGCCTGGGCCGCGCCAGGCGTTACCAAGGTTGACAACCGCATCGTCGTCAGCCTGTAGACACTGCAGCGGTAAGGGCGGCGGCGCGTTCTGCCGCCCTCCGCAAAGGTCTAACAAACGATCCTATTGAAGGAGAGCTACAATGCGTGCATTTCTATGCGCGGCCGCTGCTGCGGTCGGCTTGGCAATCGTGGCCTATCTTGTTCTTGCGCCGGTTCAGAAGACCGTGGATCAAGCGTCCAACATAGAGCCGTTCGCCTGTGACTGCGATAATTTTGCAATTGGCAGCCACAAATTGACGTAACCTGCGACTGCGCAGCCGTCGGCTAACCTCAAGCGGCGGCCGCAAGTTCATTGCTACTTGCATGTAGCAGCAATGTCAGCAAATCATCCGAGTGGCGCGCGATCCTCAACTGACGTGTCCCGTCGAATTCAAGAATGCCACGTTCCTTCAGTTCCGTAAGTGCGCGGCTGACTGTCTCGACCGAAAGCCCAAGATAATCTGCAATATCATAGCGGCTCATCGGTAAAGATAAGAATCCATTTGACGTTTGCCTTCGCTTTTGAATTTGCGCAAGAAAGCCAAGTACCTTATCGGTGGAACGTTGATGCCAGAGATTGAAGATATGGGTCTCCCTGTGAAATGCCGCGCGAAGGGTCGCATCCCGCAGCATTCTCGCGATGCCGCTATCCTCGCGCTGGAGGCGCTCGACGTCGTCGCGGTTGTAGCGCCCCAGAACCGTGCCCTCAGAGATCGCCTCCAAAACGATATCTGCGCAGCCATATGTATAGCATGCGAAAAAGTCGCCCGGAAAAAAAAACTCCATTATGCATCGCTGTCCGCTGGGCAACAATAATACCTTTCGAGCAGCACCCGTTTCTACTTGCCACCAATAGGCGTTCAGGCGTTCCGGCGGACAGACCTCTTGCCCTTTGGCGCACGCAACCGATGTCCTTAGTTCTTGCAGTTTCTGATTGGAGCGATGGTCGTACAAGCGCGCGGCAGGCGCGTAGTCATCATGCCGAGCGTGGAGCTGCATGGCATTCCCCATCCGAGATCGATGGCCGGACCAAAGAAGTGACCACCTGACAAAGGCGGCGCCAGATAATTTGGAAGACCCAAAATGCGTTTCAAGAGCCGCAGACGGAAAAATTATGCCGTAATAGTTGGCAGCAGCCTCCTGGCCGAGAAGAATTAGGGGGGCATCTCAAACATGGAACCGACAATCGGAGGCTCTTCATGCTCGGCCCGCCAGGAGCGGGCAAAAGCACCCAAGCCCAGCGCGTGGCCGCAAAGTACGGCATCCCGCACCTTGCGGTCGGCGCCACGCTGCGCGAAGCCGCCTCATCGGGCGCACCGCTCGGGCTGCTGTTCAATGACAGCATGGCGCGGCGCTCTCGTATCGGATGAGATCGTGCAGGCCATCGTATTCAAGCGTCTCAGTGATCCCAACGCTCGCAACGGATTCCTCCTCGATGGCTTTCCTCGGACGATGCCGCAGGCCAAGGCTCTTGACCGATGGCTCGAGGAGCGAAGCCTTGAGCTCGACGCAGTGATCGAGCTGAAGGCGAATGACCGGCCCTGCTTGACCGGATCTCCGCGCGAAACGCGAATGCGGTCTCGCATCAAGAGCCGCAACAATGCCGAAGCTCTACGTTCGCGGATCGAGGCCTACCACAAGCAGACTGTGCCGCTTTTCGATTATTATCGAAAACGAGGGACTTCTGCACTCGGTGGACGGCATGCTCTCGATTGCGGAAGTCGGACAAGCTATCGATAGAATCCTGACCGGCCGCCCCATCAAGAGGGCTTCCAATTTAGAGACGTGAGACCTTGCGACCGCGCCGGCAATAAAATCGGAGCATAGGCACTCTCCCAATTGATGTCGACTACGTTAGAAGGAGCTTTTGTCGCTCGCCTATCGCCCGCTAGTACCCGGAATCACTGGTCCGCGAAACATGGTTTGAGGCGTTTTTGGTGGACTTCGGACTTTGTCCAGACGAAGGGTCTGGCAGTTTGGTTGTAAGCAGCGATGAAGGTGTTGATGTGGGCGACGAGGTCCTGGACGCTGGTGAAGGACGCGCCGTCAAGCGACTTCTTGGCGAGGATCGAGAACCAGATTTCGATCTGGTTGAGCCAGGAGGCGTGGGTGGGCGTGTAATGGAAATGGACGTTCTTATGGCGCTTCAGCCACATGTCGCGCTTGGACTTGTGGGTGGAGAGATTGTCGAGGACGACATGGATTTCGCGCTCGGGATGGGCGGCAACGGCTTTGTTCATGAAGTCGAGGAATTCGATGCGCCGCCGTCTTTTGAATGGCGGCCCACCACTTCGCCGCTCGCCAGATTGAGGGCGGCAAACAGCGTCGTCGTCCCGTGCCGCTTATAATCATGCGACTGGCCGGTCATGGCGCGCCCGTTCGGCAGCTTGAGATACCCCTGCGCGCGTTCGAGCGCCTGGATCGACGGCTTTTCGTCGACGGCGAGCACGATGGCGTTTTCGGGCGGTGCCAGGTAGAGCCCGACGATCTCGGCGGCCTTGGCCGCGAACTCGGGGTCGTTGCTGACGCACCAGGATTTGCGCCCGGAAAGGTCGATCTTGTGTGCGCGCAGAAAGCGCCAGACATATTGGACATGCACGTCGCCGAGCGTCCCGGCGATCAGCGGCCCGGTCCAGTTGACGTAGCCGCCCGGCGGCGGCGTATCGAGCAGCGCCAGAATGCGGCGGCCGTGCGCCGGGCCATACTTGGGCTCCGCCCCGCGATTGCCGGTTTCCGAAAAGCCGGCGAGACGGTCCCTCGCGTAACGCACGCGCCATTTCGATGCCGTGCCGGTCGTGCAGCCGAGCGCGCGCCCAATCGCCCGCGTCGGCGCGCCATCGGCCGCCATGAGCACGATTTGCGCCTTCAGGCGCGTGCGATGCTCCGTTTTGGTCGAACGCGCCAAACCCTCAAGCTCGGCGCGCTCCTCGGCCGTCAGTATGATCGGCGTTGCTGCAGAGAGGCTGCTCATGCAGCCTTGAATCACGACTGGTACTAGGCTGCCTTCCCTCTCCCTGCAATAGGCAAAACCTTGGCAGCAATGTGAAGATCGGTTACCATCACATTGATTATGATTCTCCGCAATAGGGATTTTTGTGTTAGGATTACCCGAGTCCATGATCGCTTAAGAACGGGCATCAATGCGGAGCGTACTTTCATGTCCGAACTGAAAATCGAACCGGTCATCATCGTCAAAGATATGCCGAAGCCGCGGCGACTCGCCACGCTTTCTCAGGCCAAAGCCTTTGTCGAAGAGGAACTTAGGCGCGGGCGGCCGCCGGCCTGGCGAGATTTGCATCGCCGCCTCTCATCGGCCGTCAGCGCCGAAGATGCAATCGAGGCGGTCGGCGCCTTGCGCGAATTGCTGCAACTTGAGGATTTAATAGTACCTCACTGCACGACGGAACACTTGTGAATTTGCAGCGGCGATTTCACCGATCGCGGACAATCGAGTGCTCCTGCCTCACGTTCAAATGGCTACGCTGCGTGGACATCCCGCTGCCGCGCGATGCGCCATGCTATGCCATCGTTCCCCGTAAAACGAGCTTCTCAAGCTCAAGGATAAGCAGAAATGCGACGCCGGTCGCTATGACAAGCAACCGATCGGTAAAGGAGATCGCGCGCATTGCAAATATCGTCTGCATGAATGGCGTATATGTAGACAGCAGCTGGGATAATAACGTAAACCCAATTCCAGCGAGCACCGCCGGCGTATCAAAGAGTCCGGGCCAAGTGAAAGCGCTCGCGCGCCGATGCCGCATTACGAACAGATAGAATATCTCCAGAATGATAATGGTGTTGACGACTAGCGGTGTGCACCTGTTCGATCGACAGGCCACGCTTTTCAGCCCAGAAGAACATGCCAAAGGCTTCCATCACAACCAGCAATGATACAAAAATAACCCTCCACAGCAAGATGCCGGATAAGATGGGTGCATCCGGTGCCCGAGGCGGTTGTTGCATTACGTCCAATTCCGGGGGTTCGAAGGCGAGCGTGAGTCCGAGGCCGACGGGGGTGGCCATGTTGATCCATAACATTTGCACTGGAGTTAGCGGCAGCGTCAGATCAATCAGGATCGCCATGACAATCGTCATTGCTTCGCCGGCGTTCGTCGGCAAGGGCCAGCCGATCACTTTGGTCAAATTGTCACAAACAGCGCGGCCCTCGCGGAGGGCGGCGACAATGGTGGCGAAATTGTCATTGGCCAGAACTACTTGAGCCGCCTCCTTCGCTGCCTCGGTGCCTTTGCGACCCATGGCTATGCCGACATCCGCACGTTTCAGCGCCGGGCCATCGTGACGCCATCGCCGGTCATTGCGACGACGTTCCCATATCGGCCTGTAAAGCTTCCACCAAACGCAATTTGTGCTCCGGTGTCTTGCGCGCGAACACGGTTTTCATGATCTGATGGAAGAATCCGGTTGAAACGGATCACGATCTTGGCATGGCTGACTATCACGAGCTCGGCACTATCGCTGCGTTCAACGCCATCGACGCAATCTGCGGGCATCGGGCACGCAGTTGGATATTGCCTTGGCGGGACATTGTTGGCGATCACTGCGGCCGCGATGGGGAGAAACGGGGTCGACCCACTCGCAAGCATCACATTGCTGGCCACATTGTTCGACTTCGCTGAGCCAGGCGAGCTTAGCTTGTTTATCAGTGAGAGCGAAGTTGCGTTTCTCGAAAGTATGACCTGGGAACAGGGTTACCCCGGCACGCATCAGATGGCTGGTGCATTCCAATTGCTACGGTCGAAGGACCTGATCTGGTCCCGAATGTTGCCCACGTATCTGCTGGGCAGGGGGCCGCCAATGAACGACCTCATGGCGTGGAATGCCGATACGACCAGACTGCCTTATCCGAGTACCTCCGTCGTCTCTACCTCGACAACAATCTTGCCAGCGGGCGCTACAAAGTTGGCAATCATACAATTTTCCTGACGGACATCCGAATTCCGATCTTCGCGGTTGGAACCGAAAAAGATCATGTCGCGCCTTGGCGGTCCGTTTTCAAAATTCACCACTTAACTGATAGCGATATCACTTTTGCACTCACATCTGGCGGCAACAATGCCGGCATCGTCAGCGAACCCGGCCATAAGAACCGCAGCTTCCAGATGGCGACGAAGAATACGGCTGACCGTGACACCGATCCCGAGACGTGGAGAAATATTGCGCCGCGTTTTGAGGGAAGCTGGTGGCCGGCATGGCAGTCCTGGCTCGCTCGTCACTCGACGGGGCGGATCGCGCCGCCGACGCTCGGGAATACGGCAGCTGGGCTCCTCCCGATCGCCGGTGCGCCTGGCACTTATGTGCTTGAGCGTTAAGACTACTGTTCCAACGGAAATTCGACGTAATCAACCTCGTCGAGGCTGCCTTGCGCTGAAATTCCTTTCCTTAATGGGCCATCAGGAGCGGAACAGGCGAGTTGTGCATCAAATGATAGGTTACCCCGCCGAGAATCATCTCACGCAGGCGCGAATGGCCGTATCCGCCCAGCACGATGACATCGCATTTCGTTTTCTTAGCCTCTGCAATTAATTTTTCGCCTACATCACTATTCCGGCACTTACCTCGATGGAGGTGCGCCGCGACTCCGTGATGCTTTAAATGTCTTACGGCGGTGTCGCCGACGTTCCCTTCCACTTTCTTTCCGTGTTCGCCAATGACACTCATAACCATGACTTCTTTGGCTATTTGCAAATATGGCATGGCTTCGGCGACCGCGCGAGATGACTCGCGGCTACCATTCCAGGCAACCAGAATCCGGTCGAAGACAATCGATTTTGGGCGATCCACTTCGGGAACCAGCAAAATATGTCTTCCGGATCCGAATAGGAGACCCTCAACGAGCCG
>JAJPIY010000075.1 GCA_021324515.1 Planctomycetota bacterium
ACTCTGAGAGGACTCGAACAGCTTTCCTCGGCCGGCCAGCTAACGCCGGACGAAGAGGAGTTCCGCTTCGCCTGAGCACCGCCACGGGTCGGTCGCATCCACTACCTCGACAATGCCGGCGCTGCGGGATACAATGATGTCTTCCCCAAGCGGTTTCCGGCGGTGGCGCTTCGAGCCATTGATGGACTCGCATCGCAGCACGAGCGATGTGGACGTGGTCAGACTGAGATCGATGATGACACAGGCCACCGAAGAAGAATTTCACGGCACTAATCGCTTTCAGGTGATCCGCCGTCTTAAGACCGGCGGCGCCGGCGTAGTTTATGAAGTCTATGATCGGGAGCGCGGCTTGCGCGTAGCCCTCAAGACGCTGCGGCACATGAACGCCGACGCCCTGTATCGCTTCAAACAGGAGTTTCGCTCCTCCGCCGAAATCGTCCACCCCAACCTTGTCCCGCTTTACGAGCTGATCTCTGACGGCGAACAGTGGTTTTTCACGATGGAGTTGATCGACGACGGCGTGGACCTGCTGTCGTATGTGCGTGGCAGTCCAATCGCACACGACGCTCCAGCGGGGCCGAGTTCGTATCCGCCGAGCAGCCCAGTCGCGGCGCCGACTCCCTTGTCACTGACCGAGGGCTTGTCCGCCCCGTCCCAACGGGCGGCGCAGACCGTAAGTAATCGACTCCTTGTCTCGCCCGAGACGCCGCCTAACCTGCCCGCATCGCAACCCCTCTCCCCGGCGCCTTCCCAACCGGTGCGTGTTCCCCCCCCGAACGTGGCAGCGAGTGGCGAGCGCCTCCTGCCGCCGCCTCAGCTGGATTTCACGCGCCTCTGCCGCGTCTTTCAGCAACTGGCCCAAGGCACCCTCGCCCTGCACCAAGTCGGCAAGCTGCACCGCGATCTGAAGCCGGGCAACGTCCTCGTCCGCGCCAACGGTCAGGTCATCGTGCTTGATTTCGGGCTGATCACTGAGTTCCATGTCGAAGGGCAAGGGCCGGCGAGCCGTCCGTCGGCCCCCTCGGTCCCTGTGGCGGAGTGGGCCACTCAGCCCACGGGTATCGCCGGCACCGCTGCCTACATGGCCCCCGAGCAGGCGGCGGCTCAGGCGCTCACTCCGGCCAGCGATTGGTACGCCGTCGGGGTCATGCTCTACCAAGCGCTCACGGGACGATTGCCCTTTTATGGCACGTTGGTGGAAGTATTGGAGGCCAAGCAAGTCCGCGACGCGATTGCTCCCGCCGATCTGGTTGAGGGCATCCCCGAGGACCTCAACGCCCTATGCGTTGAGCTGCTGCGGCGCGACCCAGCGGCCCGTCCCTGCGGCACGGACGTGCTGGCACGCCTTGGCGGCGGGGCCTTGCCTGCGGATGTCGCCGCCTCATCGTCTCCGTTTGTCGGCCGCCAGCAGCATCTCGCCGAATTGATGCAGGCTTTTCAGCAGGTACGGCAAGGAAAAACTTTTGTCTACCATGTACAGGGCAAATCGGGGGCGGGCAAAAGCACACTTGTCCAACACTTCCTGGACAGCCTGGCCAGCCGCGGCGAGGCCGTCATCCTCAGCAGCCGTTGCTACGAACAGGAATCGATGCCTTACAAGGCGGTGGACGGCTTGGTCGATGCCTTGACGCGCTATTTGCTTCGCCTGCGTCGTCCGGAGGTGGAGACGCTGCTGCCGACCGATGCGGCGGTCCTGGTGCGTCTCTTCCCCGTGCTGACGCGTGTGGAAGCATTCGCCGAGGCAGTGCGGACGGCCGCCGACATTACCGACCTGCGGGAGTTGCGCAGCCGGGCCTTCACCGCTTTCCGCGAGTTGTTGACGCGATTGGCCTCACGCCGGCCATTGGTGCTTTTTATTGACGATCTGCAATGGGGCGATTTCGACGGCGCCGCTCTGCTGGCGCACGCCTTACGGCCGCCTGCCCCACCGCCGCTGCTGATGCTGCTCGCTTATCGCAGTGAACACATCGACCGCAGTGCTTGTTTGCAGCTTCTCGAGTTCCCCACCGGCTTCGAGGACTCTCCCCAGCGCGGTACGCTGGTCGTCGAGGCGCTGACCGCTGAAGAAACACGACAGCTGGCTGTGGTGCTGTTGGGCAGCGATTCTGCCGAGACGCGCGTCCGGGTTGAATGGATCGTCCGCGAGTCCGGCGGCAACGCTTTTTTCGTCGGCGAGTTGGTGCGATACCTGCGGGCCGGGCTAACGACGGCTTCCATCGAGGGGCTTAGCCTTGATGACGTCCTGTGGGGCCGTGTCTTGCGTCTGCCTTCCGAGGCGCAGCGTCTGGTGGAAGTGATTGCCGTTGCCAGTCGGCCGGTGCGACTGCGCCGCGCCCAGGAGGCGGCCCAATTGCCCGCGCTGCCCCCGCACCTGGTCGCGCTATTGCGCTCAGCCCATCTGGTGCGTAGCAGCGGCCCGCACCTGGATGACGACATCGAAACGTATCACGATCGTATCCGTGAGAGCATATTGGCTCACCTGTCGCCGTCCGCGCGTCAGAGCTACCATGCCAGCTTGGCCGTGGTCCTCGAGGCCGCCGGCGACGCCGCTCCGGAAACGCTGGCTGCTCATTTCGAGGCCGCCGAGCAGCCGGCCAAGGCCAGCCGCTACTATACTCAAGCCGCCCAGAAAGCCCTCCAGGTGCTGGCCTACGAACGGGCCGAAATGCTTTATCAAAGGGCAGCCGCCCTGGCGCCGTCAGACCTCGACAAAATCGCTGTCTACGATCGTATGATCCACTTCTATACCGACATAGCCCGTTTTGCCGAAGCCTACACCATCGGTCGGCGTAGCGCAGCGCTTTTGGGCTTTCGGCTGCCGGCCAAGTTCCACCGCCTCCTTTTCCTCCGTGATTACCTGGAATCGAAATGGCGCCTGTGGGGACGCGACATTGCCGCCTTGCAGGAGCTGCCCACGGTCAGCGACCCGCGGGTTGAAGCGGCGGTACGCTTGCTCAGCGCCGTGGCCAAGGCGGCCTACCAGGTTCAGCCCGGCTTGAACGTGGTCGTGTCGACCAAGGGCCTCAACCTGTGCCTTAAGCACGGCAACAGCCGCGATTGCGCCGTCTGTTATCTGGCCTATGGCGTGATCTTTCAAGGCGGCGTACTCGGCCATCACCGCCGCGGCTACGAGTTCGGCCGGCTCGCCCTTAATCTCGTCGAGAAGTATGGCAACGCAACCCAACGAGCCGAGGTCTATTTTGTCGTCGGCTACTTCGCCACTTCGTGGATACGGCCGGCAACGGAAGCCGAGGAGTTATGGCGGATTGCCTATCATGCGGCCAGCGCCGCCCAGCGCGGCGACGCCGCCGACCTGTTCAATATCGGTTGCGCCAGCGCGGCCACCATCATGAGCTACCACATGAGAGGGGTGCCGATGGACGAAGTGAGACGCGCCGCAGAACACTATCTGGAATTTCTCCAGCGGGCTAGCTTGCGCGAACCGATCGGCGTCATCACCGGCGTCTGCCGGTTTATCCGCAACTTACGCGGTCAAACGCTCCAGCGGACTTCCTTCAGCGACATCCAATTCGACGAAGACGACTACGTACGCGGATTGGCCTCGTTCGGCTCACGGCATTTCGCCCATTTTTACTACATCCTGAAAATGCAGGCGCTGTACCTGTGGGGCGAGTATGACAAGGCTTGGGAAATGGCGCGGCTTTCCGCCGGCTACTTGCAGGACTCTCGCGGCATGCTTCACAGCGCAGAGCATTATTTCTACCACGGCTTGGTACTGGCCGCTCTCTATCCCCAGGTCCCGATCTGGAAGCGCTGGAGTTGCCTTCGGCAACTGTACCAGGCGCGACGGAAGTTCCAGAGATGGGCCTGTCAATGTGCCGACAATTTTCTCTCCAAAGAACGGCTGCTGGCAGCGGAGTGCTTACAGGTCCGCGGCCGATACGCGGAAGCCCTGCGGGCCTATGAAGAAGCTATCAACGCCGCCGCGCAGTACGGCTATCTTCCGGTGCAGGCCCTGGCCTATCAGCGCGCCGCCCGTTTGCATCATTGCCTGG
This sequence comes from Planctomycetota bacterium, assembly GCA_021324515.1. GTDB lineage: Bacteria > Planctomycetota > Planctomycetia > Gemmatales > Gemmataceae > JAJPHU01. The sequence continues at coordinate 4,017 of JAJPIY010000075.1, forward strand.
GCAACCGTTCGGCGGCGGCGCCTTACTTGGCCGCCGCCTGCGCCAGCTACCGCCGCTGGGGCGCCAGGGCCTACGCCGACGCCCTGGAGGCAGGCTGGATTACCTAAAGCGGGGCGGAGGGGGCCGCTAATCGTGAGACCGTTGATTCCACTGGGTCAACAGAAGAAAGGATTTTCCGCCAGACTTCTTTTTGGCCAGCGCTTCGTTGCCGGACTTGTGCAAAAAGTCGGCCCATGCCTCCGCATTGGCCGGCAGATCTTTGCCCGTGATTTGGCGTAACGATTCCGTGGCTCGGTCGCGCAGGGCCACGTCCTGCTCGGTGCGCAACGCCGAAACCAGCGCCTCGGCGGCCTGATATTGCGGAAAATGCCCCAGGGCGCGGGCAGCGCAAATGCGCTGATTGAGGTCGTTCTGCTTGTCTCCCGATGGTCCTGTCCCCGGCGGCGCCTTGAGGATGCGCACCAGCAGATCGACGGCGACCGGATTGCCGTTCACGCCGAGCGCTTGCAACGCCTGCTCTTGAATGGTCTCCATAGCTTCGGGCCGATCGCGCTGGAAATCTGAAGCGCGTTCGTAAGCCTCGATCAGCGCCGGGGCAGCGCGCGGGTCTTTAAAATGTTGTAACGTCGAGATAGCGGCCAAGCGGCACAACGGCTGCGGATCGCCGGTGGCGCTCTGGATCAGCAGCTTGACGATCAC
>JAJPIY010000347.1 GCA_021324515.1 Planctomycetota bacterium
CCGTTGCCGTATTCGCGCGGCAGCATGGGCCGAATGCCTTCAACGTAGGTTTGTAGCGCCTGGTTCCAGCGGCCCTTGATGGCCAGTGCCTGGGCCAACACGAGGAAAGGCACCGTACCGGGGGGCGCTTTCAATACCTCATCGGCCAGCTTTTCCGCCTCTTCCTGACCCGGCCCCTCGGCCGGCAAAAGCGGTGCTTGTAGACCTAGCGTCAGCATCAAGACGAGGTTTTTTGTGTCCGCGAACCCAACTTTTTGGGCGGCCCCAGCAGGTCCGGCAGGCGAGCGGGGCCGCGCCTCACGCGGCAGCAACAGCACACGTGCCAGGGCCATGCGATAACGGCCGCCCTCGGCATCCAGCCGGTCCCCGTGCGCCGCCAACGCCGCTCGATAACTGGCGATGGCCGCATCCACCTGGCCAAGCTCCTCGGCGATGCGGCCGGCGACATAGTGTCCCTCCGCCGCTCCGGCTCGGATGGCCGCATCGGCGTCTTTGCGTGCGGCCATCAGCAACGGCTCGGTTGGCGGCAGCACGCCCTTGGCCTTCGCTTGGGCCGCATCCAGCTCGATCAGACCCCGCTGGGCCAAGAGCTTGCCTTGCTCTTTCTCCGGCAACACTTTCATGGCCCGCGTCAACACGTCCAGTGCCGCCTCCATCCGGCCCTGATCGTATAAATTCCGGGCCTGGGAGATGAAATACGCCGCTGGATGGGACACTTCTTTCAGGGCGGCCTCGGCACGGACTTGCCATTCGCCTTTGTCCACGGCGCCTTTGGCCGCCTCCAGCCGCTTCTTGGCCTCGCTGAATTGCTCGCTGTTCCGCAAAGCCAGTCCTAGCACGACTTCCGCTTCGCCCTTCTGTACCGCGGACGCTTGCGGGTCTGCCAAAACGCGATTGGCGTCCCGCACCGCCTGGCCGACCAACTCACTCCGGTTGCGATTTTCGTCCAGCAGCAGCAGCCACAACGGCAACATCTCCTCCGGCCGCCGCCGCTCTTGCAAGGACGCCGACAACCGCTCGATCTCGTCGCGCTGCTGGCGAATGACGCCCTGCGGATCTTTGGACTTGGCGACCTCGATCGCTTTTTTCACGGCTTCGTCGATGTTCGCTTTGCCATCCGAATCGAAGAACTTGGCTTCGGCCAACTTGGTGCGGACCTTTGTGAGCGTGGCGTTGAGGTCGTCTTTGTCTTTCGTTAATTTCCCTATTTGCTCTTTGGCAGATGTCAAAACGGCTTGACGTTCCTCGATCGTCTTCTTCGCCGCCTTAAGCTCGCCGTCCAATTTCGTGTTCTCTTGCTTGGCGTTCTGGAGTGCCTTCTCCAAATCGGCGGCCTTGGCCTCGGCTTCTTTTTGGTCCTTTTGCGCGGCGGTAATTTTGTCCTGCAACTCCTTGGCCATCTTCGTGCTTTGCTGGACCTTCTGGACCAGCGCTTGCAGCGCCTGCGACGGCGTGGTCTTATCGGTCAGATAGCCGCCGTCGCGGAGTTCCTTCTCCAGTTGCCAGTACGCTTTCAGCTCGTCGCAGCAGCGGAGGAAAATTTCTTCGGCCGGATCGCTGAGCGGATTTTGCGCTTTGCGCAGGCGCGTGAAACGCCGCTGATCGTGGAGCTTCCGCGCCTGGTCCAGAGCACGAATGGCCTCCTCGAATTGGCCTCTATGCGCCAGGTGGGCCGCTTCCCAAAATGCAAAGCCGGCCTCCTTGTTGTCTGCTTGCTGCGGCGGCGGAGCTGGCGGTGAGGGTTGGGGTTGCGATTGCGGCTGTTGCTGGGGCGGCTGTTGTTGGGGTTGGGGTTGCGATTGCGGCTGTTGGAGACCGATCAAGAGCAGGGCCAGCAGCACTGTGCAGTCCTTCCCTCCGCCCTGGGGCGGCATCAGGGCCGCGCCCGCCGCTTTGGCCGCAGTCTTCAGATCCACACGCTTGACAGCTGCCTCGAAACGCTGTTTTTGCACTGGATCGTTGGCAAACATTTGCGCCGCCTTGGCATATTCAGCGCGAGCTTCCGGCAGCTGTCCGGCCAACTCTTTGATAAAGGCCAGATCGTAGAGGGCGTTGGGATCGTTTTGCTCCGCTGCTTTTTTCAGGTCGTCGAGGGCAGGCGCCAAGGCAGGATCTTGCGGATTGATCTTGCTGCCGACGTTTTTGAGATAGCTTCCCAAGTGATATTCGCCTCGCACCGTCCATTCTTTGGCACTGGCTGCCTGCACTTGCTCGATGCCGGCCGTCTTGGCTTCGTCCCAATCGCCGCTGGCCACTCGGGCGGCCAGCGTTTCCAACGATGGCGCCGCCTTCGCCGCTTGAGGTAAGCCTTGGGGTACATTGAGCGGCAGGGATGCTTTCTTCTCTTCACCCGGTCCCATCAACGCCCGCACTCCGATCGTTCCACCCGCGCCGATCAAAATGCCAAGGATCGTCGCGCCAGCCAAGGCCAAGATGTTCGAGCGCGGCTTGGTAGCTTTGGCGGGTTTCTCTTCTTCTGCTTCGGCGGCTTCGGCCGCCTCAACCGCTTCTTCCGCTTCCGCAGCAGTGATCGCCTCTTCCCCCTCGGCGCTTGGGGCGGTCTCCTGGGTCGCCGAAACGCTGGACGCCGTGCTCTCCTCGGCCGGGGTCTCTTCCAAGTGGGCGAGCATCTCATCGACTTCTTTCTCCGAGACGGCCTTCTCTTGGGCGATTACCTCTCCTGTAGGAGGCTCCGCCATCAGAGATTCCAGAGCAATATCGCTGGCCGACGGCTCCGGCGGCTCCGGCTTGGCCACATCCACTACGGCAGCTTCGGCGAGGTTCACACCGGAATTGCTCGCCACCTCTTCCAGCAGCACCCCCGAATCGCCCGCAGCCACCTCTACCGGCGCGCCGCCGAGGTTCACTGCCGAATCCGCCGGGGTCGCCTCCGGCTGCGGCGGACCCGCTGGTTCTTTTCCCGGTCCAGCCAGCTGCGTGGTACGTTCGTCGCTCTGTGCGGCCAACTGGGTCTTGCGCTCCTCGCCCCGGCCGGCTAATTGGGTTTTCTTTCCGGCTGCACAATGAGGGCAGGCCGTCAGGTTGTCCGCATAGTCTTGATCGCATACATCACAGTGTTTCGCCATAGCCTGGTCCACTCCGCTCTAGAGGTGTGTTCCCATGAAATCATCACAGTGCGGGAGAAACCGCCGGACCATAAGGACATCGAAATGCAGGCGCTCCTTAATATAGCCCGGAGCGGCATCACTGTTGCCCTATTTTCTGCATTTTATCGGCAGAATACAACAGAATTCCGCCAGGTTCGACGCCGCGCCGTTCACACAATCGTTACAATTGTTGCAATCCGCAAAGACGGGCGATGCGTTCGGCAAAGTTCGGATAGGCCGCGATCAACGCCTCTCGATCCGCCGCCTCGTAGTCGGCGAAATCAAATCCCGGCGCCATGGTGGCGCCCAAAAGTGCAAACGCGCCGCCGTCTAGCATGGCAACCAAGGCTCATACGCTGCGACGCCGGCGGCATCCTGCCGTTGGTCATCGAGCGTCGCTAAAGGGAAGATTTCGTCGCAAGGCCAATTCGAGGTAGGCTGCACGGATCTTTGTCATGCGCCGTCTCTTTTTCGATAGACAAGTCTTTTGGAACAGTCTATGGATTGTGTCGTGGTGGTACAAGAAAGGTGTCCCGAAGGTCGTCACGCGGCGAGAAGATCCAACCATCATCTCGATGCCACCGTTTTCGGGTTCGCTTCCTTGGTAGAATCTTTCAGCACAAACCGCAGTTGATGTAGATGCTTGACGGGCATCCGCCAATCGGGCGGGACGCTGGTATCGGTGACGCCGCTCGCCAGCACCCATACAGGTTGACCCGGAGCGGGGCGAAAGGCTGCCCCGATGGGCAGCTTCATCGGTTCGCGCGTGGGAGCCAGGGGCATTTCTTCCGGAGCGCTCAGCTTGTGATAGTCGTAGGACAGACAGAACAGCTCGCCGTTGGCCCTGGCTTTGTCCCAATCGATTTGGCCAGCCCACCAAACGCGGTCGCCGTATTGTTCCAGATACCAGCGGAACAGGGAATCCATGTCCTCGCGCTTGTTCAGCACCACGATGGGAGCGCCCGAGCGCACCTCGGCCGCGACGGCTTGCATGACTTGGCGTGTCCATAACGCCTCCAGGGTGCGGTAGGGATGGACCACATCGCGGACCATTCCACAGACGCCCACGAACAGAAGCAACGTAGCAACGCCGATGATCCAACGACGGCGGGCGGCCGCGGAGCGAAGGCGCTCCAAGAGGACGGCAGCACCCATGCCGGCGCTGAGGCAGATGGCAGGGGCGAGATGCTGGCACAGCCGGCACGAAGCACCATAGGGATAGCGGTGCAGCACAGCGGCGAGTAATCCCAGTCCGAAAGGCGCCAGGCACAGCACCAGTAAATCCCGGCGGCCCGCTGTCCAAAAATGCCAGACGCCCACCAGGAACAGGAACGTCGTCAGTACGCTGCCGCCGTCTTGCGCGCCGATGGGGAAAGCCATCATTTGGCCCGTGTGTGCGAAAACCAGCCATTTCACCAGGGCCAACGGCTGCGCAGGGGGGAAGCCCTCGGCCCAGTAATCTTGCATGCCCTGTTCAGTCGTCGCCCCTTTATCTGGCGAATGCAGCTGACTCTGCCCGGCAATGAGGTAATGCCCCAGGAAAGCAGCGAGCAACACGGTGTTGTAAGTGCTCCACAAGGGCCGTCCTTTCCACCCCTGCCGCCATGCCGTCAGCAGCAGAGTGAGACTGATCGCGCCGGCCACGAAAACAACGGGGTAAGAGCTAAAGATCGCCAATGGCGTCGCCAGGGTAAGCAGGACCAGCCAGCGCCCTTGTTGCGGACATTGCAGCCAGCGCACGGCAGGCAGCAACAACAACAGCGACATGAACAGGTCGAGTGCATACGGCTTGGTGAAAGCGCCCATCGACACCGGCCAGATGGCGACAGCCAGAAACCCTACGGCAATCATCTGGGCCAAGGGCGGCAGCGTCGCCCGCGCCAGCCGCCAGAACAAAAACAACGACGCCATCCCCGCCGCAAACGGCAGCAGACGCAGTGCCAACTCCGAGGCGCCGAACAGACGCAGGGAGGTCAATTCGCCCCAGAGAAAGAGAAGCGGGGCCACCTGGCAATTGTGCAGCCCGCGCGTCAGACCGAGATAATCGAGTTCCAGAAAATTCAGACAAATAAACGCTTCATCATCCCACATTGGGAAACGCAACAGATAGCGCACAAGGCGCCAGAGGACGCCGATAGCGAGCAGAAGCAGCGTGAGCCGGCGGAGCAGCACAGGATATGGTCGTTCATCGCTGACATCCGAACCGCCGGAAATCGTGGCCATGACTCGCCGCCTCCGCACTCGCTAGAATCATCCTCTATCGAGCAATCATCGGATGCACAGGAGCGATCACTTAAAGGCAACCTTGGCGCTTTGGCGCGATGGTGTGGGGAAGATAAGATAAGCGGTAATGCCCGATGATCTCGTTTGCTTGACTTCGGTGCAAGGATGTAGATAGTAAAGGAGGGTTGTGGCGGATAGCGCGTGGGAAAGCTTCTGCAAACCCGGATAGGGCTTACGTTATGGTAAATCGCCGGAATAAAATGCTTTGTCGGCATACTCTTCCGAAGCGCCGACCTCCCAAAATCACGGCCTTGAACGGCGAGAAGCTAATTCCGTTCGGATGGTACGGGGGAAAGTTCTCCCATCTCGCCTGGTTGCTGCCGCTGTTGCCCAAATGCCATCATTATTGTGAACCTTTTGCCGGCTCCGGCGCCGTCCTCTTAAATCGCGCCCCCTCCCCGATCGAAACGTACAACGATTTGGACGGAGAAGTCGTCAACTTTTTCCGCGTCTTGCGGGATGAAAAAGAGAAACTGGTCGAAGCCATCGGCCTGACCCCTTTCTCACGCGAAGAATTTGCCTTGGCCTGCAAGCTCGATCCGAAACTGCCACCTCTCGAACGCGCCCGCCGCTTCTACGTGCGGGCGCGACAAGTGAGGACTGGTTTGGCGCAAACAGCTACGCTAGGTCGATGGGCCAATTGCAAGAACACATCGCGTGCCGGAATGAGTGGGGTGATTAGCCGCTGGCTTGGCGCGATCGAGGATTTGCCGCTGATCGCCGAACGTCTCTTGCGCGTCCAGATCGAAAATCGTCCGGCAGAGGACGTGATCCGTTTGTATGACTCCCCGGATACGCTTTTTTACTGCGATCCTCCCTACATTCACGACACGCGCGGCGACGCCAAGGCCTATGGCTATGAGATGACAAATCAGGAACATGTGGAGCTTGCCAAACTCCTCAACAGTGTTCGCGGCAAAGTTGCGATTTCCAATTACCAGTGCGAACTGATGGATAAACTCTATCCCCCCTCGAAATGGCACAAGACGGTGAGCAGCGCACGCACGAACCATGCCACCAAGGGCACCCGCATCGAAGTCCTTTGGACGAATTATGAACCGCAAACGACAACCGAGACAGCCAACAGTGAAGGGTCCCTGTTCGCAGATCCTTGAGGCAGCTTTCCAAGCCGCGAAAGCCGATCTCGCAAAGGGCTTCATTTCAGACAAGGATCTAGCGGGGAAGATATCGTTGATAGCGCTCTGTCCTAGCAACCGGGCTGGCGCCCGATTTCTTTTGGCTGCAACGCTGGCAAAGATCCATAAACCGGGTATTGATATTCGCAAGCCATTCATAGGAACTTACGCGGATGCAGATAAAGCCGATGCCTATAGTGTTCGCAGTTATGATGAGAGATATGTCTCAAAGTTCATCAGCAAGCACAAACTGCCATGCGGTACTACGACTGGTTCGTTGACTCCTGGTTTTCGGACGAAAACCGTCGTCCTCGATCTGAACCAAAGCCTCACCGGACGCCCGCGCGAGCTATATACTGCAATTCTTCACGTCTTCCATGCGATCCAATCTCAAAAGGCGTCCGCCGCGAACGTTCTCAACGAGTTGGTTCGTCTTCTTATCGTTGAGCGAGATGAGCGCCAGGCACGCCTGGAGAGCCTGAAGAAAGGACTGCAAGTGGAAGCCGGTGATCTGGCGCTATCGTCCGAAGACATCGTTCGGCTGATCGAACAGCACCTTGCTCGCAAGCATTCTTCGCGGCTTCCGGTCCTCGTTGTCGCAGCAGCGTATCGAGCAGCTTCCAAGAAGCTTGGGGAGAAAGTGTTACCGCTCAAAGCTCACACTGCTGCGGATAAACAGACAAGCGCCTTCGGAGACGTGGAAATCACATTGTCGGGCGATGACAAGGTGGTTACAACCTACGAAATGAAACATAAACCTGTGACTGTCGGAGATATCGATATCGCCATATCAGAAGATTGCCGAGGGTGCGAGGGTCCAGAACTACATCTTTGTAACGACTGCACCCATTGACTCGGCCGTCCCGGAATACGCCAATCAGCAGTACAGAGAGCTAGGTGGTGTCGAAATTGCCGTACTGGGTTGCGTAGATTTCTTGCGCCATTTTCTTCACCTGTTTCATCGTGTTCGCATAAAGTTTCTCGATGAGTACCAAGAGTTGGTGCTTTCTCAACCGGAGGGCGACGTTAGCCACACTTTGAAAGAAGCGTTTCTCATCCTTCGCCGCGCCGCTCAAGCGGCAGAATAGGCGGTTTCTTCGGTTCGTCACTCGCTTCGCCGCAGGCGTGCCCAGAATCCGCCGTCGGCGGGCCGGCCGGGCACGGTATCCTCAGTGGCTTCCAGCTGTAACTCTGGGTTGCTTTCCAGCACCGACTCGACGACCTGCTGATTCTCTTCCGGCTCGATGCTGCACGTCGAGTAAACAACGATCCCTCCTGGGCGGACATACTGGACCGCGGTGTGAAGCAAGCGTTTTTGTAGGGCCACAAGCTGCGGTAAATCATCCGGCCGCAGGCGCCAGCGTGCTTCGGGACGCTTGCCGAGGACGCCGGTGTTGCTGCACGGCACATCGACCAGGACGCGATCGAAAGGGCCTGGCGGGACATCCGTGCCGTGTTCTTTACGGATTTTGTATGTCTCGATTATCGTCAACCCCAGGCGTTGGGCCAGATCGGCGACGGTTTGCAAGCGTTGTCCGTCCACATCGCAGGCGACGATGCGGCCGGTGTTATGCATCCGTTCGGCGAGGTGCGTGGTTTTGCCGCCGGGGGCGGCGCAGAGATCGAGAATGGTTTCGCCTGGTTCGGGCGCCAGCGCCGAGGCGACGCGCATGGCCGACTCGTCTTGGACGCTGAACCAGCCGTCGGCGTAGCCGGGCAGGTCGCGGATGGGTCCGGGTTCATGCAGCCGGATCGCTTGCGGATGTTCGCCCGGTTCGGCGGCATGGCCGGCATCGTGAAGGGCCGCCAGCAATTGCTCGCGCGAACACCGCAACGGCTGACAACGCAATGTCAGCGGCGCGGGGCCGGCAAACCAGAAGCCGAGACGTTGGCATTCCGCGAACCCGTAGCGCGGCAGCCAGCGATGGACCAGCCAGTCTGGCAAGCTGAAGGCGGCGACGAGATATTTGTGCGGTTGGATCGCGGGACCAGGGAAAACAGGGCGGGACAGGCGACGATATTCTCCGTGTTCTAAGGGCAGCGCATCCGCCGCGGCGGCAGTTGTGTGCTCCGCGGTCAAGAGTTCCGACAAGCGGCGGAGGACGCCGTTAAGGAAGCCACGCGCACCGGGACGGCCAAAGGAGACGGCCAGTTCAACGGTCTCATGCACCGCTGCATGTGCAGGAATGTGCCGGAGCAGGGCCAATTGACAAGCACCCAAGTAAAGCGCGTCCCACAGCCATGTTTCGACCCGATGCGCAGGCCGATCCACCAGCGGTTGCAGCAGCGCCCGCAGTGTGCCGCGCCGCCGCAAGACGCTGTAAACCAGCTGCGTGACTAATCGGCGGTCGGCGGCAGAGAGTGGGTGGGCGGCGAATCGGCGATCGAGAATTGCCTGAAGGAAGGCGTCGTGCTTGTGACAATCGAGAAGCACTTGCAAGGCGAGACTGCGGGCGTTGTGGCAGCGTCCGCGAAAAGTCGGTAGCTTACGCTTCATGGCGTCTCCGGACCAAAGCGATCGCCGGCCTGAAGTTTATGGCCGCGCAGAAACTCTTGAGCTGACATCCGGCGCTTGCCGGCCGGTTGCAGTTCGAGGATTTCTACGGCCTCATTAGCGCCTGTCGCCACCCAGAGAGATTTGTCGGCGGGGAGCAACACGCCGCCCGGCGCCAGGTGATCGGCTGTGGACGAAGCAACGGCTACTTCTCCCATGCGATAGAGGATCACGCGAAGCGGTGGGTGTCCGCGCCGATGCAGAAAAGTATACGCGGTCGGCCACGGTTGCATGGCCCGAACCTGATTGCTTACCTGGCCGGCGGCGCGGCTCCAGTCGATCAGTCCATGCTCTTTCTTCAATTTCGGCGCCCTGGTCGCCTGGCTGGGATCTTGCTTGCGGCCTTGGACCGTACCATTCTTTATCTGCTCGATTACCTGAAGCGCCAGCCGCGCCCCTAGCGGCGCCAGCCGCGCTTCGACATCGCCCGCGGTTTCGTCCGGCCCAATATCAATCGCTTCCTGGGCTAGTATGTCGCCGGCATCGAGTGACACAGACATTTTGATAATCGTGACGCCAGTGCGTGTCTCGCCGTGATAGATGGCCCAGGCGATTGGGGCGGCGCCGCGGTATTTCGGCAACAGCGAAGCGTGAACATTGATGCCGCCATGCGGCGGCACGGCCAGAACGTCCCGCGAGAGGATCTGGCCATAAGCGGCAACGACGAGCAGGTCCGGCTGGAGCGCCTGCAAAGCCGCGACACCTTCCGGCGAGTTGATGTTCTCCGGCTGAAGGACGGGGACGCCGTGTTCCTGGGCGATGGTCTTCAGGCCACGGCCGGTCTGCCGGGTTGAGCCGCGCTCGGCACCGGCGGCACGATCCGGCTGCGTCACCAGACCGACGACCGAATGGGGGCTGGCCAAAAGCGCTTCCAGGGTCGGCTCGGCGAACAGGCCTGTACCCATCATGACGAGACGCATGACGATAATCCTTCGATTAAAGGGGTGGGGCCGCGTCCGTCGGCGGCGAGCCGTTCTGTTCCATCGCTGCCGAGCGCTCCTCGAGAATGCGTTCCAGCTCGGCCGTGGCCGGGATCTCACCCTTCTCCTGGGCGCGTTGGAAATTCTGCTCGAATTCCTTGAGGGCATTGCGGCTGGCCAGGCGGGCGATGGTGCCCATTTTGTCGATGAACAAGATGCCGTCGAGATGATCGACTTCGTGCTGCCACAGCCGCGCTTCCAAATCGCTGACGCTCTTCTCGACGACCTCGCCGCGCAGATTGTACGCCTGTACACGAACCGTCTTGGCCCGGCGAACCTTCTGAAACAGGCCCGGAAAACTGAGACAGCCTTCCTCACCTTCGATCGTGCCCTTGCGCTCCAGGAGGACGGGATTGAGCAACACTTCCTCCTTGTCGCGCTGCTGCGGATCGCCGGTCGGATTGAGAACCACGATGCGATAGGGCAGAAAAACCTGGTTGGCGGCCAGACCGAGACCTTTGTGTTCGTACATCAATTCGAGCATCCGCCCGGCATCCAGGTGGACCTGCTTGTCAATGGCGACCAGCGGCTTGGCCGGATGACGCAAGGCCGGATGCGGATAGACGACAATCTTCATATCTTTCTCGAATGCGGAAAAATAAAGGCATAAGCAACAACTGGATTATATCGCCTGGCGCCGGCAGGACAAAGTGGAAGGCAAGCATCGTCCGAGCCGCACAGGCAGCGAAGCAAGCGGCTAAACTTCTGCTTACTCCACTGCGTTTGCCTGCACGGCTCAGAGAACACATACAGCAACCAGCCGCTCCTACAGCAGCAAGAACAAGAACGTGACGTTAATGCTCCCAAACAGATCGACGCTCACGAGGTTTCCCTGCGAATTGAAGGTGGACACCAGTAGTGGGATGCCGAAAAACCTGTCTGTGATCGTC
>JAJPIY010000356.1 GCA_021324515.1 Planctomycetota bacterium
ACATGGACGAACTTCGCCGGACTATGGCTGCAAGATTGGGTAGGCCAAATCAGCGCTGCCCTGATTGATCCGTTCGTCGTCTGCTATCGGCGCGGCAACTCACTCTACCTAGCCGGTGTATCGGGGCCGTTGGTGGTGGCGACCGAATGCAGCGGCTTGCGTCAAATGGTCTCCTTTGTGGCGCTGGGGGTATTGGTCGGTGGATTAGTCCGCAAACCGCTGGCCTTCCGGGTTTTGCTGGTCGCAGCGGCGGTCCCGGTCGCCCTCTTCACCAATGTGGCCCGCATCCTCTTGATGGCGGCAGGGGCTGTTCGTTTTGGCCCCCAATGGATAGGCACTTGGGTGCATGAAGTTCCGGCATGGGTGACATTACCTCTGGGGATAGCGCTGTTCTTGATGGTTATCTGGGGATTGAATCGCTTAATGCCCGTATCGGGGCCGCGACCGTTAGAAAGCAGAGAGGCGAAACCACGACCGTTAGAGGATGACTGGGCAAGACACGGCTTGCGGATTGCCGTTGTCTGCTTGCTTGGGGGAGTACTGACCGAGGGCGGATTAATCTGGTATCTCCATGCCGGCGAAACCCCGGCCTATCCCGATCTCCATGCTCCCTTCAGCAGACTGCCCTGCGAATTGCTGTCGTCGTCTCAAGTTTGGCGAGGGCGCGATCTGCCCAACCTCGAGGAGTTCCGCGCCAAGCTGCCTTATCACGCCGATGATCTGCTCTATCGCCTGTACGAAGCTGAGCCTGCGGGACCGGCCGTGTATCTGTACATAGTTTATTCCCGTCAGGGCGACGACCGCAAACATCACCCGGAAATCTGCATCCGCGATGCGTCCGGCGCTACGGAAGATCGTGCGATGCGGCGGCAGATCACCCTGGACACCGAGGGCCGACGGTGGGTAATGCGCTTCCGCTTCCGCACCGGCGTCAGTCAGTTCACAACTGTGTACTATTGGCACTACACGTTAGAAGCTCCACCGGGAACGGGACAAACGCTCCTGCGCCGCCTCTATCAGCAGCAAAATTATCCGATGCCCAGCGTCACTGTGCAAGTTTCGCTCTTTGGAGGAGAAAAAGAAGCGAAAGCGGTGGAACAGGGATTTCTAGCCGCCGTGGATGAGGCCTTGTGTCGGGCGCATCTGCCAACCCCAGTCCACCTCGGCTGTGAACGGCTGCCCATTGCCTTGGTGCGCGAGTAATTCGGGTGCAGGAACTTGTGAAAACACAACCACTCGAACAAAAGATATTTTCATGAGCAACAAAGGTCGCTGGATCAAACTTCTTGGGACCGCAACGGTGGTCGCTGCGGCATTGGCTGGCGGCATCTCAGCCAGTCGGGTCTTTTTCGCACCGGGTGTGGAGAAACTACTGAGCAAAGCCGAAGCGGCCTACGCTAAGGGCGTAGATGCCCTCGACCAAGGCGACACAACTACGGCGGCGATTCGTTTCGAAGAAGCCAATCTGCAAGCGAACAAGTTGCTCGACGCGATTGCCAAGGAGGGCCAGCAAGCCAGCGAGGAAACAACGGCGAGGTTGGACCAGATCGAAGGAAAGGCCCTTTGGCTCAAGGCACGCGCCTTGCGCGATCTTTTCGTTGCCAAGGGGATCGCCGAAGGGCGCCCTTTGCCGCAAACCATCGATACGCTCAGTGGGGCTAAGTTCTACGCCATACTTGCCATCCCCAATGACGCCGCGCGTCAAGAAGCGTTCACCTGTCTGCGCGAGGCTGCTCGGCGACTGAGCCGCGACCCCGCTGTGCAGCGGCAAGCGTTGCTCACGGAATTAATGCTATCTGCACCGGACTGGAACATCCTCGAAAAGATCGCTCACCAGCTAAGGCAAATCAACGCCGAAGAGCCCTGGGCCTTGTATCTACTCGCACGCATTGATTTCGAGCAGCCCAACAACACCGGCCGCCGCAGCCGCACGCGCGTCTTGCAAGCTCGGCAATATGTCAAGCAGCTCAAGGCCTCCGGCAATTATCCGCTGTGGCGGACGCTTTTCCTGGAAGCACAAATCGCCCAATGGCTGCGCGACGATGCCGCCCCGAACAACAGCAAACGCCGGGAGAGCGAAGAGCAAACCTTGCGTTCGCTGCTTTTCGCTCCCAAGGGTGCCTTGGCCCGCGCCGCCAACGGCGAAGGGTTGGAGCATCCGGGAAAATGGGATATTGAAGGTCTTCTAGGACTTCATCTTCTGGCCCTGACGTTGGCCGTAGAGGACAGCCTCCTCCCCGCAGGGCCGACCCGCAAAACACCAGATGCAGTGTCCCAAGTCGTAGAACTGCTCCACGCCACCCTGACTCGATGCCGACAGCTGGCCGATCAAGGCCCGCCCTACAGCGCCGTTTGCGCCCTGTCCGCTGTGCAGGCGCTGGCCAAGGCGGGGTCGGCTTTCTGGGAGGAGTCGCCTTCCGACTGGGAACAAGACCTCAACCTTGCTCAGGAACTGGTGCGCAAGGCCCGTGAGCAAAAAGTATCCAACCCCGTCCTGTATGAAACCCTCGCCAGTCTGTTGGTCCGTGAGGCTTACCTTGCGGGCAAACGCGCCAACAAAGAGAGGCAGGCCGAGTGGAATAAACAAGCCCTGCAATGGCTTGAGGACGGCTTGCGTCTGGCAGGAGAAGCGCTAGTCCCAGCGGGTCAGTTAGTGGAACTGCATGCAAAGGCGGCCGAGATAATGACCCTCGCCGGCGCCAAACTGGAAAAGGTCCGCGTCCACTTGAACGCTCTTAACGAGTCGAAATCGTCGCGCGCTTGCGCCCTGGCCGCGCTACTAGAAGCGTCCATTGCCTACCGCGACGGCCGGCTCGTCCAAGCCCGCAAGCTCGCCGAGCAAGTCCTCGCATCTGGCGAGGCCGATCTCGTGAGCCGGGCCCACATGGTCCTCGGCGCCGTTTACTCAGCCCTGGGACAGCCCGACAAGGCGCTGGCCAGTTTGCAGCAGGTAGCTCAGGCATACAAGGTTTATGATCGCCTGACGCTGCAAGAAAAAACCTGGGCGCTGGAATTTATTCGCGGCCCGGAAGATTTGGCCTTGCTTCTGATGAACGCTCACGCCGATAGCGCCTTGGCCCAACTACGGGCCGCAGCCCACCGCTATCCCGACAAGCCCGTGTCCCTGAGCCTTGCTCACGGCCATGAGAATGCTATCGTGAACCTACGCAAGCAATTCCGGAAACAGACACCGCAAGACCGGCAGGCCCGCCAGCTCCTCGTCACTTACTACGCTGCTACAGGACGCCGCGAACGGGCCGAGCAGGAACTAACCCAGCTGCGCACCCTCTATCCCCACAGCGTAGACGTGTTACGCACAGAGGTTCATCTATTCTGGCCAGCCCGTGACGCCGAGAAGCGTATCGACCAATTCATCCAAGATCACCCTGCCGATCTCGATGCTCGCTTTTTCAAGGTGGAGTGGCTGGTCCGCATGAAGCGCATCGATGAGGCGCTCGCTTATCTGCAAGCGCCGGCGCATTTCGCCGACACCAAGAGCGAGCGCTACCAGCGCGTGCTGGCGGCGGTGCTACTGATTAAGGGTGACCGCCAAGGCAGCCAAAAGGTATTAGAACACCTGCCCCACGATGTCGCCACGGACGCTCTGCTGATCCAGGCTGCTTCGGCGGATGAACGGGAGAGACAGGTACGCCAGGCGCTAGCGCGGCACGCAGACAGTGCGTTGATCCAAAGTTGGCAGGCCGTGCTTGCATTCCACAAGTGCGATTACGCAGTTGCGGCAGAAGGGTTCTTGCGCGTCTGTCAGTACAACCCTTACGAAGCGGCGGGCCGGCGGGGCCTGTTGCAGTCGTTTCTCGCTTTGGCTCAGAGCGATCCTGTCAAAGCCCGTGATTTAGCTGCGCGTCTGCATAATGATGCGCCTGAGGAGCCGGCACTCCTTTTGGCCAGCGCCTATGCCTATCTTCAGCTCGATGAAATAGGTACTCCCGGAGACAAACCGGCCCCGGTCACGAGTATGGCCGCGGCCCTCAATGCCTGGGAGCAGATGGTGCTGAATCAGCAGCCACAAGCCAAGGCATCGGCCCTTCTAACTAAATCGGCCTTCTGGGCCTTGGCAGGACGGCAAGACTTGGCCCTGACGGAAGTCATCCGTGCCCTCAACCTAAGTCCCAGAAACCCTGCTGCTTTGGAGCTGGCCGTTAACCTCGCCTTGGAGTTGCGCGATCCCGATCTTCGCCCTGTTACGCGCAAACGCCTGGATACGCTGCGACGACTTCTGCCGAACAACACCAAGGTCCGTCTTCTCGAAGCGCGGTTCAACGAATGGGACGATCAAGCCAACAACGCCCTTGCGATCTATGAAGACCTGCTCCGCAATGATGCGAAGTTGAGCGCGGCCTATAAGGGGTCGATTTCCTTGCTTCTCAAACGGGGCGACAAGGACAAGGCGTGGCAATTGGTCAAGCGCTGGCGGAAGGAGCAACCCGACAGCATTGCTGCCGCGCAAGCGGAGGTCCGCCTTCTTGCTGAGGACAACAAGCTCCAGCAAGCGCGAAAGTTAGCCGAAGCTACGGTACACTCCCACGCAGAACCAGGGCGCGAAGGAGAGGATCGAGCTGCACTCGATCTCTCCTTGCAGATGGTCGCCGCTTTAGCTCAGGGCAAAGCGTGGCGCGAGGCAGAGAATTGGCTGAGGCAGTTGCTCGACAAAGAACCCGCCAATGCAGCGCTGCTGCTGCAACTGGGCGAAGTGTACCTGGCGCAAGCATCCTGGGACAAGGCCCGCGCTGTTTACGAGAAAGTGCTGGCCCAAGGCAAGAACGCTGTCGCCGCCAACAACCTGGCCTGGCTGCTTGCCAGGCACTTCAACAACGCCGCCGAAGCCCTGCGCCTGGTCCAGGAAGCACGCCAGGGACGATTCAGTCACAAGCCGATCTCCGCCGATCGTCTGCGTCCGGAATTTCTCGACACACTCGGCATGGTTTACACCAAGGTGGGCGAGGCAGCGCTCTATCCGGAGATGCGGGACGTGTTTGAGGCCGCGCGGCAGCGTTATCCGCACGATCCGCGCACCTATATGTACTTGGGCCATGCCTATGCAGGATTGCAGGAGAGGGAACAGGCCGAACATCTGTACGCATGGGCCGTAGAGGTAGCTCGAAAATCGGGCCGGCAATTCCTCTCGCCGGAGCAGTGCCGGGACGTGATCGCCGAGGTTCAGGCCGCTCAGAAGCAACTCCGGGAAACGGCCCCTCTTCGCCCCGATGGGCGTGTAAAATAAGTCCCATGCTCACCGTTCACGTGCGCATCAGCGATGCAGCTACTGGCCAGCCGACGCCGGTGCGTTTGCGCCTGGTTGATGCGGCCGGCGTCTGCCGAATGCCGTTTGGCCGCCTGACGGAGTTCGCCACTGCGCCCGGCGCCGATGTGGGCGGTCAGGTCCGCCTCGGCGATGTCGATTTCGCCTATATCGACGGCGTTTGCGAGGTCCACTTGCCTCCCGGCCCCGTCCGCGTCGAGGTGGCCAAGGGACCGGAATATCTGCCTCTTTGCCGTGAAGTGGTCCTCGGTCCGGGGAAAATCGCCCTGCGCCTGACGATCGAACGGATCCTCGATTGGCGTTCCCGCGGCTGGTATTCCGGCGACGGCCGCGCGCACGACTTATCGCCGCACGCGGCTCGCCTGGAAGGAGCGGCCGAAGGACTGGATGTGGTGAACCTGTTGGCTTACGAACGTCCGCCTTCCAGCGATCGTCCAGCCGCCTTCGTCAACCTGTTGGCCTTCAGCGGCACTCAGCCGGCCCTGGAAGGCCCCCCCTACGTCGTCGTCAATACTTGCAACACGCATCCTGTCCTCGGCACTGTGGCGCTTTTGAATTGCCACCGCGTTGTTTATCCGCTGCGCTTCGGAGCGCCCGGGGGGATGGACGATTGGTCGATCGTCGCTTGGTGCGATCAATGCCATCGCAA
>JAJPIY010000285.1 GCA_021324515.1 Planctomycetota bacterium
AAGAAAAACAACGCGCCGAACAAGAAAAACAACGCGCCGAACAAGAAAAACAACGCGCCGAACAAGAAAAACAACGCGCCGATGCCGCAGAGCGCGAATTGGAATTGCTGCGGGCCAAGTTGCAAAAGATGCGCAATAGCAAGTAAGGCCCAGGATCCTGGCCTCCTCAGCACGGGCAGAGCAAATCGAGGAGCTGTTGCGGCCCTTCGGCTACGTATAGCGAACGGCGATGCTCCATGCGCAAAAAACCGTCGGCGACGGTGCGATCGAGCCAGGCCAAGAGCGGATCGAAGAAGCCGGCGACGTTGAGCAAGCCAATCGGTTTGGCGTGCAGCCGCAATTGACGCCAGGTGACAATCTCGAAGAACTCATCGGCCGTGCCGACGCCGCCGGGCAGAGCGGCGAATGCGGCGGCGCGTTCGGCCATCAACGCTTTGCGTTGGTGCATGGTTTCGACAATGTGAAGCTCGGTCAAACCTTCGTGGGCCAATTCACGTTCGACCATCGAGCGCGGAATGACGCCGATGACGGGACCGCCTGCTTGCAGCACGGCATCAGCAAGAACGCCCATCAAGCCGATGTGTCCACCGCCGTAGACCAGCCCCCAGCCGCGGCCGGCCAGCGCTGCGCCGAACCGACGCGCCGTCTCTGCATAAATCGCCGGCCCGCCTTTGCTTGAGCCGCAAAACACCCCCAGATACTTCATGCCGAGCTCTCTCCGGAAGGACCGGGGACATAGACCCCCTGAGGCGAAGGATCAGAGGCCCTACGTCCCTCGCTGGCTTGATTGTCTGCCGCAGGAAAACGGATGCGGAACGTCGTGCCATGCAGTGGTTCGGAATCGATCTCCAGCCGGGCCTTATGGTGTTCCAGGATGGCCACGACGAACGACAAGCCCAGTCCCATGCCGGTGCTGTGACCTTCGTAGATGGCGTTGTCGCGCTTGGTGGAGAAATGCGTCTCGGTGCAGCGGCGACGCACCTCTTCGGTCATGCCGACGCCGTTGTCACACACTTCCAAGACAATCTCCTGATCGCAGCGGAACGTGCGGAGTACCACTCGGCCGCGCCAGGCGGCGGCGGCAATGAGCGCCTGACGCCGGCCCTGAGCATCGAGATCGGCCGCTTGTCGGATGCGGTCACGCAGATGATTGCGCATCTCGAAGGTAGCGTCGCGGGCATTGAAGAGAAGGTTTTCGATGGCCTGCTGCAAGTGTGAAACATCGCCGCTGATCCACAGCGGCCCCTCCATCTGTACTTCGCGCACCAATTCCAACTTCCACTTTTCGCGGGCCAGCCCTTTCCAGGTCTGTTCCAATTCATTGACCACGGCGTTGAGGTCAAGGAGGACCGTCTCGGCACGGTTGGGATCGCGCCGTACTGTATGCAGGATCTGCTGCAAACGTTCGGTGACAGTGCTCAGTGTTTGCTGAATCTCGCTGAGCATCAGTGCTTGATCCGATGGCAGGCTGTCGGCCTCCAGACAGCGGCGCAGCAGGTCGTTGGGGCGGACAAGCAAATTCTTAATATTGTGAGCATAGGAGCCGGCCATGATGCCGATGCTGGCCCACATTTGCGATTTCAACTCCAGTGCTTGACGTTCGGCGGCTTGAGTCGCCAAGCGCTGTTCGAGCAGCTGACGTTCGGTCTCGGCCTGGCGGCGCTCGCGTTCCCGTTGGCGTCGCTGCACGATGACCATCCACGTCAAACTGAGCACCGTACCAGCTATCGCCAGGGCGCTGAGTTGGCGCAGCCGCTGATGATACGCCTCTTCATTACGCTGGCGTTTGTTGTAAGCATGCAACTGATAGCGGACATAAATAGTCGCATAAGGGGGGAGTAGGGCGTGTTCCAATACCTGATACTGGCTAGCATCCGAGGGCAGACCGGAATCCCAGGTGATCGGTGCGTCGAGGGGAAGACCGTCCGCGCCGAGCGGGACTGCCGACAGATCGGCCAAGGGCGTTCCTTGCAGATGGAAACGCACTTGCAGTTGATAAATGATGGGGAACAGCGGCAGTTGGCCGGCATCGCGTTTGGTAGGCGGCGAACCGAGAGTGCGCAGCTGCTCGTAGATTTCCTCATGGCGGATGGCCAAGTTCGCGCGCAACTGGAGGACTTCGCGGTCCTCGGCTTTCTCGGCAGGATGCGGGCGCGAGTGAATCCGCTGCACGTAGTGACGGGCGCGGGTCAGGTAATCCTCGATCATTTCGCGCAGAGTGCCGCGATAACCGCGGGCTTCGTCGAGCCATTCGCGCAGGACTGCCTCATCATAACCCTTCTCGCCGTCCAGCCAAGTTTGCAGCGGCACACGAAGGGCAACGAGGACCAGTCCCCATAACAACAGCGGAGCGGCCAAAATGCGCGCATAACTCCAGAAGTGCTTGCGCCGCCTGGTCCGCTCGACAAGAGATCCTGGGTCCGTCATGTTTTTGTCCTAATGGACATCGTTATACCACACGGTCAACGGGTCGCCGCGGCGCTGCCAATGTTGGCCGTGCTCGCCCTTGGCCCAATCACGGCGCCGCCATTGCCATACCTCGATGGTAGCACACGGCAAAAGCCGATCTTTGAAATCCTCATTCCACATCGGTTGCAAACAAACGACGTGCTCCCCGGTGCCATTGCACCGTTGCCCTTCGCGATCGAACAGCGGCACACCTGAGCCGCCCAGCTCAATACGATCGTCTTCCCACCGCACCTCCGCGAGACGCTCGGCTAACTCCTCGGCGTGGGCACAGGGTGTTCCTCCTGCCGGCGCACCTGCCTGCACCAGCGCTGCCACAATGTCGCCGAACAACAACACATCCTCGGTCCCTGTCTCGGCCGTGCCGTCGCGCTCGCCGTCTCCCGTCTGAACATCTTTGCCTGAGCCGGCGCGAAAACCTGCATCGGCATCGATGGGATTGCGATGACAGAAAAACACCAGCGCGAACGGCAAATCCTGGATGTTCCAGGCCACGTGACGATCGCGGTAAACCGTGTTGAAGGCGATGGCGTCGCCGGTGGCGACGACGATCTGCACGCGCTTGGACAGCGACGGCATCCCGCGGACCAGGCCGCGCAGAAAGCGGCGCGACGGCTGCGTCTGACCCGCCACAATCACCAAAGGCCGGTTCTGCGCTTGAAACAGCAACGCATCGAGCATGTCCCCCGCTGCTTTGGCCTCGTAGCGATTGGGCGTGTCAAAGGAGCCTACGCTGGAATCAATGCGGTGCGGCGCCGGCGGGATGCCCAGGCAGAACGTGCTGGCGCTGCGCTCTTCGTTGGGATCGGTCGGCAGGCGTTGCTCCGGGAAAATACCCCCAGCCAGTCCCGGCGGAAAGTTGAAGAGCAGCTGATTGACCATCCACGTCCATTGATTCGCCAGGTCGCGCGCCGTCACCTGCCGCAACGCCGTGCCGAAACCATCGATCAGATCGCGCGAATACGAATCGTCGTTCCACAGGGCCATGTACACGGGATCTTTATCGGGACGAAGATCATCGCGCCCCCAGATGAAATCACTGACGGCCGCGGCCATCTGCTTGTTAGCGAAGCAAAAACGGAAGGTGCGTCCGGGATACAGCTGCATCATTGGGACCGTGGCCTCTTCCGTCGTGGCAATTAGGGCTGTCTCGCCCTCGCTGTAGGGAGCGACCTTATCGGCCGTGGCGTTGGTCAACAACAACAGGGGGCGGTCCTGCGCCGGCAGCTTGGCGGCATTGCGGTTCAAGCACGTTGCTAACTCGCGGGCGCTGTCACTGGAGCTGCCGCCGATAATGGCCAACGGCGGCGGCTGACGTGCCAAGAGCGCCTCAATCCAATCGCACGTCTTCCAAGCGCCGGTCAGTTTGTACCAACGAAAGACGAAACGCTTCCCTGCTTCGCTCCAGGACAACGCCACTTCCGGCACTGCCGCCGTCTGCTGAGGAAAGGCGGATTGGTCATCGGCTTGCACGCCAGGACGATGGCGCCGCAAGCGTTCGGCGGTTCGCCGTACCGCCGCCACGAAGCGCTCCCAGGACGGGGCGTTGGTAGCGGGATAGAGCCAGACGATCTCGCGTTCGCCGGCAAGCACCGGCAGTGGCGTCGGCCGGCCCTGCGCCGGCGGCCCCTGGAAGACGACTACCACGGCCCCCACGACCACCGCCGCCGACAACGCAATCAGGATCGACGGACGAAAAACCGCTCTTAGCATACCTACAAATTACCGGAGGAAGCGGCGCCCACGCAAGTTCGCCGGTCAACCGCGCGCCGTAGCTGTCAGCTGGAGTGCGCGGCTAACTTTTGCGCCCCAGAATGCGATCCAGCGCATCCGAAGTCTGGTAAATCAATGCCTCCGGATAATGCGAGAATGGATGGAAATACTCGAATGTGAGATAATCGCGATAGCCGATTTTCTCAAACGCCTCCATCACGGCCGGCCAATTTGTCGTGCCGTCCAACAGCGGCCGAAACGATTCCAGTGAATGATCGGTGCCTTTTTTGGTGAACTCCTTCAAATGGACGTTCTTGATGCGCTTGCCGAGCAGCGCGATCCAATCTTCGGGAAATTGGAACAGCATGATGTTGCCGGTGTCGAAGTGGACACGGACGTGCTTGCTGTGGAAGCTGTCCACGAAGGCATTCATGTCCTGTGGACTTAGCAGATAGCCATTGAAGAAAATATTTTCGATGTTCAGATAGACGCCGAGCTTTTCCGCCTTGGGGACCAGCTTGGCGATGGCTTCACGGGCACGGCGGTCACATACGTCGGCGGCGACCGGCTCATAATCCTTGATCCAAGGGACGTAGACGGCGCCCGGCACGACAAGGACGTTTTCGGTGCCGAGATCATGGGCTGCCTGCATCATTAGCTCGGCCAATTCCAGGCCGCGCTCCCGTTCGGCGGCCTTGTTGCTGGTCAGCGAATACGGCCAGTACAGAAATGAACAGATGCCGCTGATGGCGATGCCGAGGTCCGCCGCCATCTTGCGAATGGCTTG
>JAJPIY010000321.1 GCA_021324515.1 Planctomycetota bacterium
AAGGGTAGGAAGAAAAAAGGGTACAGCGCACTTTTAACCTTGACTAATCGCAAATGTACGCGTGCTCCTTTTTCTTTACCTGACTAATCGCAAATGTACGCTGTCCCCTTTTTGTTTATGCAGGCGAGAAAAGGTGCCCGGTTCCTCGCCAACGGCGGTGATCCCCTGCTTTCCGCACGCGGCCATCGTCCTGGAGCTGCACCTGCAGCGCGACTCGCCGCAAGCCGTCAGCTTGCTGCACCAGATCGAGCGTGCTGGCTACGTCCTGCGCGCCATCAACTACGAGGGTGAGGTGGTGCCCGCTGACGGGGCGACGATCCTCGGCCAGCCGCAGGAGCACTGGACGTTATGGGTGTGGAAGTGAACCTCCCTCATCTCGTCTGGCACTTGCGAACTTGCACCTGTCTGGCTGATGACGACCACGTTTGACTCGGCCCATCGGCACTGCTGACGACCTTGCTCATTGGTTCTCTGCGCAGGCGAAGACTGTCCGGAAGACATCTCCTACAATAGCGTTGAGGGTGCCGTGGAGCGAACTGTGGCTGCTGGCGCTCCCAGCAGTTCTCGGAATCGATGGTGGGGCCAACGACTCATGAGAGACTCTTTATCCACGACCGCTGCACGCCCAGGACCGCTCGATGACTCCGAGGTTGACGCTCCGGCTTACGAGTTGGCGTTGTTCCGGCGTGCGCAGCAAGGCGACCTCGCGGCCTTCGAGGCGCTGGTGGACCGCTTCCAGTCGCGCGTGTACGGCTTGGCGCGGCGTATTCTAGGACAAGCCCAGGACGCCGAGGACGTTACCCAGCAGACCTTCTTGAGCCTCATCGAGCACATCGACCAGTTCCGGGGGGACTCCGCCATCGCCACCTGGGTCTTGCGGATCGCCACCAACCACGCCCTCAAGGTGCTGCGGAAGCGGCGCGGCCTGCCCACCGTTGCCCTGGAGCCCGGCCCGGACCACGAGGACAGTTACGCCTCGCTTCCTCACCCGGAGTTCATCGCCCAGTGGAGAGACAACCCTGCCAACCTCGCCGAAAAAGCCGAGCTGCGGCAACTGCTGGACGGAGCCGTCGCCGAACTGGATGAAAAATACCGACTGGTCTTCCTCCTGCGCGATGTCGAAGGGCTGTCGATCCGGGAAACGGCCGAGGCCCTGGGGTTGACCGAGGCAAACACGAAAGTGCGATTGTTGCGGGCGCGGCTACAGCTCCGCGAGCAGCTCACCCGCGTGCTGGGCGACGAGGCGACCCGGGTGTTTCCCGACCATGACCACCATTGAAGCCGGGCGAAACCATGTAACTTTTGGTAGGCTGCCGGATCAGAAGGGATAGACCTACTTGGAGTGTTCGCTATGACCTGCGAAGAACTGCTCAAGGCTCTGAACGACTACATCGACGACGAGTCGGTGTTGGCGATCTGGCAGGACTTTGCGGAACACCTGGCCGGCTGCAACCCCTGCCAGGTGGTGGTGGACAACATCCGCAAGACGATCCAGCTGTACAAGGCCGGTGAGCCGTACCCGATGCCGCCCGAGTTCCAGGCACAATTCCGGGCTGCGCTGCGCGCTAAGTGGAAGCAGAAGTTCCCCCACGCCCAGGTCTAGTTTTCACCTGGCCGTCTCATCAGTTCCTCACTTTTCCCGGTGCCCTCTCCGCGAAGGCGGCCCCAGCCTCCCAGGCCCATCAGTCGGTTCCGGCTCACCGAGGACTTCGCGCGACGCTGACGTGCGTGGGTCGGGGTTCGCGTTTTCCTTGTAACCTTCGCCCTCCTTGTGGATCAGCCTCTGTATAGAGACGCGGCCCGTCGAGAAGCGGAGGCCTCTCCATTGGGATCCGTGTCGGGTCGGCCTTAACTGAAACCATCGCGAGGAGGAAAAGCATGTCCGTGCAGACGATTCCAGCCAAGGAGCTTTACGAACAGTTCAAGAGCGGCAAGCCCGTCGAGTTGATCGACGGGCGAACCCGGTGGAGTTCCGGGAGATCCACGCCGAGGGGGCGCGGCTGCTCCCGCTGGACCGCCTTGACCCCAACGCGGTCGTGGCTGGGCGCAACGGCACGGCGGGCGAGCCCCTCTACGTCATCTGCCGCTCCGGCAGCCGGGCCAAGCAGGTGTGCGAGCGGTTTCTCGCGGCGGGCCATCACAACGTCGTCTGCGTCGAGGGTGGCACCCTCGCCTGGGAACAGGCCGGGTTGCCCGTCAAGCGCGGTAAGAAGGCTATTTCCCTCGAACGCCAGGTGCGCATCGCCGCCGGTCTGTTGGTTCTGCTGGGCGCGGTCCTTGGCTTCCTCGTTCATCCGTACTTCATCGCCCTGTCCGCCTTCGTCGGCGCGGGGCTGGTGTTCACCGGCGTCACGGATACCTGCGGCATGGGCTTGTTGCTCGCCCGGATGCCGTGGAACCAGGTAAACGAGGAGCCGGGCAAGGAAAAGGCCGGACAGGGGCCGCATGTTCCTCGCGCTGAGCGTCACCTTCGGGCTGCTGGTCGGCTTTGCGCTCGGCCTGACCGGGGGCGGCGGCTCGATCTTCGCTGTTCCGCTCCTGGTCTACGGTCCTGACGGCGCTGTTTGTCGTCGGCGGGGTGGTCGGCATGGGATTGGGAATGCTGCTCGGCCGTCGTCTATCCGGGCCGCACCTGCAGCGGGTCTTCGCCGCCGTCATGATCGCCGTGGCCCTCTTCATCGTCGGAAGAACCATCGTGTAACCCAGGAGACTTGCCATGTTCTTCCATCAGCGTTTTATCCCCGGCCTGGCCATCTACTCGTACCTCGTGGGCGACGAGAAGACCAAGGAGGCCGCGGTCATCGACCCCACACGCGACGGGGACGAATACCTACGCGTGTCCAAGACCGAAGGGCTGCGGATCACCCACGTCGTGGAGACACACGTCCACGCGGACTTCGTGAGCGGTGCCGCGGAACTCAAAGAGCGGATCGGCGGTGCCGCCCAGGTCCACTCCTCTGGGCTAGGCGGTAAAGATTGGATACCGCCCTACGCCGACTGCGTGGTCAAGGACGGCGACGAGATCGTCATGGGGTCGATCCGCCTGAAGGCCATCCACACCCCGGGCCACACGCCCGAGCACCTGTCGTGGGCCGTCTACGACCAGACCCGCAGCAAGGACACCCCCTGGCTGATTTTGACGGGCGACTTCCTGTTCGTCGGCGACGTTGGCCGGCCCGACCTGCTCGGCGAAGAAGCCCGCCGGCCCCTGGCCCACCAGCTCTACCAGAGCGTATTCAAGGTGCTGCCGGCGTTCCCTGACTTCACCGAAATCTACCCCGCCCACGGCGCGGGGTCGCTGTGCGGCAAGGCGCTCGGCTCACGCAGCTCGTCCACGCTGGGGTTCGAGGGCCGCTTCAACGGCGCGCTCCAGGGCAGGACGAGCCGACCTGGATCAGCCGCCTTCTCGAAGGGATGCCGATCGCCCCGCCGTACTTCCGCCGCATGAAGAAGGTCAACGCGGCCAGCCCGCAGATCATCGGCCCGGAACTGCCGGGGCAGCGGCACATCGGAGCCAAGGAGATTCACGACCGCGTCTGCGAGCGCTGCCTGGTGCTGGACGTGCGGCCCAAGGAGGCGTTCGCCGCCGCTCACATTCCGGGGGCGATCAACATCCCGCTCGGCGCCAACCTGCCGACCTGGGCGGGCTGGGTGCTGCCGTATGACACGCCAATGATCCTCGTTCTCGACAACCCGGCCGACCTCGCGGCGGTTGCCACTCACCTGATCCGCATCGGCCTAGACGACCTCTAGGGCTACCTGGAAGGGGGCATCGAGGCCTGGGAGACGGTCGGTTACCCTCTAGAACGGATCGGCACCATGTCGGTGCATGAGCTGGCGAAACAACTTCAGAACGGTATCGTGCCGACAGTCCTCGACGTGCGAACGGACAGTGAGTGGAACGCTGGCCACATCGACGGGGCGATCCACATTCACGGCGGCCAGCTCCAAGACCGCTTCGCGGAAGTGCCGCGCGACAAGCCGGTCACGATCATCTGCGGCACCGGCTACCGCGCCTCTATCGCCGCCTCGTTCCTGAAGCGCGAGGGCTACGAAGGCATCACGAACGTCGTCGGCGGCATGACCGCCTGGAAGGCAGCAGGCTTGCCGACGACCACCGACACAGGCGACTGATAGCGGCTAATAGTGCCGCGGATAATGATAATCCTGGATCTCCTGTAACTTCGGGACCGGTCGCGGATCATTCCTTGCAGAACCACTGAACCCGATTGAACTGATTCAATAACAAAGGAGCA
>JAJPIY010000273.1 GCA_021324515.1 Planctomycetota bacterium
TGGTTGAAGACGAATTCGTTGGTATTAATCAAGGCCCACAAGGTATCGAGGAAGGCGGAGCGACGGTCCTTGGCCTGGGCCCGATAGTCGGCGAACCAGGCGCGCTCTTGGGCCGTGGGCAGCCGGCTCAAGCTGGCTAGGAACAACTCGTCGAGTACGTGGTTATCGTCCTGTTCCGCAGCCAGCAAGCGGGCGACGCGCCCCTGCGGCGCCTGCAATTTTTGCAAAAGCGAAGGATCGGCCATGAGATAGAGCTTTTGAGGCAAAGCCGGCTCCAAGGCCCGTTGGCAATCGCAGGTCGTCGTCCGCGGCGGTCGGCCAAAGATGCGGAAGGCGTAATTGACCGAGCCGTTCTGCACCCGGCTGGCGCCTATCTCAATGGCCCGGCTGCCCTCCGGCATCTCCGGTCCCCATTTCTCCGTCGTCCCCAACACCGCGTTGAGAACATCGACCATCACTTCCGCCATCATCGGACGGATATTGCTATGCGAGTAGTTGGTGTGGTCCAGGCGGTTGGTCTCGTTGGGGACCGATGTCAACTGATAGGTGCGCGATAGGAGGATTTTGCGCTCCAAGTCGCGGATGTTGTAGTGGTTGGCGATGAAGTCTTTGGCCAGGGCGTCGAGGAGCTTCTCGTTAGAGGGCGGATTGGCCAGCGAGAAATCATCCACCGGATGCACAATGCCGACGCCGAAATAATGGCCCCAGACGCGATTGACGAAGCTGCGCGCGAAAAAGGGATTGTCGGGCGCGCGCATCCACTCGAACAGGATCTGGCGGGGATCTTTGTCGCTGTCCAAGGGGATGTTTGGCCCGCCCAGGGCGCGGGCCGGCAGCGGTTGGTTGGTGTCCGGATCCGGCAGCGTTCGGCCGATTTTCGTCAGAAATACTTCGCGCAGCGGGTTGAGCGGGACGGTTTTCTTATCGGCCTTTTGCTTGTTGCGCTGGGCGTTCTCGGCGCGGAACACTTGCTGTGCTTCCGGCGAAACGCCGAAAGACACGCGGCTGAAAACATTGGCATAGGCGCGATAGTCGGTTTGCGTCCAGCGGTCGAAGGGATGTTTATGGCACTGGGCGCATTCGAGCCGGACGCCGAGGAACGCCGCCGCGGTTTTTTCACCCCACTGTTCGATCGGCACCTGCTGTTGCCGACGCCAGAACAGATCGAGCGTGGCGCGATTGGCATAAGTGGCATTGAAACCACACTCACAGGCTTCAGTCTGCTTGACCTGCTGGACGTACTCTTCCGGGCGGAGTCCCTCGCGGCTGGTAGCGCAAAGGACGCCGCGGACGATCTCGTCATAAGGCACATTCTCGGCGAAGCGCTTGCGGAACCAATCGTGCCACATCTGGCTCAGGCGCGGCTTGCGCTGTCCCTGTCCTTCCAGGGAGTCGGTATTGTTGCCGGTGATGTCGCAGAACTTGGTCGCCCACAAAGCGGCATGCATCGGGTGCGCCAGCAATGCGTCGATCTTGCGGGCACGCTTATCGGATCGCGTATCGGCGAGGAAATCGCGGACTTCCTGCGGCGACGGCAGGGTACCGATGGTGTCGAGGGTGACACGGCGGAGAAATTCCGTATCGCTGGACAGGTCCGAGGGCACGATGTTCAGGCGCCGCAGTTTGGCGAAGACTTCGTGGTCGATGAAGTTGACTGGCGGAACATCCGGGTAACGGAACCCTGGTTTCGCCGGGAACGGCACCAGGACGCGCAACGGCACAACAGTGCCGCGATAGGAAACGACGACAACCGTGTCGCCGGGACGCACCGCCCGCAGTTGGCCTAACGGCGTCACCTCAACGACGGCCTCGTCGTTGGTGCGGAAGTCGCACAGGGACGTGACCATTTCTGTCGTACCGTCCGCGAAGGTCGCCTTTACTTGCAATTGGCCCGTTTGTCCGGGTTTGGCGAAGACATATTCTGGGGGAGTTAGAGTGATTTTGACGATTGTGCCGTTGCCCGGCTGCCAACATGCACCATCCGTAATCCAGCGGCGCAGAATGCGATAGGCCCAGGAGTCTCGACCGAAGCGTGTTTGGCCTTCGTGCGGCACTCGGCCGGTGGCCTTGAGCAACAGCAAGCTGTTGTCCGGGTCGGCGCTATTAATCCGGCGACCTTCGAGTTCGCGGGTCAGGGCCAGGTAGTCCTTGGCTGGATCATAGCCGAACAGTGAAAGCCGGAAACCGCCTTTGCCCTGGAACGAGCCGTGGCAGGAGCCGGAATTGCAACCCATGCGACTGAACACGCCCATGACGTGGCGCTCGAAATCGACCTGGTGTAGCGTCTCACCGGCAGGCAGTTGAATAACGTCAGCGCGGACATGGACATGGGAAACGGCACAAGCCGTCAGCACCAACAGAGCAAGGCGGAAATCGAGAGGGCCAGTCAAGAAAGCGAGCATTTCACGATCCTCCGCGAGCTGCCTACTGCCGCCGGGTTCAACCCGGCGGCTCGCCCGGGTTCAGGCTCGCCTGCCGCTGGCCGCCGGGTTGAACCTGGCGGACACCCCCTAGCGGAATCAGTGGCAGAGCCTACTGCATGCCTCACAGTATTTTAATGAAACCCCTTTCTCTCGTGAAAGTATCGCTCTTCAGGGGGGATTGCAAGAATTTTATATTGGAGTCAGCAGGCGAGCCACCGGAGGCCGCCGGGTTCAACCCGGCGGCTCACCGGGATTACAAGCAAGCCGCCGGGTTCAACCCGGCGGGCAGCTCCCTGGCGGCGTCAGCGGCAGCAAACGCGGACGCGGTACGACAACGCCGACGACGCTGCCGTGCCGATGCTGCAATTGAGCGAAATTGAGCCGTAAAAAATCGTGCAGCGAGCGCGTGGCGCCGTTATGCAAGTAGGCGCGGGCCAGATGGGCCATGTGGGCGTCATAGAGGCGTTTGCTGCGCGTGTGCAGAGAGCAGCGGCCTTTATGACGCCGCAGGTCGCCGTTGAAATCGGGACTGATGTGATAAAGCTCGTGGAACAGCGTGATGAACTTTTCGTCGAAATCCTGATCGAGAAAGCGCGGCAGACAGAACGTCACCAAGTAGAGGATTTCGCGTCCGTCGACGAAATAGCGCTGCACCTGATAGAGACCGTTGCGTTGCCGCCGCGTCAGTCGGCCGTGACGGAAGCGCATGGGAGTGACCCGCGCTTGCAGGCCGTGCCGCCGGCTGCTGCGCGCTTGGGTCATGCCGAAAAGCAGGCGTGAAATATCAATATGCTGCAATTCCGCACAGTGGCGAACGATGTCGGCACACAGCGCCCGGACATGGCCTGGGAAATCGAATGGTTGATGTATCGGGCCGGTCGAGAGCCAGGGCGGCGCCTCCAGGCCGGTCGTGGGCCGCCGGGTCTGTCCTGGCCAACGCACGCACCGCAGCGGCAACGGATTGTCTGCCGTACTCCAGTGCAGCTCCAGCGGCAATAACGCCTCCTTCCGCGGAAGAGATGCTATCCTGGCCACGCTTGTCCTCCGAATCGAGCCTGCCGCGAAATTTTCAGTGAGCCGCCGGGTTCAACCCGGCGGCTCGCTTGTAATCCCAGTGAGCCGCCGGGTTCAACCCGGCGGCTCGCCAGAGGGGGTCTCCCAATCGCTTTTTTCGACAAATTCAGTAAATTCCGACTTCGTTCCCAACCGATACAATCGTTAAGACTCCTCGTCAAGAAATCAATGGGTTTAGGGCCCGCACAAGGGAGCATTGTCCATGAAGAGGACAGGTTATGGACGAGGGCTGCGCCGGGGCGGCCTGGGTTTGGCCTTGTTGGCATTATGCGGCTGTCAGACGTGGATGGCCGGCATGACCTTACCATCGCCGCGCTATTTGCAGCATCCTCCCCAATATATTCCGCCGTCGCCGCCTTTCCCGCTTCCCCGTGAATTGGCGTCGCAGGAAGCGGCGGCCGCAGCTCCCGCGCCCGGCGCGGCCCCAGCTGCACCGTTGCCGCCTCCTGTGCCGCAAGGAGCGGCGCCGGCGCCCGTACCGTGAGCCAAAGGGCCAGGGACGAGGGAACAGGAACGAGGAGCCAGGTCCGAAACCGGTTTCTTGCTTCCTCTGGCCCCTTGTCCCTTCTCCTTTAGCGCAGTCCGTTGAGCATGTAGTGGACCTCGGCGCTCTGCTTGACCACGATCGCCATGCGCACCGGATCGAACGTGACTGTGCCCGCTCCGCCCTTTCCTTCCCAACTTTCCGGTTCAATGTTCTGAATCTCGTTGAGGATGATGCCGACGGCCTGGATCATCTGGAAGTCGTTGACGATGGCCGGTAGCAAAGGACTGACCACGCCCATCAAGTCGCCGATGTAGTAAGTGCGCACGGTCATCAACTCGCGGGCACGGGCCAAAGTGGTCACTTCGATGGTTTCCTTGCGAATCACATAAGTCATGCCAACGTCGGCCAACACGCGCTTGAGGGCGGTGCGAGCGCTGACAGGTTTATTGAAGCGCAGCGTGATGGGGGTATCGTAGGTGATGCCGGCTTCCTCCAGGGCCTGCTTGTCGAGCAGGATCTCCTGTCCCATCTGTCGGGATAGGTGATCGATGACGCTCTGGAAAGTCTCCATGTTGTAGTCCACTTGGACCGGCTTCTTGAGCGCTTCCAGGATGGCTTTTTCTTTCTCGGTCAGCTTGAGGGCTGGCGAACGGCGCTTGGATTTCTCCAGCCAATCTTCGGGCAGGTCGTAATCGGACTTGGGCGGGACGGAGGACTTGTCCACGCCGGCCAAGGCGTTCAGGCCCCGGTCGCCACGCCTCTGGCCGAGGTTCCGCGCCTCAGCGACCTGGCGGTTCATCTGTTGGATGCGCTGGACGGCGGTGTCGTAAGGCGATTTGATCTGCTCAGCGACGCGCGGGTCAGCAGCGCGTTCGCGGGGTGCTGGCGTAACCCTGCTCCCCGGGACCGACTCCGAGAGGCGCCGCACATGGGCCAGGGCGCGAACATTTTCCACATCGCGCTGCACCACCGCCAGCAGCGCGGTGCGGCGTTCCTCCGGTAGAACGGTGTCCTTCGGAAGCGTGCTAAGCAACTCCTTAAGTATGCGGAGCGCTTCCTCGGGATCGTTGCGGAGCAGGCGATAAGCCCTCATACGGCTATCCTGCACTTCCTTTTCGATGCGTTGGGCCTCGATTTGCAGGCGCTGGCGCACTTCGGGCAGTGGATCGCGCGCTTGGGCCAGTGCAAAACCGGCGAGCCAGTGCAGAATTGTTACACAGAGAGCAAACGACATACTTCGGCGAATCGCTGCAACCATCAGTGTTCTCCCTTCGAACTTCCAAGAAGCGCCTGCCTTCCTCTATAACATTCTAACGTACTGTAGCGCGAAGAGCTTCGCTAGCAGAAATAAAATGTGGTTTGCCATGCCTGTCTCTCCTTGGGGGAGATAGGGAGCCGCCGGGATAAACCCGGCGGCGCGCCGGATAGTGAGCTGCCGGGATAAACCCGGCGGCGCGCCAGATAATGAGCCGCCGGGTTAAACCCGGCGGCGCCAGAACGAGAATATTTGACGTAGCGGAAGCGGTCCTTTATACTCAAACCCAGCGAATGGAAATTCCCTGACGAATGGAATCCTCTGATGAGGTGCCCCTTGGCGACAGCAACTCTGCGATCTGTGTGCAGGCGAAGGAGCGTCGACATCGGCATCCAGCTCCTTCTGCTGGGACTGTTGGCTTGGCCCGTCCCGGCCGCCGCTCAGGCGCTCTCCAGCGACGCGCTTCGCAAGCAAGCCGCCACATGCGAGCAAAATCACGATTGGCGCGAGGCCTGCCGCCTCTATGATGAGCTGCTGCACCGCCACCGCGATGATGCCCACCTCCGCCAAGCCTATCAGCGCTGCCTGCGTCGTTATCGCATCGTGCAGCGCCATCAAGACCAATTGTACCGCGCAGCTCTGGAACACCTGACGCCGGCCCAAGCACTCGACCTGTACGTTCACGTTCTGGAAACCATCGATCGCGTCTACACCGATCGTCAGAAAAGTAGCCCGGCCGCGCTGTTCGCCCAAGGACTGGAAGAATTAGGCCTCGCTTTCGAGGAGCCGATCTTCGTCCGCGAATATTTCCCCACGGTCAGCCCAGACAGACTGGCGGCTTTTCGGAAGAAAATCGTCCAGTGGCAGCAGCGCAAGATTACCCATCGCGCCGAGGCGCGTCAACAGGTCGGAGCAATTGGCCGCACAGCTCAACAGCTCAGCTCCGGAGGCCGGCCGATCCTTCTCACGGTCATCGCCCTGGAATTTCTTAGCGGCGCTTGCAACGCCCTGGATGAGTACACCTTCTTCCTGACACCGGGCCCTTACCGCGAGATGCAGACCGCCCTGCGCGGCCGGTTTGTCTCCATCGGGGTAGACCTGGAAGTAATCGATAAACAGCTGGTCATCCACCGCGTTTATCCTCACAGCCCCGCTGCGGAAGCCGGCCTGAAACCGTATGACCACATCGTGCGGATCGAGGGTCAATCGGCCGGCGCGTTGACGGTCGAGAGGGCAGCCGAGTTGCTGCGCGGCCAAGCGGGGAGCGTGGTGAAGTTGGAAGTGGTCCCCTTTGATAGCGTGGACTTGGAGATAAGGTCGCTCGCCATCAAACGCGCCCCGGTGATGGCGCCGAGCGTCGAGTATAGCATGGACGAGCCGTTCACATTTGAGCTGGAGGAGGGGATGAAAGTCCTCTTTCCCGTCGGCCGAGTGACCATCCATTATTTCCAGGAATCGACACTCCAGGAAGTCAAGGAGGCGCTGGCGGCGCTCCAGACAGCGGGCATGAAAGTGCTGATTCTCGATCTGCGTCACAACCCCGGCGGTTTGTTCAAGTCGGCGATCGAGGTGGCCGAGTTATTCCTGCCCGAAGGCGTTATCGTCATTTCCCAGACACACGCCATTAAAGATCGCAAATGGAACGGCATCATCCGGGCGGACCATCCCGAGGCGCTGTTGGTGCCGATGGTAGTGCTCATCGATGGCGAAACGGCCAGCGCCGCTGAGGTATTGGCCGGAGCGCTCAAGGACAATGGCCGCGCCAAGCTCGTCGGCCAGCCTACGTTCGGCAAGGGCACTCTTCAATGCGTCATCCCGCTGGACAAGCCGTATTTCGAGTGCATGCCGGCCGGCATCCGCATCACCGTGGCCAAATTGCTGTCGCCCCATTGGCAGCCGTACAGCGGCAAGGGCATTGAACCCAACTTTCCGGTGGCGTTGGAAGGCGCCGACCTTCTCATCGAGGCCCGCCAGATCCTCCTGCAAGAACTGCGGAGAAACCTGCAAGCCATGCCCCCCTAACCAAGACGGTCGCAAAAGGCGCCGGTCTCGCTGGGGAGGATTGGTCCTAGTGCGAAGTCGTTCATGGTTTCGTCTGGGGAATCAGTTCCAGGCACACCAAGCTGTCGGCCCCGCGCACGTACAGCAGGCCATGCGATAAAATCGGCGCCGCCCAGCAGGGTTCGTTGAGCAACGGCTCGCCGCGACCCCCGTCTGCCCTCAACTCGACGCGCGACACTTCCTGGTATCTGTTCGGGTCCACTTTCAGCAGGCGCAAGACGCCGTCTTCGCCCAAACAGATGAAGTGCCGATCCACCAAGAGCAACGAGGTGCGCGTCAGGCCGCGCTTTCGCCACCGGATTGTGCCGCTGCCCCATTCGAGGCAGCGCAGCTCGGCTTCCTCGGCATGTCGGCCGCTGCAACCGTAGAGATAGCCGTCTACGTAGATAGGGGTGTTCCAATGGCAGCGCATGCTCTTGTCGCGGATGCCCTTGTCCTTGTCGGTCCAGATCTCCTTGCACGCGCCCGGCTGGACTTCGAGCAAAGCGCTGCCGGGGCCATAGGTCTCGGAGATGAAGACGCGCTTGCCGACGACCACCGGATTGCTGGCGTTGACACTTTCGAGGATTCGCGCCCTCCAGGGATAGCGAAACTCGATTTTTCCCGTCGCCGGTCTCAGGCCGACTAGCCCTCCACGGGCCAAGACGAAACACCAGCGCTGACCGTCGATGGTGGCCAACACCGGACTGGCATAACTGGCCAGTTCGTCGGTGACCTGATAACGGACTTTGCCCGTATATTTGTCGAAAGCGACAATGCCGCTATCGGCACCTTTGGGCCCGAAGCGGGCGTTGGGGGCGGGGTCGTCTGGGGGACTGCCGCCGACCTGGGCAATGAGCAGATCACCTTCGATTACCGGGGTGCTGCCGACGCCGAAAAAGTTTTGCCGGACGTGGAAATCGGCAACCGTGTCCACCTTCCAGATCAGCTTGCCGTCCTCCGCGCGGAGGCAGTGCAATAGGCCCTCTACACCGTAGATGTAGACGCGCTCGCCGTCCACAACAGGAGAGCAGCGCGGGCCGCCGCTGTAACCGTACAGATCCTGGTAAGCGGTGGGATAAGCGAACGTCCACAACAGCTCGCCCGTTTCGCTCTTGCAGCAAGTCAAACGCGCACGGTCGCCGACCCGGTCGAAGACGAATAACCGTCCGCGGCTGATGGCTGGCATACCGTAGCCTTCGCCGAGACGGCGCTGCCAAACAAGGGGCGGTCCCGCTTTGGGCCAGGGAGCGAGAAGGCCCTTTTCCGGAGAGACACTGTTGCCGCTGGGGCCGAGGAAGCCTGGCCAATCGCTGCCCCCCGAGCGCGTGCCCAGGTCGGGGGGCAGCGGATCGCCGGGTCGGGCCACAACGGTCGCGACCGAAGAGGCGCTCGGCGGATGGGCTCCCGGAGTGCTCGGTGCTTCGGCAGCGTTCTCCGGCCCGACACCGCATCCCAGAGAGAATAGAAAGCAAAGACAACGAAAATCGCGCAGAGGTCTCATGATTTCATCCCTTGCCGGTACGGAGCACAGGTCAGGACAGCGCCAGGCGGATGCGCCGGACGATCTCGTCAAAGAGCAACACTGAAGCGGTGCCCGCCAAGATGCATAGCCAATCCAGCGCGTGCAGCCGCTCCACTTTGAAGATGTGGTTCAAGTGCGGCACGCTGATGATGAGTGCTTGCACTACTGCTGTAGTCCCCGCGATCCCCAGGAACGTCGGATTGTTCTGTAGGCCGCTCAATCCACTGCTGTCGGGAGTCAAGGAACGGCAATTGATCTGGTTCCAGACCTGGAAGAAGACGTAAACGGTAAAGAATATGCTCACTTGTCGAATATTCAGCGGCGCGAAGTCCCAATTCTCCGGAGTAGGGCCGCTGCCGGTCGCAAACCAGCCGAAGTGTTCCATGCCGAACAAGAGGGTCATCATAATGACGACGAAGAAGCCGGCTGTGGCGAAGATGGTTTGTACCATCGCAGGCGTGACGATGTTTTCATCTTTGCGCTTGGGCGGCATGTCCATTAGGCCCGGCCGCGGTGGTTCGGAACAGAGGGCGATCGAAGCGAAGGTGTCCATGATGACGTTGATCCACAACAGTTGCAGCACCGTGAACGGCGGCCGCACGCCGAAGAACGGGCCGAGAAACGCGAGGGTCAAGGCGCTGACGTTAATCGTCAATTGGAACTGAATGAAGCGCTGGATATTTTCGTAGAGGGCACGGCCCCAGTGGACGGCCTTGACGATGGTAGAGAAAGCATCGTCGAGCAGCACGATTTTGCTGGCTTCCTTGGCGACTTCGGTGCCGGCAATGCCCATCGCCAGGCCGACATCGGCTTTCTTGAGGGCGGGTGCATCATTGGTGCCGTCGCCGGTGACAGCGACGACGTGTTGCTGTTCCTGCAACAATTCCACCAATTTGTATTTATCCAGCGGCCGAGCGCGAGCTAACACGCGCAGGCCGGCCAACTGGCGTGTCAAGTCCTCGCGACGCCGCGCCTCGCTGTCAGACAAATCATTGTGTTTTTTCAATTCCATCCACTGCGCGTACAGTTCGTTGAAGTGGGGGCTAGTGAGGACGACGGCCTCCGGCGTGTCGATAGGGGCGTCGCGGCGGTCGATGAGGCCGATGTCGTAGGCGATGGCGCGGGCCGTTTCCACGTTGTCGCCGGTGATCATCTTCACTTCGATGCCGGCGCGGTGACATTGCTCAATGGCCTCTTTGACATCCTCGCGCAGCGGATCACGGATGGCCAAAAAACCCACGAAGATGGGTTTGCTTTCCAAAAGGTCTCGGCAGGCATGCAAGGCGTCTTCGTCGGCCGCCGTCTCGCCGGGCAAGAAAGCGTAGCCGAAGCCGAGCGTACGCATGGCTTGGCTGGCAGAATCTTTTAGACAGGTTTGTACCGCAGCGCGCGCCTCAGCAGACCATTCGCGCACAACGCCACAGGCGTCTAGATAATGGGTGCTGTGCTCTAAAAGCCACTCGGGCGCTCCTTTGATTAGTGACACCAGCTTGTCACCATATTGGATCACCGTGGTCATGCGTTTGCGTTCAGAGGAAAAGTGCATCTGATACAGCGGAGGAAATTGCAGACGCAGTTTTTGATACTCCACGCCGGTTTCATGCAGCCAATGCAATAAGGCGCCTTCGGTGGAATTGCCGACCGTGACGAGCTTGCCCTGTTTCGCTTCGAGATTGGCCGTTGAGTTGACGGCGGCATTGAGGACGATCCAATCGTGTGGCAAGCGGGGGGTGTCGGCCTCCTGGTGAAGAATCAGGGGACTGCCGCCCCCTGCTCGCCACGCGCTATCCCATTGCGGTGTACCACGATCGTGGACGCGACCGTCCCAGAAAACGCGCACCACCTGCATCTTGTTTTGCGTCAAGGTGCCGGTTTTGTCTGAACAAATCACCGTCGCCGAACCAATCGTTTCGCAGGCCACCAACTGGCGGACGAGACTGTTGGCGCGCGTCATTTTCCGCATGGCCAAGGCGAGCGAGACCGTCACGCTCATGGGCAGTCCTTCGGGCACGGCCACGACAATAATGATGACCATGTAGACGAAGTAATTGAGCAAATGCTTGGCCACTAGGATGGAATCGTCCATCGTCTGCGGCCAGAAGATTTCCCGCACGAACAGGCCGCGAACCAGCAGAGCGAGAAAGATGGCGACGGCCGCGAGATAGCCGACTCTGCTAATAAGGTCGGCCAAGTTCTTCAGCTTGACCTGGAGCGGCGTTAGCTCTTTGGAGATGGTCAGCTTGCGCTGGACGCGTTTCTTTTCGGCATCACTCGTCGCTGTGCCTTCTTCCGCTTCTTCGGCTGACAAGCACCGGGCGATCTGCCCCAGGGCCGTGGCGTCGCCGACCTCGGTGACGAGCATTTGTCCGACGCCGTCGACGACCTGCGTGCCGCGATAGAGACAGCCGGGTTGATCGGGGCCATCGGCGCGTTCGTGCGGCGGCTGGGGACGTTTGCGCACCGGCTCGGCTTCGCCGGTCATCAGGGATTGATCGACGTACAATTCGGTGGCCTTGACGAGCCGACCGTCTGCCGGAATTTCATCACCGGCCTCTAGCATCACGGCATCACCGACGCATACCTGATCTACGGGGATGGTACGGAGGGCGCCGTCGCGGAGGACTTTGACGGTGAGCGATTCTTTTTGGGCGTTAAGTATCTCAAATTCGCGGTCGCTTTTGTACTCGCTGAGAAAGGCGACCCCCGTGGCGAGAACGACAGCAACCATGACCGCCAATCCCTCGATGGAGGGATGCCGTGCCGCGATCAAGCCGACGAAGAATAGCCCCAAGGCCGAAACAAACAAGAGGGTCGGCGCCCACTGTCCTTTGCGCAGCGCCAGGGCCCCGCCGACCAGGACAGCGACGACCGCCAGGGCCACGCCGGCCAGGTCCGCGCGCACCTGGAACAGATCAACGAACATCGACAACAGCGCCGCGCCGAGGAGGATTTTGATGATCGGCTCCTCGAATTTTTCCAGGAACTTTTTCCACAGCGGCTCGCGCGGCAACGGCGTCAGTTTGTTGCTGCCGAATTGGCGAAGACTCTGGGCGACGGCGGCGGTAGAGAGGCCGTTCTCGGCGGCGCCGGGGAAAAGCTGTTCGATCTCCTGGAGGGTGCGCATACGCTTGCAGATCTCCGTTTAGCCGCGAGCCGGAGGCGAGCGCGGCCGCGCTCGCCTCCGGCTCGCGGCTAAACGGCAGATAGTTCGGGATGATTATTGCTCCATGATCTCCGCTTCTTTCTTCGCTGCCATTTCTGTGATCCGTTCCTCGAATTTCTTCAGCAGCGCTTGGACTTCCTCCTTGCCCTTGTCACGCTCGTCTTCGGTCATTTCCTTGGCCTTTTCGGCCTGATCGAAGTGCTTGTTGCTGTCGCGGCGGATGTTGCGACAGGCAACTTTAGCCTCCTCGGCGAACTTCTTGATGCGCTGCACCAATTTCTTGCGCTGTTCGCCGCTCATGGGCGGCACTTGCAGGCGGATCATCTTGCCGTCGCTGTGGGGCGACATGCCCAGGTCGCTGGCGCGGATGGCCTTCTCGATCTCCTTGAGGATGCTGGCATCATAAGGCCGAATGACGATCTGCTGCGGATCAGGCGTGCTGATCTGGGCCAACTGTTTGAGCGGCGTCGGCGAGCCGTAGTATTCAACACGCAGGCTATCGACCAGAGCGGGAGTGGCCCGGCCGGTGCGCAGGCCGCGCAGCTCCTCGCGGAAAACGTTGACCGCCTTCTCCATGCGCTCTTCGCAGTCGAGAAGGATTTCATCGCTTGTCATGGTTGCACCCTACTTAAAGGCTAACCAGCGTGCCGATGGCGTGGCCGGCAATGGCACGCTCGATGTTGCCTTCCTGCTTGAAGTTGAAAACGAGAATGGGCATTTTCGCTTCTTGACACAAACTGATAGCGGCCATGTCCATTACTTGTAGATTATCGCGCAGCACTTGATTGTAGGTCAACTTGTCGTAGCGGACGGCGTGCGGATTGATCTCCGGCGGAGCACTGTAAACGCCGTCCACCTTGGTAGCCTTAAGTAGAATGTCCGCCTGCAATTCGCGGGCGCGGAGGGCGGCGGCGGTGTCGGTGGTCACAAACGGATTGCCGGTGCCGCCCGCCAAAATGACGATACGGCCCTTTTCCAAATGGCGGGTGCAACGGCGGCGGATGTACGGCTCGGCCACCGTCTCCATGCGGATGGCCGTCTGCAAGCGCGTCTGGCAGTTCAGACTTTCCAGAGCGTCTTGCAAGGCCAGACCGTTGAGCACGGTGGCCAACATGCCCATGTAATGCGCTGTCGCTTCCTTGATGACTTCGCCGCCGGCGCTGAACTGAGCGCCGCGGAGGATGTTCCCTGCACCCACGACAATGGCCAGCTGCACGCCGCGCTCGACAATGCGTTTGGCCTGACGGGCGATGCTCAGCGTCTCATCAATGCTGATGCCGCTTTTGCCGGGATAGCCGAAACCTTCGCCACTCAGTTTCAGAACAACGCGGCGATACTTCGGCCGCAACGGATCGTGGCTGGCGTGTTCGTCCATGAGACGTTCCAAAA
>JAJPIY010000368.1 GCA_021324515.1 Planctomycetota bacterium
ACCAACATTGTGTTGGCGCCGGTGGCATTGCAGCCGGGCATGGGCGGCTTTTTGTTCCGGCCGTTGGCCCTGGCCGTCACCTTCGCCATGTTCAGTTCCTTCTTGCTGTCGCGCACCTTCGTGCCCATGATGTGCGCCAAGTTCCTGCCCGACGAGCACCGCCACGGCGCCGTTCATAGCGCGCCAAGTCATAGCAGCTGGAATTGGTTTGCTCGTTTCCATCACTGGTTTGAAGGCTATCTCGATCGCGCTAACCAGGCCTACGAACGGCAGCTGGTGACGATGATTCGGCATCGCTACAAGTTCCTTGGTTTTGTTGGCTGTCTCGTTGTCGTGGCGGCGTTTCTGGCCCCGCACTTACGCCGTGAGTTCTTTCCTGCGGTCGATGCCGGGCAAATCACTGTCTATTTCCGTGCTCCCTCGAACCTGCGCCTGGACGCCACCGAAAAACGCCTCGCCGAGTTCGAGCACTTCATCAAAGAGGTCATTCCTTCCGAGGACATGGAAATGGTCGTCAGTGAGTTGGGCATCGACCCCGACTGGTCAGCGGCGTACACGGCCAACTCTGGTCAGCAGGACGTAATCGTCCGCATCCAACTCAAGGAAGAACGCCATAAAAGCGCCCAGGAATATGCCATTGCCATGCGGCACAAGCTGGCCGAGGATCCGCGCTTCAACGATATCCGCGTCAGTTTCGACACCGGCGGCATGGTCTCCAACGCGCTGAACAACGGCGCTTCCTCGCCCATCGATATTCAGGTGGCGGGCGGCTCACGGCGGGGCTGTTTGGAGTTGGCCAAACAGATTCGCAACCGTGTGGCCACGGTCAAAGGCGTGGTGGACGCCCGCGTTTTGCAACGTTTGGACGCGCCCTATCTGTTTATCAATGTCGATCGCGCCAAGGCAGCCGAGCTGGGTTTGTCGCCCGCCGATGTCATCAATCAGGCGGTGGCGGCCATGAATTCCAGCATCTCCATCAACCGCAATTTCTGGGTCGATGCCAAGACCGGCAACCAATACTTTGTGGCCGTGCAGTATCCCGAATACCCGAGTATGACCATCAATGACTTGCTCAACATTGAAGCGCGGGGCACCAATCAGAAAACGCCGGTCAAGTTGTCCGAGTTGGCGCGGTTCGAGCGCAGGGATGGGGCGGTGGAAATCAGCCACGACAGCCTTACTCCCGTCTTTAACGTGCAAATGAACCTGGAGGAGCGCGACATCGGCCATGTCGCCGCCGACATTGTCCGAGCGCTTAAGACCCTGAAAACGCCCGCTGGTTTGCGCTGGGAATCGAAGATCGATCAGACCACCGGTGCCGAAATTACCAAGTTGGTCAAGGAAACACATGATGGCGTGGCGCCGCGTCCCGGCTATCACTGGGAAATCGACCGCGACGGCACAGCCAAGCAGGTCAAAGATGTCGAAAGCCCTTATGCTATTACCGAAGGCATGCGTTGGCAGATGCGCGGTGAATACGAACGTATGAATGAGTCGTTCGCCAACTTGGCCAAGGGCCTGGCCGGCGCCGTGGTGCTGGTATATCTGTTGCAGGTGGCGTTGTTCCGCTCCTGGATCGGGCCGTTCATCATCATGTTCACCGTACCTTTGGGCTTGATTGGCGTGGTGTTCATGCTGTGGCTGACGGGTACCTCGCTCAACGTGCAATCGGAAATGGGGGCCATCTTCCTGGTGGGCATTGAAGTCAACACGGGCGTGCTCATGGTGTCGTTCGCCGACGAGCAGCGGCGTTTGCACAACCTGTCGGCCAAAGACGCCATCATCAAGGCAGCCACCATCCGCTTCCGGCCCATTCTCATGACGTTCTTCGCCTGCTTCATCGACCTGATTCCGATGGCGATTGGCCTGGAGCGCGGCAGCGAGGCGAATGTGCCGTTGGCGCGAGCCGTCATTGGTGGTTTGCTATGTTCTACATTGTTGTCGCGCTTCGTGCTGCCGGTCCTCTACTCGATGTGGGTGCAGGATGGAGCGCCGCCGGAGATCGACTTCGAGGCCGAGTTGGCCGCAGGGTACACACCTGCGCAAGACGATGCGGCCAACCCTGTTCCGACACCGGCGGAATTGTGAGTTGGGGCGTGATCGTTTCAAAGCGGGCTGGGTATCCCTTGTATCCCTTGCTGGCGCTGCGGGCTGGGGTATCCCTTGTATCCCTTGCTGGCGCTGCGGGCTGGGGTATCCCTTGTATCCCTTGCTGGCGCTGCGGGCTGGGATATCCCTTGCAACTTTTGGTATGATTAGTCGGCTGGCCCAGGGTAGTAGGTTCGGCCGGCCCTCATTGAGGAGTATCAAGGACCATGAAATCTATTTTAACGACGCAAGGGGCATTACGTTTGGGCGTAGTCCTTGTGGTAGTGTTGGGTCTTTTGGGCGGTGGCTTCGCCTTCCTGCACCATGCCGCGGACAAGGTCACGCCCAAGGCCACAGCCGGCAGCGATGAGTCGGAAAACGACGAAGCGCTGGAAGCGGAAATCCCTGTCAAAGTCGTTTATCCTCGTTATGACAAGTCGTTCACCATGACCGAGAAGCGGCCGGCTGACGTGCTGCCGTACTACCAGGCTGATCTGGTCACGCGCGTGCCGGGCATCATCCAGTGGATGCCCTACGATGTTGGCAGTAAAGTCAAGGCCGGGCAAGAGTTGGTCAAAGTCTCCGTGCCGGATCAGGAAGCGCGGGTGAAACAACGGGAGGCCGACGTGGAGCATGCCAAAGCGGTGGTCGAGCAAAAGAAAGCCGCCGTCGAGGTCGCCAAGGCCGACTGGGAGGCTGCCGAGGCCCGCGTCCGGGCCACCCAGGCACGCCTAAGAGCGGATCAGAAGTACCTGGAATTTCGCGAGAAACAGAGGGACCGCTACGTGGGCTTGCTCCGCGATCGCGCCATCGCTTCCGAACTGGTGGATGAGCAAGAGGACCAATACCATGCGGCCTCTGAAACGGTCATTGCCGATAAGGAGAAGGTCACTTCGACCGAAGCAGACGCCAAGGCCGCTAAAACGCGCATCACCGAAGCCCTCCAACAACAGCATGAAGCGGAGGCCAAAGTCAAGGTCGCCCAGGCCGAATTGCATTATGCCCAGGCCATGCTCGATTACGCTACCATCAAGGCGCCGTTTGACGGGGTTATCGTCCGCCGCAACGCCGATCCGGGGTTCTTTGTGCAGAATGCAGGCGACGGCCATGCCACCCCGCTGTTGACCATTCAGCGCAACGATATCGTCACCGTGGTCATGCGTCTGCCGGATGTTTACGCCGCCTACGTTACGCCGGAGACCGAGGCCATTTTCGAGACGCCTTCTTTGCCCGGCGTCAAGATCCACGGCAAAGTCACGCGCTATCCGCCTTCGCTGCTCAACCCCGAAAAAGACCGCACCATGCTCGTGGAAGTCGATCTCTGGAACCGCTCGCCGGAAAAGTTCGAGCAAATCATGAAAGATCCTCACACCCGAGAAGCGTTCATTAACGGCCTCAAGAGAGGCATACCGGGCGATCCCAAGGGTGGTTTGCCGGTCGTGCCGAGAATTCAGGGC
Organism: Planctomycetota bacterium; assembly: GCA_021324515.1. Classification (GTDB taxonomy): domain Bacteria; phylum Planctomycetota; class Planctomycetia; order Gemmatales; family Gemmataceae; genus JAJPHU01. Next base: position 3,546 of record JAJPIY010000368.1, read on the forward strand.
AATCTGGCCGGCCGCGAACTGATGCCGGGCATGTTCGGCGAAATGACCTTGGTGCTGCACAAATTCGATAACGTCCACATGTTGCCCAGCCAGGCGATCGTCAATAAAGGCGGCTATCAGTACATCTATGTGGTCAAGGACGGCAAGGCCCAATTGCAGCCGGTCAAGGTCCTGGTCGATGATGGCAAGTTAGTCAACGTCGAGTTGCTGGACAAGGAAGGTGGAGTCATCGGCCCGCTGACGGGCAAGGAGGAAGTCATCGTCAGCAATCAGGGCGAGCTAAGCGAAGGCCAGCCAGTCAAGCCGGCGCTAGTCGAGGATTGGAAGTCGCTGGTTCCCGGCGGCGATCGCAACGAGAAACACTAAGGCGTCTATATCCAGCCCGCCGCGCCAGCAAGGGACTGAGAGCTGAGAGCACTTGCTGGCGCGTTTTGAGAGCACTTGCTGGCGCGGCGTGCTCGAATCAAAACGCGTTTTGAGAGCACTTGCTGGCGCGGCGTGCTCGAATCAAAACGCGTTTTGAGAGCACTTGCTGGCGCGGCGTGCTCAAATCAAAACGCGTTTTGAGAGCACTTGCTGGCGCGGCGTGCTCAAAGAGAGCACTTGAGCACTTGCTGGCGCGGCGTGC
>JAJPIY010000278.1 GCA_021324515.1 Planctomycetota bacterium
ACCAACATTGTGTTGGCGCCGGTGGCATTGCAGCCGGGCATGGGCGGCTTTTTGTTCCGGCCGTTGGCCCTGGCCGTCACCTTCGCCATGTTCAGTTCCTTCTTGCTCTCCCGCACCTTCGTGCCGATGATGTGTGCCAAGTTCCTGCCCGACGAGCACCGCCACGGCGTCAGACCAACCGCTGCCTTGGGCAGCTCCAGCCACGGTCACGGTCCTTCGGCGCCCAAGACTTTCTTCGGCCGTATCCATCACCGCATCGAACATTTCCTCGATAATGCCACGCGCACCTACCAACACCTGTTGGCCCTGGCGTTGCGGCATCGCCTGGCCGTGCTCAGCGGCGTCTTCAGCCTGTTCCTCGCTGCCCTGTCCCTGATCCCCTTCATCGGCCGCGAGTTCTTCCCCCAGGTGGACGCCGGACAGATCACCGTCTACCTTCGCGCACCTTCCAACATGCGCCTGGACGCCACCGAAAAACGGGTCGCCCAATTCGAGCATTTCATCAAAAGCGTCATCCCCGCCGAGGAAATGGAAATGATCGTCAGCGAGTTGGGCCTGGACCCCGACTGGTCGGCGGCCTACACGGCCAACTCCGGCCAACAAGACACGGTGGTCCGCATCCAACTCAAGGAAGAACGCAGCAAAAGCGCCCAGGAATATGCCGCCGACCTGCGCCGCGCGTTTGCCGAGACGACCCATTTCGCTGATCTACGCGTCAGTTTTGACACCGGCGGCCTGGTCTCCAATGCTCTGAATAACGGCGCTTCCTCGCCCATCGATATTCAGGTTTTTGGCGGTTCGCGGCGGGCTTGTTTGGAGTTGGCCAAGCAGATTCGCAATCGGGTTGCCACGGTTCGGGGCGTGGTGGACGCTCGTGTTTTGCAGCGTTTGGATGCGCCCTATCTGTTCATCAATGTCAATCGCGCCAAGGCGGCGGAGTTAGGTCTCTCGCCTGCGGACGTCATCAATCAGGCAGTGGCGGCCATGAACTCCAGTATCTCCATCAATCGCAATTTCTGGGTGGATACCAAGACAGGCAATCAATACTTTGTGGCCGTGCAATATCCCGAATTCCCCAGCATGAACATCAATGACCTGCTCAACATTGAGGCACGGGGCACCCACCAGGGGACGCCGATCAAACTGTCTGAAGTAGCCAGCTTTGAGCGCCGGGACGGGGCCGTGGAGATCAGTCACGACAGTTTGATTCCTGTTTTCAACGTACAGATGAACCTGGAGGGCCGCGACATTGGCCACGCCGGTGCGGAAATCAAGCAAGCCCTCAAAGGGCTGAAAACACCGCCCGGCCTGCATTGGGAAACCAAAATCGACGAAACGTCCAAACAAGAGATCACCAAACTGACCAAGGATTTGCACAATGGTCAAGAACCGCCCGCCGGCATGCATTGGGAACGCGGCCGCGACGGCGTCGTCAAACTCGTCAAGGATGCCCAAGGCGACGCAGTCATCAGTGAAGGCATCCGCTGGCAGATGCGCGGCGAATATGAACGTATGAATGAATCGTTCGTCAACCTGGCCCTTGGTTTGGCCGGGGCTGCCGTATTGGTTTATCTGTTGCAGGTGGCGTTGTTTCGTTCCTGGGTTGGGCCGTTCATCATCATGTTCACTGTGCCCCTGGGCCTGATCGGCGTCTTGACCATGCTGCTGGTGACCCGAACCACGCTCAACGTGCAATCGCAAATGGGTTTTATCTTTCTGGTAGGCATTGCCGTCAACAACGGCGTGCTGTTGGTGGAGTTTGCCAACAAGCAGCGTAAGGCAGGACGCACGGTCAAGGAGGCCATCATAGCGGCGGCAGGCATTCGCTTTCGTCCGATCTTGATGACGTTTTTGGCAACCTTTCTGGATTTGATTCCGATGGCGATAGGTTGGGAGCGGGGCAGCGAGGCCAATGTGCCGTTGGCGCGAGCGGTAGTAGGCGGGTTGTTGACCTCGACTTGCTTGACGTTTTTTGTGGTGCCGATTCTGTATACGCTGCTCATCAAGGAAGGACCGGAACAGGAGTTGGACCTGGAGGCGGAGTTGGCCGATTCGCCCTCGCCCGCCCTGGCCGTGCCGGCGTCGCCATCTGCTGCCGAAGCTCCGTCCCACTGTCCTGCTCGCATATAGGAACCCTTTGTCGAGCGCGGGGCGCTCCCCTCGCCCTTGTGGGTGTCTGTTTCTCGCGCGTCCAGTCGTCCGCGTCCATCCGCCCTGTCTGCGTCCGAAGAATTTCGCCGTCGAGGGGCTTGTCTACCGCGCCAGGACTTCTACAATGAGCCTTTCCCCCGGCGGAACCGGTTCCGAGAAAGAGGGGGGATGGGACTGACACAAAGGAGAGCGAAATATGGGCAGTCGGCGTCGCGGTCATGGACGGCGCAAAATAGGGCGCAAAAAGCGCCGCATGCGCTCGCGCATCCGTCATCGCAAGTAATCAAGCCGCCTTGTTCCGTTATTCTTCCGGCAAGGGCGGGGTCGCCGGCTGCCTGAAACGGCTCCGCAAGCGCAGTTCGCGGAGGAGTTCGGGGTCCGCTCTGTCAGACACGGACAAGGCGGGGCAGCAAGCAAGAGTAGTCAATTCTCTTCGGATCGCGTATTCTTAATCTGTTGTTTTGGACCACAAACCCCAAGCGAGCGGGGTTGCGTAAACACCCCGAGCAGGACCATGAGTGTAAGCGTTGCGATAGTCGGTGCGACAGGCGCCGTCGGCGAAATCATGCGGCGAGTGTTGGAAGAGCGGGCCTTTCCCCTCCGCACCATCAAGTTCCTCGCTTCTCCGCGCAGCGCGGGGAAAACGCTCTCCTTCCAGGGGAAAACCTACACGGTCGAGCCGATCCGTCCCGAAGCGTTCGCCGGCGTAGACATCGTGTTGTCGAGCACGCCAGCCAGCGTCAGCCGTGAATCCAGCCCGCTGGCCGCCCAGGCCGGGGCCGTCGTCATCGACAATTCCAGCGCCTGGCGCATGGACCCAGACGTACCATTGGTGGTTCCTGAAGTGAACAGCGATGCGTTGCGCAACATCCCCAAAGGCATCGTCGCCAATCCCAATTGCTCGACCATTCAGATGGTGGTGGCCCTGAAGCCTTTGCACGATTTGGCCCGCATCAAGCGTGTGGTTGTGGCCACCTATCAAGCGTCCTCGGGCAAAGGCGCTTCGGGCATGCTCGAACTCGATGCTCAGCTAGCCGCTGTCGGCCGCAACGAGCCAGTGCCGCCGGTCAAGGCCCACGCCGCCCAGTTGGCCGGCAACGTACTGCCGCACGATTGGAAAGTCGGCGAGGAAGGCTACACGGAAGAAGAATGGAAGATGGTCCGGGAAACGCGCAAGATCCTGGGCGATGAAAGCATTCTCGTTTCCCCTACCACCGCGCGCGTTCCGGTGCGCATCGGCCATTCCGAAGCGATCAATCTGGAATTTCTCCATCCGATTACTCCGGAACAAGCCCGCGCGGCCCTGCGCCGTGCGCCCGGGGTCGTCGTGCTCGACGAGCCGAGCAAAGGCGAGGTGCCCTTGCCGTTGTTCGCCGCCGGCCGCGATGAAGTGTTCGTCGGCCGCATCCGCCGCGATCCTACCGTGCCGCACGGCCTGAACCTGTGGGTGGTGGCCGACAACCTCCGCAAAGGCGCAGCAACCAACGCGGTGCAAATCGCCGAAGTGTTGGTGCAACGCGGTTGGCTGCGAAAAGAGACCGTTTAGCCGCGAGCCGGAGGCGAGCGCGGCCACACGCTGTGAAAAGAGACCGTTTAGCCGCGAGCCGGAGGCGAGCGCGGCCACACGCTGTGAAAAGAGACCGTTTAGCCGCGAGCCGGAGGCGAGCGCGGCCGCGCTCGCCTCCGGCTCGCGGCTAAAC
>JAJPIY010000339.1 GCA_021324515.1 Planctomycetota bacterium
AGCAGAGTGATGTTTAAGTGCTCCACCAGGTCGCGCGTCCGCTTTTCGGCATCGGTCAGCAGATCGCGCAGGGGCAAGCGGCGAAAGGAGCGTTCTGTAACCATCGCATCACCTGAAGTTGCCAGGGCCGTGACCGTAAAGCCGTTGATGTCGCCACTTCCTTGACGGTCGCGGCGCAATTAAGTTCGCGGGCAGTCGAAGGCAAAATGCAGCGCGAGTTTTCCTCGACCCATCTCCTTGTGTATACTCTACGTAGGGTCTTGGCGTCAAGCGCCGTCTTTCTTTTTTTTAATGAATTTCTTATGCGCATTCTCGTCCTTGCCGACATTCATGGCAATTGGCCGGCCCTGCAAGCGGTAGCAGCCGAACCGTTTGACGTATGCTTGTGCCTGGGCGACTTGGTGGATTACGGCGTAGAGCCGGCGCCGTGCCTGGCCTGGGTGCGGGACAAGGCCCATTACGTGGTACGGGGCAATCACGATCACGGCGTCGCCCAGAACGTCGTCATCCACGGCCGCTCCGGCTTCAAATATCTGACCAGCGTGACCCGGCCTTTAACACGCGAACGGCTGAGCGAGCACGACTTGCGCTATTTATCGCGCTTGCCCGTGTCGCGCCTGGTGACCCTGGACAATACACGCTACCTGCTGGTCCACGCCACGCCGCGCGATCCGCTCGACGAGTACGCGCCGCCGGACGTCGATTTCTGGGCGCGGCGGTTGCAAAACGTCGAAGCCGACGTCGTCTGCGTCGGTCACACGCATCAGCCTTACGTCCTGGAAGTCGGCGACAAGTTGGTCCTCAATCCCGGCAGCGTCGGCCAACCCCGCGACGGCGACCCCCGCGCCTCCGTCGCCGTTATCGAAGACTACACGATCGATCTCAAAAGGATCGAATATCCCATCGACGACACGATTGCCGCCGTCCAAGCCAGTCCGTTGCCCGAGGGCGCCAAGAACATGCTGGCTGATGTGTTCCGCACAGGCGCGCCGGCGCCCAACGGGCAGAAATAAGTGGAGAAAGGAGTACTCTGTGCTTGGCGCACGCATTCGCCTGGCGTCGTTGTGGCTATCGCAAGTCGCTCGCGTCTTGGCCGATTGGTGCTTGCGGATCACCGCTTTTCTGGCCGAGTCTCGTGCTGCCGGGGCGAACGGCGCGGCTTGGCACGTTGCCACAGCCGTTTTTATTGCCCCATTCGTATTGCTAGCTCCCCTCAATGGCTGCATCAACAACGGCTTGCCGCGGCGTTGGGTATTAGTCGGTTCGGCGGCGTTTACGCTGGTGGTCGTAGCCCTCTTTGCGGTAGGTCACTGGCCGTGGATGGTCTGTTTGGGCGTGGTTGCTCTGGGTTCGGCGCTTTATAGTCCGGCGCGCTATGCTATGCTGCCGGCCGCGGCCGAGGAGGCGCACCTGCCGCTGCCGCGCGTCAATGGCTGGATCGAGATGGGGGGAGCGGCAGCCATCGTCGGGGGCGCGGCGCTCGGCTGGGCGGTCGATGCCGGTTCCGGTACACCGTTGGCCGGACACACTATCGCCGTCTTGCTAGGGCTGAACGTGCTGAGTTGGGTGACGGCGTTTCCCGCCGCCTTTCCTTCCGACGTGCCGCGGCCGGAACCGCCGGGGCAAGCGCTTGTCGGCTTCTTCCGCGATTGTGTCCGCATCGTGCGGGAACCAGCGGCCTTAGGCAGTCTCCTCGGCCTGGCCTGCTTCCAGGCCATCGTCACTGCCGGCGCGGGAGCAGTCGTACAACACACTTGGGATCGCCCCTGCCTCCCTTCTCCCGGACACGGAGGGGAAGTAGGCGGGGGGGTGCTGCACGTGATGGTGTTGATGGGCATAGGCGCGGGACTGGGCTGCTTGACGGCGGCATGGCAGGGACACCCGCGCCGTAGTCTCGGCTTGGTGCCGCTCGGCGCGACGGGACTGTTACTGGCATTGGCCATGCACTCCTTTGCGGACGCTGCGAATGGGTCAGGTTTCGTACTGGGCTTCATGGGCGGACTGACCAATGTGCCGCTGCGAGCAGCCTATCAAGCGGCGGTGCCCGCCGACGCACGCGGCAATGCCATGGCCATCATGAATACCGCCATCTACGTTCTGACGACTGCGCTCGCCCTCTTGCTGACTGCACTGATCCGCGGTGGCATATTGCCCACGCCTGCGGCCCAGCTGTGGTTATTGGCAGGGCTGACAGCCGCCGGCGCCATCGTGGCATGGTGGCAGCTGTTTCCCCAGGCGGTCGAGCAAATCCTGGAGGTCCTGCTGACGCCCCTGTATCGCGTACGGACGCATGGTCCCGGCTGCGATCAGATACCGTGCAGCGGGCCGCTGCTCATCGTCGCCAATCATGCCGCCTATCTCGATCCGTTTTGGCTGTGTAAAGTCGTGCCGCGCAAGGTGACGCCGATGATGACCAGTGTGTTCTACGACCTGCCGTTGGTTCGCTGGTCGATGGTCCACATCGTCGGCGCCATTCGTGTGCCGGAGGCCCACTTTCGCCGCGAAGCGCCGGAGCTGCGCGAGGCCGTCGCCGTATTACGCCGCGGCGGATGTGTGCTGATTTTCCCAGAGGGACAGCTGCGCCGCCGCGAGGACCAACTATTGCGGATGTTCGGTCAAGGCGTCTGGCGCATTTTGCAGGAGATGCCGCAAACGCCGGTGCTGGTGTGCTGGATCGAGGGCGGCTGGGGCAGCTTCACCTCCTATTACAATGGCCCACCGCTGCGCGGCAAACGTCTCGATTGGTGGCGACGCATCGATATCGCGTTCGAGACGCCGCGCGTCCTTGATCCGGCCCTTCTTGCCGATCAACACGCCACCCGACGCTATCTGATGCAGACCTGCCTGGAATGCCGCCGTTATCTGGG
>JAJPIY010000003.1 GCA_021324515.1 Planctomycetota bacterium
AGGCCAGGCCGGTGCTGTTTGCCGTGGGCGTGGGCCTGTGGGCGGCTTCGACGGCGTATAGTGCGTATGATCGTTACTTCAACCAGGACCAGTCGGGTTGGCAAGCGCTGTTGGGTGGGGCCGCTGATGCCACCGGCATTTCCGGGATCTACGCAGGCATCACCGGCCGCGATCTGGTGATGCAGCATCATCTGAGCTTGACACCCGCCCAGCAACGGCAGATGCTGACCGAAGGCAGCATTCAGGCGGGGGGATCGGGCCTGCTGCTATATGGCGGCGTTCGCAGTTTCCTACGCGGCCGCGCCCCGGCGGCTGGAGAATACCTTAGCGAAGTTGATAAGGAATTACTTGGACGGCTACGTCAAGGTATAGATGTCGAGGTTCCACCGGGGACGACGGGGATCCGAACGAGTATGTCTGATCTAACTTTGGTGTCAAACAATGAGGTAGCTCTACTGAGACTAACAGGTGGTCGCCGAGTGCTTAGGATGGGCGGGCCAACCAGTGTTAAACTTGGCCCAGAGGTTCAAAGAGTCATTGCCCATACGCATCCTAGTGGCAGACTGCAATTCTCGAAAAACGACATTGCTGCTCTGCGAAAATTAGGACAGCGAAGTTCTGTAATCATCGATCCCCGAGCAGATATAGGGGTAAGGCTGCCTGTGCCGTCTGCACCTCCGGTAGGAACATTATGAGTGAACAACAAAACAGAGTCTGTGGATTGTCCAGGAAGAATTAAATGGTAATGAATTGTTTTGCTAGGCATGTTTTTCGACGATGGTAATGCCTTCGCCGAAGGGGAGGAGATAGAGATCATTCTTAAAGAAGGGTGCAAACATGGCGCTATTCTGGGAACAGGAATGCCCACTGTGTGGTATCAAGATAACTGATACCGACCGACTTTTTGCTACTTCTCATTTTCTCGATTCGGATAACGACCTCTGGCAGTTCTCAGATACTGCAATGCATTGGGACTGTTATGCCAAGTGGGAACACCGCAAGCGGTTCAGCCGGATGTACTTTGATACCAAGCGTGAGTGGAGTAGACAGAATCCCTTCTGGAGAGTTGCATACTCGGACGATCAAGTCCTGGTCACGGTCAACTCCGACCAATTCGTTGATGAAGTGGATATGGTGTTGGCTGAGACAGGGAGCGAGTTTCGTATCCCTCTGACTGACTGGGAGGGTTGGCTGAGCGGCAAATGCTTCGAGGACTGTCACCACGAAATCGAGCGCAATGCCCTCGCAGTCGTTATCTCTCTGCTGCGATCAAGATTGCCGACTGCTGAGGCAGTTATTGCCGCTACAGGTATGGAGGTAGACGCCGAGTTTGAGAAGAAAAAAGATCGGGACTCAAACTGAAGTCTAAGGCTGCTGACGCTGACCAGAAAGCCGAAGCCGTTGCCGTAGCGACTGCGGCATTTCCGGGATCTACACGGGCATCACCGGCCGCGATCTGATGACACAGCATCACCTGGGCTTGACCGAGGCCCAGCAACGGCAGATGCTGACCGAAGGCAGCCTCCAGGCGGCAGGATCGGGCCTGCTGCTATATGGCGGCGTCCGCAGTTTCCTACGCGGCCGCGCCCCGGCGGCTCCCAAGCCGGCCTCCGAGACCGTGCCGGATGCTCCACAAAGGGGGTTAGCTTCCACGATTGGTGGTGAGCCAATCGATGCAGCTGAGTTCGCAAGGATGAAAGCCGCTTTCGAGAAGAACGGTGGCTCGATTCTCCAAAATGCGGACATCGATGCGTACCTGGCCTGGCGAGCAAAACAGAGGGGGGCAAGCAACGTCGGAGGTGTCACCCATAATGCCAAAGAAATCCTCCTGCCCACGAATGTTACTCGTACAGCCGTGTTCGAGGAGTTTATTTATACGGCCCAATTCCGGACTGGAAGGGTCAATAAGCTGATTGAGCAATTCGGGAACGCAGAGGCCGAGCGTCTGTTGGAAATCGAAGCGGCCGAGAAACTCATCCAAAACCAGCGGGCGTGGAAACTCCCGCAAAACGAGATCGACGCCGTTACGAAGCGCCTGGAACAGCTTCGTAATGTGGGAGGTAAGTAACTCATGAGATTTCGTTTTCGTGTTAACAAGGTATGGCACTTTCAGCAGCGAGGGGTCTGCCATGTCGTCGGTCTGCTTGAAGAGGGGGGCATTCTTCCGCCTGTCACGGCCAAGATCGTTGAACATCCCGGTGAGACGGTTCAAATCGATTCACAGGCACTTGGCGGGGCATTGCCAGGAGGACAACTAACGTTTGTTATCAGCCACATGACTATGGAACCACAAATGTTGGAGGGTTGCCTACTTTCGGACACATGATGGATTGTCGCCGCCGCTGGTTCTTAAGCCATCAGCACCCCGCCTGCGACCCCCTGGCGACATGAGGATCAGCGCCGCCCGATTTTTCAGGCCCGCCCCCTCGACGAAGTGCCCGCCCTGGCCGTCAAGCCCGCTTGCGCTTCTCTGCGAAAAATGCTACACGGGCTTGCACGGAAGAGGCGGTCGCCACAGCGTTCCACCGGCCCCACCGACCACCCTTCTTGTGGGGATTTCTCCAAAAAGTTAGTTCATTTTGTTTTTTGCTACAAGTCAGTAAGTCAGCCGCTCCGATCCGAAGCCTGCGCCAACGCCGCCCTGGCCGATGCCCAGGCCAAAAACGCCGACCTCACCGCCAAGAGCATCGATGTGGCCGACATTGCCCGCGCCGATTTGCTCAGCCGTGTGCAAG
>JAJPIY010000343.1 GCA_021324515.1 Planctomycetota bacterium
ATGCTGAGGACCGCTCGCGGAGCCGATCGGTTGCTTTCCGCTTTGTTTTGTTGTTTGGCGCCGTGAGTTTCTTCGCCGATTTCGCCTATGAGGGCGCGCGCAGCATCGTAGGGCCTTACCTCGCCGTGCTGGGGGCGAGCGCGACGGCGGTGGGAATGGTCGCTGGGTTCGGGGAACTGATCGGCTATGCCCTGCGTCTGCTTTCGGGCCGTATCAGCGATCGGACGAGACGATTCTGGCTGCTGACGTTGTTCGGCTATGGGGTCTCGATGGCTGCTGTACCGCTGCTGGCCTTGGCCAGCAATTGGCCGTTCGCTGCGGGGCTTCTCCTGCTTGAACGGCTGGGAAAGGCGATCCGTAACCCTCCCCGCGACGTACTGCTTTCTCATGCGGCCAAGGAAATTGGCTACGGCTGGGGTTTCGGTCTACACCAGGCGTTGGATCAATGCGGAGCGCTGATCGGTCCCCTGCTCGTCGCCGGAGTGCTGGCCGTCCAGAAGGAATACCCGCCTGCGTTCGCCCTGTTGCTCTTGCCCGCCCTAATGACCCTTGGCCTGCTGCTCGTTGCGCGTTTGCTGTATCCGCAGCCAGAGGCTGCCAAGGTAACGTTGCTGGATCTCAAGGCGAAAGAGTTGCCGGGTGTATTCTGGATCTATCTGGTGGCAGCAGCACTGGTTGCCGCTGGCTTCGCTGATTTCGCGCTCATGTCTTATCATTTTGTCAAAGCGAAAACGGTGCCGGCCCCTTGGGTCCCCCTTGTCTATGCCGCAGCGATGGGCGTCAGCGGCGCTGCGTCGCTGGTCTTTGGATGGCTGTTCGATCGGGTGGGGCTTGTCCTACTTATCCCCTTGACGGTGGTGTCAAGCCTGTTTGCTCCGCTTGTGTTTCTCGGTGCCTTTCCGGCAGCAATTGTCGGTTCAGTCCTGTGGGGGATAGGGATGGGGACCCACGAATCGATCATGCGTGCCGCGGTGGCACAGATGGCTCCGCTTCAGCGCCGTGGCTCCGCCTATGGGTTATTCACCGCCGGCTATGGCATCTCTTGGTTCTTGGGCAGCGCTGGGATGGGCTTTCTCTACGATACGTCCTTGCCGGCCCTGGTAGTGTTTTCGATGGTTGTAGAATGGGCTGCGCTGCCGCTGCTCTTCATCGTGACGAAGCGGCTGAGGTCTTGGTCGTGATTGGGGCACGGCCAAGCCGCGCCTTCCGGATCGATATGTCCCATCGGCAAGCGCGCTGTATCTCCGGCGACGATGCTAAGCGGCCGATCACTTTGGCTCCTTGTCCGTTTTAGTAAGATAGAGTCGGTCCTGAGCCTGCTGACAGATGCGGGCGGCGATGGCCACTTTGAGCAGCTGAATGCCGCCCCAGAAAACGACCAGGGCAATGATGGCAATTACCCACATTTCCGCGAGAAAATGCCCCAGGGCCAGCCGGTAAACCAGAACAAACCCCAGCATTGCCAGGCCGATCAACAGCCAGCCAGACAACTCGCGCCACCCGTATTTCATGATTGCCTCCTTGTTTCCAAGCTCGGCCCAGAAAACCGCTGCTTCCGTTGAGCGCGCAACCGCGCCCATGTCAGCCACCGATTGAGCAAGCCCTGTTCGCGGCGCATCAGCCGCCAGCACTGGTCCTGCAAATACAGCAAGCCCTCCTCCGGCGTAGCTGTCGTTTGCCGCAGATAGCTGGCCGTAACGCCCGCCACGGCCAGTACCGCCAAGATTGCCCAAACCAGCCGCAGCACCGGCCACCATTCGAGCGGCGCGTTCCGCGGCGCCGCCTCTTCCGTCACCCATCCCCAGACGAGCACGGCCAATCCCGCCCACAACGGCAAGGCCAATCCCAAGAAGGTCGTCTCCCTGCCGGTGACGAGATCCGCAGAGCGCCGCTGCGTCGCCTCAACGCGCGGACGCCCCAGGCGGGGAGGGAAGATGTACCGTGTCAGCGACAGCAGACGATAATGTCCCAAGACGTAGGCCAATACAGCGATGCACAATCCAAGGTCCATCAGGGACGCCGTCGGAAAACGTGACCAACCACCAGGGGGAGGGCTACGATAGCGTAGTGGGCCTGAGAAACCAAGCAGCCCAGCCAGGGACAACAACACCAACGGCGGGCCGTAGTCCCAGTGGGTCAGCAGTGCCAAACAGCCGATCAGTGCCGGCACCAGGCACCACCACGCCAACCCCCGATCAGCCAGGCACACAACGATCAGAAACAAGGCGGACAGACAGAACAGTGTGTAATTGCGCACGGCTGGATGGGAGCGCAGTTCGGGAGAAGAGCGGGTCTCAGCTTTCCGTTTTCGGTTTTTGGCTTTGCTCATGAGTGCGGCCTCCCCAAGCTGCGTAGGCGCTCCAATCGACGAAGGACCAAGGGGACCGGTTCCTCTTCGGCGGCGCAGAGTACAGCAACGCCCAAGCGTGCGAAAGTGCGGCGCAGTCGTTGATATGCGCGGTGGAAGCGCTGCGTCGTGACGTGATCCCACAACTGCTGAGGACCGAGGGCCGAGAGACCAAGGGCAAGAGAAGAGGGGCCCTTCGCGTCCCCGGCCCCTGGCCCCTGACCCCTCGTGGGCGGCAAGTCTAATCCTGGCGGCCAGGGACAAATGAGCACGACTTGATGATGCCGGCCCAGCGCCACCCGCACCGCACGTAAAAGAGGATCAAGCGCATCATCCAGTTCCAGCAGATCGGCCAAGAGGACGAATAATTCGTTGTCGCGTCCTCGGCCCACAGCACGGACCAAAGCATCGGCCAACACCGTTATCTTTTCGGTGGCTGCGAACAAATAGCGGCCCTCCGGACTGTACAATGGCAGCGTGTATGGCACTTGATGCTCGCTGAGAAAACGCTGCAAAAGCCGCGAAAAAGCATCATCGTCTTCCAAAAGTACCGCCAGGCCACCTGGCGCCAGACCGTATCGCGCGGAGACAATGGCCGCCAGCTGCTTGCGCCAGCGATCGCGGCGACGTTTGCTGCGACCGACCACAGCATCGACGCCGAAAAGAAATATCGTTCCCCCCCATGCCGCCAGTACGGCAAGCGGGGCAAAGAACAAAATGATCAGCAGGCTGTTGTCCAGCGCCCGCGTCCGGAACAGTGTGCGTGCCAGCAGCAGAGATACAGGAAGAACCAGCGCCCAGAACGAGGTCCACCAACACAAGGTCCGCAACGCGCTTTTGCGGCGATGCAACAACTCCAAGAGGCCCCCGTGCAAGCGCCGTGCATAGCCGGAAAATCCCTCCAGCCAGATCATCGCCAAGGGCACGGAATTGACGGCCGGGCGCAGCAGTTCCGGGTATACTTCAGCGGCAAAGCTATAGGCCAAAGGCAACAGATGATCGGGAGGGACGGTTGGTTGATCCGGCAGGCGTGCGGCCGCCGCAGCCAACAGCCGCAGGCATTCCGTGCGGTGGGTGCTGCCGCGAGCCGGAGCGATATACGAGGCGCCGTACTCATCGAACAAACACAGACCGGTCAGATCACGGATGCTGGCATTGGCTTGCAAAACGCCGGCCGCTATATCGATCAGCCGATCTAGCGCTTTGCCGTAGCGGATTTGCTGAGGACCAGCACCGCAAGGGGCCGGCACGCGCACGGAGTTGGAGGCGTCTACGAACAACGTGCAACGCACCGGCACTTCGCTCTCGAACTCCTTAGTGATAAGGCGGTCGCGCCGTGCAGACACTTTCCAGGCGATCGTCCTAGGGGGATCACCCGGCAAATAATCCCGGAGGTCGAGCAACTCGCTGCCGGAACCGGGACAGCGAAAGCGATGGATGCCGGGTGGCAAGAGCAGATTGTGCCGCTTGAGCGAGGCCGGCTGACTGGTACGCGGCATCAACAGAGGCAGGATAGGCAGGACCACGACGGCGTGGACAAAGTGAACGTAATAGAACAGACCCTGCCAATCGGCGGCCTCGATACGCACGCCCTCGAAGCGGACCAGGCCGGCCGGGCCGCAGCGGATGCGATAAGTCGTCTCTAACGGCTCCTTCGCCGAAACAATACCTTGGACATGAAGCGATCCGTCTATGTGCTCGACGGCGAAGGGCAGACGGTCCGCCGCCGCGATATGGGGCAAGGACAACCTCCCCTCAGCAACGAGGCGCATACGTACCTCGAAGGTTTGTCCGGCCCACAGGGTCGTAACAACGGAGCGGTCGTCCCAGACTTCGCGTCTGACGTGCAGCCGACGCACGCCCGACAACCGCACCAGGAACCACAGCCATTGCCCCGCGAACCACAACAGCAGCGTCAGGCCTAGCAGCGTCAGCGTCTGCGACGGCCGCAACAGTCCCAGGCTCAGGATCACCAGGACGCTGAAGAGGCACCAGCAGCCTCGCGAGGTAAGCATGGTCCCCTCGACTTTACCGACTTTTTCCGAAACGATGCGGGCTACTTATCACCCAGTTTGTCCGGTTTGCTTTGCAGTGTCAGCAAATACGCCAATAGATGGTTGAAATCGTTTTCCGGGATCTGCTCGGCAAAATTGCCCGGCATCGGCGACACTTGCGACGTGCTGCGTTCTTCTACTGCCGCCTTCGCTACCCGCAGTTCCTTGCCTTGCGAATCGGCCAGCACCAAAATTTCACCTTCCTCTCGGAGCACTAATCCGGACAGTATCTGTCCTTTTTTCAAGACCAATGTGGTTTGGCGGAACGCTTGATCGACATTGCGGTTGGGATCGAGAACGTCTTCGAGTAAGCGATCAAGTCCACGGGCGCCGACGCCGTCGAGCTGGGGGCCGATGCGAGCACCTTGGCCGCCAACCTGATGACAATTGGCGCAGTTCTTGGCGAACACTTGAGCACCAGCAGCAACGTCCTTCTTGGCCTTGAGGAACGCCGTGCGACGACGGTTCAGAAGGGCTTGTATGTCTGCGCCGGCCGGTGGTAAACCGGCGGTCAGCTGGTCGATGCGTTCCGCCGCGCGCGGCAGATGGGCGGCTTCCAGACGCGCTCGCACGAAAGGATTCTGAAGCAGACGGGCTGACGCTTTGCCGGTCTGGATGGTGTCAAGCAGCTTCGCGGCACCGGCGGCACTGGCGGCCAATCCGACGGCGATGACCGTCTGCAAGCGCGCGGGCGCCGTGGGCAGGATCTTGAGCAATTCCGCTTGCGTCTGGGGTAGGTTCGCCTGAGCCAGCAAGTTCGCGCTTTGTTCGCGTAAAGCGATGGGCGCTTCGGCGTCGGCGAGGATGCTGGCCAGCACGGGGACATGACGTGGCGCGTCGAGCTTGACCAACGCCTCCAAAGCTGCTCGGCGCTGGCCCTCCGGGGCACGACGTTGGCTAGCTATTTCCACAAGCCAACCCTGCTGGTCGGCTAACTGGAGTTCGCCCACCAGTTTGATCCCGGATTCCACGTCTCGCCCGTTCTTCGAGGCCAATAGCCGCCGGCTCAGATCGCTGCCCCAAGCGCGAACCGACTCCGGCAACGGGGCGCCGCGCTCCTGGGTGCCGCGTTGAACGGCCTGGAAAAGGGCCAACTGTTGGCGGAGGTCGTCTCTTGCTTGCGGGTTGCCGCGCACGAAATCCAGCAGCTGCTTCGTCACCGCTTGGCTGCCGTAGCGGGCAATATGATGGACTGCGCGGGGCCGCATGTCCCCCGACTCCTCCAGGCGTTGCAGGTGCGCCATCAGATAGGCGGCGGCTTCGGCGCTGGGTACGCCTAACGCCACGTCAGCAATGGCCCGCTTGTCTCGCTCGTTCCAAGCCTCGCCGGCCAGCTGCGGCCAAGAGTCAGGCGACTGTAACTGATCGCGCAGGGCCATGCGGACGACGTGCAACAAGTGCGTGTCTTCTGGCGGCACAGCATGGCGCAGGTCGAGCAGGGCCCGCAGGTTTTTCGCCGCATCCGGATGCCGAGCCAGCGCATCGGCGGCGGCGCGTTGGACATGGGCATCGGCGTCCTTCAAGGCGGCCAAGACGAGATGGTGCTGCCGCGGCGTCAACAAAGCTCGTTCCCCCAAGACGCGCTGAGCATGGACGCGTACGCCTCGGTCTTTATGCTGGGCTGCTTTTAGCAACACGTCATCATCCAGAGCACCAACGCGCTCCAACACCCACAAGCCATGAACCCACTGCCAGCTAGTTGCCTTGTTCGCGGACAAGAGATCATGTACGGCCTGTCGTCCTTCGGCGCCGCCGCGCGCGACAAGTTGGTTCATAGCATGCATGCGCACGGTCAGATTAGGATGCGCCAGGTCTTCAATAAGCTCCGTCACGCGTGCCGTCGTCCAATCCTTGCGAGGGGCCGGGGTGCCGTAGCCCGTCGCGTGTCCTCCAGCTTTGTCGCCTCGATAGACAATACGCCAGATGCGGCCGCTGGTGCGATCGCGTCCCGGATGGGTCAACGGCACTTCGTAATGGCCGATGATGCGATTGTAAAAATCGGCGACGTACAGCGCCCCGTCCGGGCCAAGCTGAATATGGACCGGACGGAACCACGGATCCTCCGACTCAAGGAAGCGCTTGAGTATCCCTTTGGGACTGGAGCCGTGCCATTCGAGGGCGAACTGGTTGATGCGCCGGCTAACGACATCGCCGACGTAAGCACAGTCGCGCCAGGGCGGTGGATAATTGTCCGCAGCGTAGTAGGCGATGCCGGCCACGGCCGTCGATTCGGTGTAGCCAGTGAACATCTCCGGGCCGAAACCGAGACCGTCGTGTCCTTTGCCGAAACTCGGATACCAAGCGCCACGCAGCAGCTGATAGATCGGTTGAGTATGGCAATCGGCCGAATAGAGATTGCCGAGCGGGTCGAAGGACAGACCGTAAGGATTAACTTGGCCGTGGGTGAAATATTCAATGTGGCTGCCGTCCGGCCGCATACGGTAAGTATTGCCGGAGTTCATGGTGATCGAACTGCCGTCCCTGGCCTTGACCGTCGAGTCGTTTGAGAAACCGTGGACCGCGTAGACCCAGCCGTCGAAGCCCCAGGTGAACGAACCTGTCAGGCCGTGCGTGTCGCGCTGGCCATATTCGCTGTACAGCACTTCCCGGCTGTCGGCGCGCCCGCAGCCTTTGCTGTCCCCAAGCCGGTAAATCGACGGAATGCTAAATACCAACGCCTCCTGGGGCCTCCCCCTTTCTCCCCCCAAATGAGCCAGAGAAGGGGAAAGCGGCAAGACGCCGATGGGAATGACAAGGTTGTCTGCGAAGGTAGTGATTTTCCGTGCTCGGCCATCAGGGGCCAAATCATCAAGAATTTTTACACTGTCGCCCGCTTCCTTGCCTGGAGGCGGCGGAAAGGGATATTCGACGGTATCCGTGACCCAGAGCCGACCGCGATCGTCGAAGGCGAGGTTGAGCGGCTTGTGAATGTCCGGCTCGGCGGCAACCAGCTGAATCTCGAAACCGGGCGGCAGGCGGAAGAGCTTTTGTTCCTCTTCCGGTGTGCGGTGCGGCGTCGAGGCAACGTTAGGGTCAGACGGGGCCTCGGAACGTACAACCCCGGCGACAAGGGCCAACAACAAAGCGGAAAAACAAAAGCGGATGAAACGCATCATGTCCTCGGAGAGTGATAAGCAACAGTCGGTCGATAATTGAAGATAGATAGTAGGGAAGGCTTAATCAAGAGAAAGGAACCTGCGCCAACATGAGAGCTATCGGACAAAACCACTTGCTGGCAGTTGACCGAATCCTATGACAGATGAAGTCACCGGAGTTCTCCACAATGAAACGTACCGATTTCGTGGCCGATGTTTTATAGGGGTCCCGAAAACGGGAGCGATGCGCGGACTGTGATCGGCAAAAGTTGTCCAAGTAGCCCTCATCGAGATCATGGCCCGTCGCCTCGCTAAAACATAAGGAAGTATACTGGGCACGGGGAGATCGGACATTTTTTTCTCTTTCCCCCCCCACCCCAACCCTCCCCCACCAGGGGGGAGGGAGCCTTTTTCTCCCTCCCCCACCAGGGGGGAGGGAGCCTTTTTCTCCCTCCCCCACCAGGGGGGAGGGAGCCTTTTTCTCCCTC
>JAJPIY010000279.1 GCA_021324515.1 Planctomycetota bacterium
GTGGTGCTGGACGAGCCGTCTGTGCCTTTGGCCGAGCCGGTTCGCGGCGCTTGTGAACTGCTGGGGCTTGACCCGCTTTATGTAGCTAACGAGGGTAAGCTGGTGGTCATCGTCGCGCCCCAAGACGCTGAGCGGGCGTTGGTTTGTTTAAGGCAACATGCCTGTGGAAGAGAGGCGGCCATCATTGGGGAGATAGCGTCCATGACGCCTCCTCAGGTGCTGGTGCGGGCCCCCCTGGGAGCACTCCGCGTGCTTGATGAGCCTACGGGCGCTCCCCTCCCTCGAATCTGCTGATGGGATCGGCGAACCGCGGTGGCAGTTTACGACAGTTGCCCGGTTCGAATAACGCAACACCACTCCCTTTGGCCCCCACGAACCCAAAGGGTCCGCGAGGAAAACCGAAATCGCCTTGGCGATTTCCAACAACATCGTCCCAGGGTCAGGTGAATATACGGGACGCGGTAGAGATTGACACAAACACGGACGAGCGGGGTTGCGTAATGGAGGCGAGCGGGGGGTGTGACCCCCCCGGTAGCACAACCGGGGGGTTCACACCCCCCGCTCGCCAAGGTGTCAGATCTCCCTGTGCTCAGTATAACACCGTGGTGAATATTACGTGAATATGCTTTCCCTGAAAATAAGCTGCTCCTCTGATTGCCTGTTCAGTGAAGGAGGCTTATTTTCAGGGTTTCTGGGTGAACGTCGGTTCATGACCATTCGTAGATCAAAGATCAAAAAAGAATTGGATAGGATTTTTCGGCGCAACGTGATATATTTGTATGGAAGGATGGCGACGTTTCTCGCTACGGCCTTACTTATCTGCTGGTGAGCGATCATGTCTGCACAGCTGATAGCCTTGGATTATGGGCCTAACATTTTGCTGGATAAGCCGATTTTGCTGCTTGGCCGGCACCTCGAATGCGATATTCAAATCGATTCGCCGAAGATTTCGCGCCGTCATTGCTGTATTGCCCAAGTCAGCGATTACCTCGTTGTCCGCGACCTTGGTAGCACCAACGGCATCCGCATCAACGGCAAGCGCGTCACTGAGGGACGGCTGAATGCCGGCGACGAACTGACGATCGGCAATTATCGCTACAAAGTGACCTGGGAGGCCGTCTCGGCCACAGCTGCGCCGTTGGCCCCTGTGTCCCCCTCTCCTTCGCGGGGCAAAGGCACAAAAGCAAACGAAGCGCCTCGCAAACCGTCGCCGTTGGCACATATCGAAGACGAAATGCTCGAATCATGCGATGAGCCGGTGCCTCTGGATGAACCGGGCGTGAACGTTGCTCCCGACGTTCTGCCGGGCCAAGCGCCCGCACCGAAGTCTCCGACGCCCGTCAAAGGCAAAGGCAGGCCCTTGCAGTTGCCGGATGATCTGGGGCTAATGCCTAATAGCGAGCATTTCCGCAAAGATTCTCCTTTGGCATCCCCCTCGGGTAGCCATTCCCCTGTCTGAACGCAGCACGATTCCTCACTCCCTGGCGGCGCCGCTTGGGGACCTTCACCAGTCGATGATTTTACCGACGCCCTCAGCCTGCGCGCGAGCATAGACCTGGCCGGCGACGACAACATCTTCGATGGCGATGCCTAGCGATTTAAACAGGGTTAGGTCCTGGGGATGCTTGCGGCCTGGATAACGGCCGACAATGATCTGGCCCAGTTCGCGTACATCCGTCCAGCGCAGGAAGCCTTCTTCGAGCGGCTGCTGAAAATCGCCGGCTTCCAGACGGGCCTGTTCCTTGCTATCTACCGCGATAACGGCGCAGCGGCGCACCGTCACACTATCTAGCTCGGCCTTGCCGAGAAAGTTCGAGCCGATAGCGTTGATGTGCGTACCTTCGGCAATCCAGTGGCCCGTCAGCACCGGCTCGCGGCTGGTTGTGGCGGTGATGATGATGTCCTTCTTCTCTGCCGCCATCTCTGGCCGAGACACCGGGACTACCTCCGTCTGGCACAGCTCGCTCATCTGGGCGGCGAAGGTGCGGCGATGCTCTTCGTTGGGACTGTAGACCTGGACTTGGCGGATGTGGCGCACGCGGCAGACGGCCTGTATCTGCGTCCGCGCCTGTTTGCCGCTGCCGAACAGACCCACCTCGGTGGCATCCGGGCGGGCCATGTAGCGCGTGGCAATACCAGTGGCCGCCCCCGTCCGCACTTGTCCCAGATAGTCCGCCTGCATCAAGCACAACAGAGCGCCTGTTTTGCCGTCGAACAACGGCAGGAGAAAGCGGGCGCCACTCTTGCGGCTGGTCGAGTACAACTTCGCCCCCATGATGCCCAGCGTCTTGGCCGCCGCCGACATGATGTGCAGCATAGCATGGTCCGTCTGCACGCGCGCCCGCGGCGTGTTCATCGCTTCGTCAAGGGCCAACTTGCGTAGCCCCTGTTCCACAGCTTCCAGGGCCATGTCCATCGTCAGTAAGCGACGCACGTCTTCTTCGGTCAGCAGCAACACGCCCTGTGGATCATTTGCTGAAGGAGAAGAAGGAGAGGCCATGATTTCACCCCTTGTTAGTCCGTAACCTAAGCCGCGACCGTGAGGCAGTGGTGAAGCCGTCGCTCCCTTATGGTCGCGGTCCCGACTACAAACTATTGCAGAAATTGTTCCAATCGGTCCAGTCCTGCTTGCAACTGTTCGCGGCTGGCAGCGTGGGACAGCCGGACATAGCCCTCGGCGCCAAATGCCGCTCCAGCGACCACGTTGACATGAGCGCACTCCAACGCCGCCTGACAGAAACTCGCCGAATCCGTAACGGTGCGGCCGGCCAGTGTGCGCCCGAAATGGGCGGACACATCGAAGAAAGCGTAGAAGGCCCCCCCCGGTACGAAGCTCTTGATGCCGGGCATTTTCTTGAGACGGGCGCAGACAAGATCACGCCGTGCCTCAAACTCGCGCCGCATGCGTTCGACACACTCTTGATCGCCCTCGATGGCCGCCAACGCCGCGTATTGGCTGATACTGCACGGACAACCCGTCTGTTGGCTTTGGACATTACCCATCGCTTTCATGACGGAAACGGGGCCCAGCGCCCAGCCGATGCGCCAGCCGGTCATGGCATAAGTCTTGCTGGCGCCACTGATGGTAATGGTGCGCTCCGCCAATCCGGGACGCAAGGTGGCGAAACAGGTCGCATGAGTATTGTCGAACACCAGCCGTTCGTAAATCTCGTCGCTGATGACGGCCAGGTCTTTCTCCAGTACTACGTCGGCCAGCGCTTCCAACTCTTTGCGTGTATAGACGGCACCGGTCGGATTGTTCGGGGAATTGAGCATCAGTAAGCGGCTGCGCGGTGTCACAGCTGCGCGAAGTTGGGCGGGCGTCATTTTGAAGCCCGATTCCAGCGTTGTCGGCACCAAGACGTAACTGGCGCCAGTCATCTGCACGAGATCGCTGTAGCTGACCCAATACGGCGTGGGGATGATGACTTCGTCACCCGGCCCGACTGTAGCAGCCAAGGCATTGTGCAGGGAATGCTTGGCCCCATTGGAGATCACCACCTGCTCCGGTGTATAAGAGATACCGTAGGTCCGTTGATACAGGCGCGCGACGGCGGTGCGCAATTCCGGGATACCAGAGGCCGGTGTGTAGCGCGTGTGGCCTTTGTGCATGGCTTTGACGGCGGCGGCGCAGATATGGTCCGGCGTATTAAAATCCGGTTCGCCGAGACTGAAATCGTAGACTGTGATCCCCTCGGCCTTCATCTGCTTGGCCTTGGCGCCGGCAGCCAACGTGGCCGACGGCTGCACGGCGGCAGCCATTTTCGAGATGTCTATCATGTTCATGGTCCTTAGGCGAGCAGGGTTGCGTCCTTTGCGAGCGGGGGTGTGA
>JAJPIY010000175.1 GCA_021324515.1 Planctomycetota bacterium
AGCCAAGAACGGAGAACACGCCGGCCCCAGAGAATCTCGAACAGTAAGGCGTTGACGGCGGCAATGAGAAAGCTGACGCCATATGCTCCCGTCAAGTCGGCAATCTGAATCAAGGGTAGAAACGGGTGCTGCGAATGGCTGAGCATATACCAGGCGAAGCCGCCCAGGAGCTTTGAACGCAGAAACTCCACAGTCGTCCAGGCGATCGGCGCCGCCAGCACCAGAGGCAAGGAGGTGCGGCGGTCGAGGAGGTGAATCAGATATACGGTTAGGAGGAAATAAAACGAACAATAAAACGCCAAGCCGATCCAGGTGGCATACATGCGTGGATCGGCCACGCGCATCCATTGCATCGCCGCCAGGTAAAATGCCAAGCTGCCCAGCCAGGCGCTGAAATAAATCCACCGCGGCCGGGCAGAGCTGCGCACCAGGGCAAGCAGCGGAACCAGGGCGATCCAGATGAGCCAGCCGCAAGCGATCGGAAAATAACACAGCCAGAGGAGAGCCGCATTGGTCAACGCTAACGGAAACACGCGCCAGTCGATCGGCGGCCTCGGTGAAGACAGCGCCCCGGCGGACGGCTGCGGCCGCGAGAACGTAGCCTCCGAAATGGGCATGCCGTTGCCTCCTGAGATTGTTCTCCGTTTTCGGTTTTCGGTCTCCCAACTAACAAGGACTTCCTTCCTAAAAACCGAAAAGGGCAAACGCAGACCTATTCCAACTTCAGTACCTCGAACACTTGCCCCGCGCGATGACCATGGTCGCCGGGCGGAAACACTACCAAGGCGTTGGCCTGGGTCAAGGCCCGCAAGTCCGCCGAGCCGATCCAGGGTACGGCCCGCACTCGCCATCCAGCCGTTGTCCATTCCAGAAAGGCCGGATGATACGTCGGGCGATCGGTGCGATAGGCGAAATCTTCGCTGAGAACGGCGGAAACAAAATGCGGGCCTGGATCGGCATAACCACGCAACCGTCGCAGCGCGGGACGAACGAATAGCTCGAAGCAAACCAGCACGCTGACCGGATTGCCAGGCAACCCAAACACCAAGGTCGGCTCGCCGCCGCCGGGACGCGGGTAGGTGCCGAAGAACATCGGCTTGCCCGGTTTCATCTCGACCTTGTGGAAATGCGCAACAACGCCGGCCTCCCGCAGGACACCGGGCACCAGGTCGAGCTTGCCGGCCGAAACGCCGCCCGACAGCAGGAGCACGTGCGCCTTGAGGCCGTCGCAGATCAGGGGACGCAGACAGGCGGGATCATCGCGGGCGATGCCGAGATAGCGCGGCGTACCGCCGGCCTGGCTGACCAGGGCCGTGAGCAGGGCGGCGTTGCTGTTGCGGATTTGTCCCCCCTGCGGCCTCTCACTGGGTTCGACCAGTTCGTCTCCCGTGGACAAGACAGCCACGCGGGGCGACGGATGTACCAAAACGGTCGTGCGGCCGATCGTGGCGAGGACGCCGAATTCCTGCGGACGCAGTACCGCCCCTGCCCGCAGTACGATGTCGCCGCACTTCATCTCAGCGCCCTGCGGCAGAATGTTCTGCCCCGGTTTCGGGGGACGGTCCTCGATCACAACGAGGTTGTTTTCGCTTAGGCGCGTCCGCTCGACGATGACTACGGCGTCGGCGCCCGGCGGGAGCGGTGCTCCCGTCATGATGCGGCTGGCCTGGCCGGCTTCGACTGCCCGGCTCGGCACTTGCCCTGCTGTAATTTCCTCAAGGACTTGCAGCGTGCCCTTGCCGGTAGGCAGATCCGCGCAGCGCACGGCATAGCCATCCATCATCGACTTGTGATACGGCGGCATGTCGAGATCGCTGACTACGTCCGCAGCAAGAACGTGGCCAAGAGCGGCCGAACTGAGGGGCATCGGCTCGGGCGGCAATGGCCGGACGTATTGCTGCACTATCGCCTGAGCCTCGGCAATAGCAAGTATTTTCGGACTTTTTGTAGACACAATATCGGACACGGCTTCCTCGGATCGTATGCTTTTGTGCAGCCTCCGAGGAAGATTGTACCATCCGATACCGTCGGCGAACTAGCCTGAAAAACGCACCGTACTCTTGAAAGAAGCGACCCCTGGCCTAAGTGCCGCCGGCTTAAACCCGGCGGCTCGCTAGTCCTTGCTCTTTGTGAGCCGCCGGGTTAAACCCGGCGGCGCGCGGACACTTGAGCCGCCGGGTTAAACCCGGCGGCTGCGGACAGACAGGTGAGGCGTGCAGGGTTCCTTACTTCAATTTGATCGTGACGGTCTTGATTTCGGTGTAGTGTTCCAGGGCCGCCTCGCCGTTTTCGCGGCCTTGGCCGGACATCTTGAAACCGCCGAACGGCGTCGTCGTATCGACGACGTGGTAGCAGTTCACCCATACGGTGCCCGCTTTGACCTCCCGGGCGAACAGGTGGGCCTTGTCGATGTCGCGCGTCCACACGGCTGCGGCCAGACCATAATAAGTCCGGTTGGCCCGGTCGATGACTTCCTCGACTTTCTTGAACGGCAACACACTGACGACCGGCCCGAAGATCTCATCCTTGGCGATGGTCATATCATCTTTGACATTGTCAAAGATGGTCGGTTCAACGAAGAACCCCTTGTCGCCGAAGCGATGGCCGCCGGTCATGAGCGTGGCGCCTTCTTTTTGGCCCAATTCACAGTAGTAGAGGATTTTGTCCATCTGCTCTTTGGAGACCTGCGGCCCTTGCTCGGTCTCCGGATCGAGCGGATCGCCGATCTTGCGTTCCTTGGCTTTCTCGGCCAGGCGCTCGACGAACTCCTGATGGATCTTGTCCTCGACAAAGAGCCGACTGCCGGCCGTGCAACATTGTCCTCCGTGGAAGTAGATGGCGTGGAAGGCGCCGGCGACCGCTTGCTCCATGTCGGCATCGGCGAAGATCACATTGGGCGATTTGCCACCCAACTCGAACGTGACCCGCTTGAGGGTGTCGGCGGCCGCTTTCTGGATGATCTTGGCCGTATCGACATGGCCAGTGAAGGCGATCTTGTCCACGTCGGGATGAGCGACCAGAGCGGCGCCGGTGATTTCCCCGATGCCGTTGATGATGTTGACGACGCCGGGCGGGAAGCCGGCCTCGATGGCCAATTCCCCCATGCGCAGGGCGGTCAACGGCGTCTGCTCGGCCGGTTTGAGGACCACCGTGTTGCCGCAGGCCAGGGCCGGTCCCCATTTCCAGGCCAGCATCAACAGCGGGAAGTTCCAGGGGATGATTTGGCCAACGACGCCGACCGGCTGCCGCAGCGTATACGATAGGAAATTGCCACGCACCGGCACGGTTCGGCCTTCGATCTTGTCGGCCCAGCCGGCGTAGTAACGCAGGGTGTTGACCACGCCTTGCATGTCGGCGAGGGAGTCTTGGATGGTCTTGCCGCAGTTGAGCGATTCCAGGCGGGCCAGTTCGTCGGCCTCTTTTTCGACAAGGT
Organism: Planctomycetota bacterium; assembly: GCA_021324515.1. Lineage (GTDB taxonomy): Bacteria > Planctomycetota > Planctomycetia > Gemmatales > Gemmataceae > JAJPHU01. Next base: position 3,434 of record JAJPIY010000175.1, read on the forward strand.
CAGCGAGTTTGTACAACAGCCGACCACGATCGGCAGCGTCCATCGTCTTCCACGGACCGGATTCCAGCGCCTTCCGTGCGGCCTTGACCGCTTTGTCCACGTCCTTGGCCGATGCCGCCGCTACCTTGGCGATCACTTGTCCGGTCGCCGGATTGTACGTCTCGAACGAGCCGCCCTCGACCGGATCGACCCACTCATTGTTGATGAGCAGTTTGGTCTGGCGAATGGCTGGAGGAGCCGGTCGCTTCATTGTCGCTTGCGCCATGACATCACACCTCACGGGAACGAGAAAAGGGTAAAAGGGACGCACCTGCTGCCGTCCCGGCCAGCTGGGCGTCACGCGGAGAGACTCGACCGATGGCATCCTATGCCGCCGAACGCTATGGTCAAGCTGTCTGGGCCGTGACGGTTCGGGAACAAGTGGTCCCCCGTTCCTGGACGCTTGCGGCCCAGACCAGCGACCTCGAATGCCGTCGGGACTCGCGGCCCTGAGTCTATCTCTGAAGTGCCGATCTATTCCGCGCAAGCAGTGCAATCGGAACAAGATGAGGTTCCGCGCCTCGACTTTCTGACAAGAGTTATTGACGGTTATATTTTCCAGACTTACTATATTATCAACTTTATGCATCTTCTCTCCATTTCCCAAATAGGAGAAACGGAAGATGCAACAGGGAGGGACTGTTGCGCGCCGAAGAGGATGCATCTCGGATGGCCCGTGAAATCGTGGGTTCAAAGCCCGTGGAGGGCTTAGATGTACCAAAGGTTTTGGAGTTCCCTTTCCATACTGGGAGGCGTTTCACGATGTACAGTGTTGTGTTGATGATGGCCTTGACCAGCGGCGGCGATGCGCCGGCGTTGGGAGGTTGTCGGGGCGGTTGCTATGGTTGCCACGGCTGCTATGGCTGCCACGGTGGCTGCTTCGGCGGACATCGCCGTCATGGCTGCTGCGGCTGCTACGGCGGTTGCTATGGTTGCCACGGCTGCTATGGCTGCCACGGCGGCTGCTTCGGCGGACATCGCCGTCATGGCTGCTGCGGCTGCTACGGCGGTTGCTACGGTTGCCACGGCTGCTACGGCGGCCATGCGGCTCCGGTCGCCCCGCCTGTCGCGCCGGCGGCCCCGGTGGCTCCAGCAACTCCCAAGAAGACCAGCCTGGGAGAAAGCGCTCCGGCTACCTTGATCGTCACCGTTCCGGCCGACGCGCGCCTGAGCATCGACGGCGAGGCCACCACCTCGACGGCGACGCAGCGCGTTTTTGTCTCTCCGGCCCTGAATTTCGGCCGCGAATATCATTACACTTTGCAGGCCGAGTTCCAGAAAGACGGCAAGACCGTGACTTTGAGCAAGGAAGTTGCGGTCAAGGCCGGCGAGGAGACGCGCGTCCGATTTGACGCCGAAGATGCCGTCGAGATTGCCAGCCGTTAATGCGGATGCATCTTGCCTTGATTAAAAAGGGGGAGGAGTTCGCCTAACTCCCCCTTTTTCGCTTTTTCCCGCCACGGTTCCCCCCCCACCCCAACCCTCCCCCACAAGGGGGGAGGGAACTCATTCTCCCTCCCCCCTTGTGGGGGAGGGTTGGGGTGGGGGGGAAGGGGAAAAAATGTCAAATCTCCCTGTGCCCAGTATTACGTTGCTTATCGCTATTTGCTTTTTGGGGCCTTGCACACTATGCTTTTTTTAGAATGGCGATCCCAGCACTATTCCTGCCGAAAGCGTTTTGAGGTCCGAGTTATCCACGTCGCCCTTTTGGTATAGGGGCCGTTATGACAAGCGGGACACCGCATTCGATCCAGCATCGGCGGCGTGTTCGCCTCGAGCTTGAGGTGCTGGAGGCGCGCGATCTTCCTTCGGGGTCCGTGTTCGCTCTGAGTACGCCAGGGGATCCGCCTGCGGCAACCGTTGTCCTGGACATCCGCGGCACCGGAATGACGTTCGACCAACGAGGGCTTCCGGCGTCGTTCCAGGGGAACATCTACATCGGTCTACAGCCGCTAGGTCCGGTTATCGGCCAGTATGAAGAGACGCTTACTCCCTTGCTCCTGGACGGTCTGTTCATCGGGACATTAGGACAGGCCACTTTCACGTTCTTCCCCGGAGCACTCGGCGATCAGCCTCTGGCTACTCTTCACACCTTTGAAGTGTCTTTTCTCCAAGGCGTCATCCCCCCCATCGGTGCGCTGTACGTGAACAGCGTCGGGACGATTACCGGGGCCTCGGGGGCTGTCGCCCCTGTGCAAGGCGGCTTCACCAGCGCAAGTCTCCTCGTCTTGGGTCCGCCGTTCGCTTCGAATACTTGGGTGGATTTCACAGTGCAGTGACAGACAAATCCTATTTCCCCATGAGGACAAATTATGCCCTTGGACAACGTTATGACGGGACGATACAATCGAGCTACCTTACCGGTTCCACCGACTAAAGAAAGGTCCGGTGATGATGGAATGGAGGGACGCTCCCCGGTGTCGCAAACGTTTTTCCCATCTCCCGACGACATTCAGCGCGAAATAGCGCTGGCCCTGACCAAACCTCTCAGCCCTACTCTGGAGCACTGGAGCGCTCGCTATGCCCAGGTGGGCTATCGGCAGAACCATTATTATTTATGGCGCTGGGCCCGCCAAGGCGTCGAAGTCACTATGCTCTCCAGCGTCTCTCCCAAGCTGCGCGACGAGGTGTGCGATACCAAGGTCCTTGGCGTCATGCTCGACGTGCTGGTGGACGATGTGGCGGATCGCAACGGCGACGAAGCCCTATTGGAATGCCTGCTGAATCTGCCTTTGCGCGATGATCTTCCCGATTTGCACCGCTTCTCTTCCGCGGAACAGGCGTATGCTCAGCTGGTCCTGGAATTGTGGCAGGAAATTCATACGCGCGCCCGTCGGTATCCGCGCTACCAGGAATTCGCTGCCGTGCTGCGCTACGATTACGTGCAGCTGTTCAACACCATGCGCTATTCCCATCTGCTCAATCGCAACCCTGCCCTGCTGAATGTGGTCGAGCACGACCTCTACTTGCCCCATAACATGCACATGATGGTCTCGGCCACGCTCGACCTGATGTGTTCGCCCCTCTTTGATGCCGCCGAGATCGGCCATCTGCGGGAGGCGGCCTGGCTCGGTCAATGCATGGGGCGCATCGGCAATCTGACTACCACCTGGGAACGAGAGCTGGACGAAGGCGATTTTACCAGCGGCGTGTATGCCCGCGCCCTGATGCAAGGCGATCTGACTCTAAGGCACCTGCGCAACGTCGATCGCCAAGCGATCCGGGCCGCTATCGTCAACGGACAGCATGAAGCTCATTTCCTCGCACGCTGGCAGGAGCACCGCCAGGCAATTCTTGCCAAAAGCTCCCAGGTGAAGTCCGTCGATTTGGATCAGTTCGTCCTCGGACTGCAACGGCTGATTTGCTTGCACCTGGGCAGTCGAGGCCACAAATAATCCTCTCCAACTTCTGGCGTGCGGAGCGTCTTGCCCCTTAGCAGCAACCCAGCGGGTGGGCAGCCTTTCCCCTTCGCCGGTTGAACAGTGGGGTGAATCGCATGGCTGACCATGTAGCCGCAGCTTCGACAATCGCCCCGAGCCAACGAGCGCCCGGTCTTTTGCTGCGCCTGGTCAGGCGGTGGGGCGAACACTATGTCCTTCTGATGATGCTGGCCACGCGCCTGAGCGGTTCCCTCGGCGGCTTGCTGGTGGTCTACTACGTCAATTTGACGCTGCGTATGCCCGCGGTCATCCGCTGGCATTTCCAGTTGTTGGCGGTGATTGTGGTATTGGCGGCGATACTGCTGACCGTGCTGGCGGCACTGGGGGAGACGCGGCGCCTGCGGCAGGCCCTGGCTTGTCTGCGTCGCGGCGCGTCGCTCAGCCCGGAGTTGGCGGCCCAAGCCGGTCGCGAGGCCGTTCTCTTTCCAGCTCGTCATCACCGCAATGAAGCCTGGCTGGTGCCGCTTTCCACCTTGGTGCCGGTGCTCATCCTCCTTAAGTACGTGGACGATGCTTCGTCGATCATTCTGCTCAACATTACCTTGGCCGTCTTCATGGGCATTTCCATGGCCCTGATGACCACCTTCTTCATCATCGATCGCTGTATGCAGCCGGTCATCCATCATCTTTTGGTGAATGGCCTCCTCATCGATTACCAAGCCTTGCCCCGGAGCCACCTGCGTTCGCGGCTGAACCTTTGCTTCGTCCTAATCATTCTGACCACGGCGTTGATGATTGGGACCATGGCCCGGCAGCGAGCCGCTGACCTTGTCGACTACCCGGACGATCAGGCCGAGGCCGTCGCCAGTCTGCGCAATCATACCGCTTTCATCACGATAGCGGCCGTCATCGTGGGCGTCGTGTTCTCCACCGTCTTGGCCCAATCGGTGGCCTCGCGCGTGGACCGGCTGCTTCAGGCCATGCAGCGCGTCCAGCAAGGCAACCTGAGCGAGCGCATCCAGGCCACGGGCAATGATGAGATCGACATACTCAGCCGCCAGTTCAACGCCATGGTGGAAGAGCTTGCGCGCAATGCCAAGACCATCCAGGACCTCAACCTCAATTTGGAGAAAAAGGTGCGCCGCCGCACCCGTCAGCTTTCCCACAGTCGCCGCAGGCTTCAGCATTCCTACCGCCAGCTGCGCGAATACGACCGGCTCAAGACCGAGTTCTTCTCCAATGTCAGCCATGAGCTGCGCACGCCCTTGACCATGATCCTGTCGCCGGTGCAACAGGTCCTGGAGAGGTACGGAGCGCAGCTGCCGCCTACGGCCGTGTACATGCTCGACGTAGTGAACATTAATGGGCGGCGTTTGCTCGAGTTGATCAATCGCCTGCTCGAGTTCTCCAAGCTGGAGGCCGGCCGCCTCAAGCTGGTGCGGTCACTGGTAGACCTGAACCAACTGGTCCACAAGCTGGCGACAGCTGCTCAGCCGCTGGCGGCCCAACGGCAGGTGCAGCTACAGTTGAACACCGACCCTGCCCTGGCGAACATCTGCGCGGATGAGGAAAAACTCGATACCGTCATCAGCAATCTCCTGTCCAACGCTATCAAATTTACGCCTGCGGGGGGAAGAATCACACTGGAAACCGCTCAGGAAGGCGAGCAGGTGCGGGTTTCGGTACGGGACACAGGCATCGGCATCGCTCCGGCCGATCAGCCCCGCATTTTTGAGCGCTTCGTGCAGATAGACGGCTCTTCCGCGCGTGAATTTTCCGGCACGGGCTTGGGGCTGGCCCTGGCCAAAGAATTGATCGAACTGCACCAGGGACGAATCCAGGTCGAGAGCGAGTTGGGGAAAGGCTCCCATTTTTGGTTCACGCTGCCGGTGGGGGAGGGGAACAAAGCAGATGAAGCCAGCGGGGCGGACCAACCGCAGTATACCCCCGCCCCGCTCGGCAATTCGAACTCCCATGCTTTGCGGACGCGCTTTGCGGACTTGATCGCCTGCGAACCGCCTTCCACTTTAGCGCAAGATACGGCGCAGGCCCCCGCCGATGCGCCGCGGATTCTGATCGTGGACGACACGCCGGAAATGCGGACCTTGGTGGGCAGCATTCTTTCGCCGCACTATCACATTTTGACCGCTTGTGACGGGGCCGAGGGCATCGAATTGGCCCTGCGCGAACAGCCCGCCCTGATTATCTCGGATGTCATGATGCCGCGTGTGGACGGCTACGCCTTTTGCCGGCGCATGAAGTCCGAGCCGACGACGGCCCTGATTCCCTTCGTCATGCTCACGGCCAAGGCGGATCGCGCCATGAAAATCGATGGGCTTGCCTGTGGGGCCGACGATTATCTGGTTAAACCTTTCGATGCCGAAGAATTGCGGGCGCGTGTCCGTTCGCTCCTGAAGCTGCGTCGCTTGCACCTGGAGCTGGAGCAGCGCAATGCCGAACTGCAAACGGCCTTCCGCGATCTGCGAACGGCCCAGGCGCAGATGGTGGAAATGGCCCACCGCGCCGGGATGACCGAGATCGCCACCGGCGTCTTGCACAACGTGGGCAATGTCCTCAATAGCGTCAACATCTCGCTAACCACTGTAAACAATCGGCTGCGGCAGCTGAACTTCGAAGGCCCGGCCAAGGTGGCGGCCCTGCTCCGGGAGCACCGCGACCAGCTGGCCTCTTTCCTCCAGTCCGACCCTCGCGGCCAAAAGTTGCCGGAATACCTAACCCGACTCTCGGAAACGCACCTGGCGGAGCAACGCCAGATCTTTGACGAAATGGATTTCTTACACGACAAAATTCAGGACATTCGCAACATCATCAACGCCCAGCAGAACTACGCCCGCCGCGTCTCTCTCCGCGAACTTGTCGATCTCCAGAGCTTGGTCCGGGACGTTCTGGTCATGCATTCCCACTCGTTCACCAAGCACAACATTCAGTTGACCCGCGATTTCGAGCCGCTGCCCGAAGGGAAGCTGGAGCGGTTAAAGCTGATCCAGGTGCTCGACAACCTGATCAAGAACGCTATCGAGTCTATCAAGGCACATCCCGGGCCCCAGCGCGCTTTGACGGTTCGGGTTCGCAGCGCTGGTCCCGATCGCGCTCAGATCATCGTCGCCGACACCGGCTACGGCATTGAGCGCGAGAACCTGCAAAAGATCTTCCACTACGGCTTTACGACCAAGCGCTACGGTAACGGCTTCGGCTTGCACTCGGCTGCCAATGCCATGATGGAGATGGGCGGGACCATCCAGGTGCAGAGCGAGGGGCCGGGCAAGGGCGCTACGTTCACTATTGAATTCCCTCTCACGGACGAAGCGGCGGAGGAAGGCCGTCATGTCGAGGAAGAGGAAGTCCATGCCTGAGCAACGGAGCCAGACGATGACGTATGCAAACCGCATTCTGATTATTGACGACAACAAGGACATCCACACCGACTTCCGCAAGGTGTTCGAGATCGCCAATCGTAAGGACGGCGAGTTGGACAATTTGGAAGAGGAGTTGTTCGGCTCGTATCATGGCCAATCAACGATTCGGCGAGACATTCACCTGAAGGTCGAGATCGACTCGGCTTACCAGGGCGAGGAAGGCATCGCCATGGCCCTGGAGGCCGCTCGACAGGGGCGGCCGTATTACATGGCCTTCGTGGATGTCCGCATGCCGCCCGGCATCGACGGCATCCAGACCATCAAGAGGCTGTGGAAGCACTTGCCGGATCTGCCCTGCGTCATCTGCACCGCCTTCTCCGATTATGATTGGAAAGACATTGTCATTCACCTGGGCAAATCGGGCAATCTGCTGATCCTGAAAAAACCGTTCGACGCCCTCGAAGTCTTGCAGCTGGCCCAATCGATGGCCGATAAAGTCCAACTAAGCCAATCGGTCCATCGCTCGCTGGAAATGCTGCAACGCAAAGTCGAAGAGCTGACGCGCACCGAAGCGGAATTGCAGCGCTCCAATCTGGAGCTGTTGCAGGCCAAGAATGCTCTGGAAGCCCAGGCGGCGGAGTTGGCCCGCAAGTCGGAACTGCTCGAAGCCGCCCGCCAAAGTGCCGAGGCGGCCAATCAGGCCAAGAGCCAGTTCTTGGCAACTATGTCTCACGAACTGCGTACTCCGCTCAACGGCGTCCTGGGGATGATCCAACTGCTGCTGGATACTCCGCTAGACGCGCAACAGAAGCGCTATGCCCACACAGCCCATAACTCTGCCGAGGTGTTGTTGAAACTGATCAACGACATCCTCGACTTTTCCAAGATTGAGGCAGGCAAACTGGAGCTGGAAGCTATCGACTTCGATTTTTACCATGCCGTTGAGAGTGTGGCGGAGTTGGTCACCGCGCAGGCACGGGGCAAGGGACTGGAACTGGTCTATTCGATCCAGCCCGACATTCCCCGCCGGCTGCGTGGCGATCCCAACCGGCTCCGGCAGGTGTTGGCCAACCTGGTCAGCAACGCTGTCAAATTCACGGAGCGGGGCGAGGTGGTCATCCGCGCTACCCTGGAGCACCAGAGCGAGCAGCGCTTGACAGTGCGCTTCACGGTGACCGATACCGGCATCGGCATCGCTCCGGAGCGGATAGGTCGGCTCTTCCAATCCTTCTCTCAGGTGGATTCCTCAACCACACGACGCTATGGAGGCACCGGCCTGGGGCTGGCCATCTCCAAGCACCTTTGCGCGCTGATGGGAGGACAAATCGGCGTGGAAAGCGTGTTTGGACAGGGTTCGACCTTCTGGTGTACCATGGTCCTGGAAAAGCTGCCGCATGAGAACAGTGGCCTTCGGCAACTCGCTGCCGAACTGCGAGACATCCGTGTACTGGTCGTGGACGACAATACTGCCTGCCGCGAAATGGTGGAGCAATTGCTGCGAACCTGGGGGTTCCGGCCCCAAACCGCCGTCAATGGGCCAATGGCCCTGGCCGCCTTGCGGGCAGCCGCCGATGCTGGTGACCCGTTCCAATTGGCCTTGCTCGATTTTCAGATGCCGGACATGAACGGCGAACAGCTGGCCCAGGCGATCAAGTCCGACGCCGCCCTGACCCAGACGAAGCTCTTATTGCTGAGTTATTTGGGTGAGCCGCTGGAAGCGCTGCGTCTGAAGGCGGCTGGCTTCCTCGACTGTCTCACCAAGCCGATCCAGCAGTCGCAGCTGTGGGAGGCGATCCGCCAGGCCCTGGCCGGCAGCGCGGCGCCGCTCAGTGGGGAAGCCCCGCGCGCCCCTTCGGGAGGACGGATCGCTCTGCGGTCATCCGGGAAGAAGCGCGGCCACATCCTCTTGGCCGAAGACAACGAAGTGAACCAGTTCCTGATGGCGGAAATCCTCAGCAATGCCAACTTCGCTTGTGACATCGTAAGCAACGGCAAAGAAGCGGTGCAGGCGCTCTTGCAACGGCCTTATGATCTGGTGTTCATGGATTGCCACATGCCGGAGATGGACGGCTTTCAAGCAACCCAGCTGATTCGAGAGAAGGAACAGGCCGGGCTATTGGCCGGGCGGAGGCCCCGTCCCCTCCCCATCGTTGCTCTGACAGCCAATGCGTTGGTGGACGATCAAGAAGCCTGTCTCCGGGCCGGGATGACCGATTATTTGAGCAAACCGTTCTATCCGGAGCAGGTCGTCCGAACGGTGGAAACGCACCTGTCTGCGGCCAGGACGGCCTCCCCAGCCCGCAGCGCCAACAAGAACGTCCCTTTGCGGAAGAAGCCGGGGGGCCGACCCATGCGCCGTTCCATCTGAAAATTCGTTGGTTAGCCACGACCCGAAGGCGAGCGCGTTCCCAACCACAACGCTTGGAAATGCGGCAGGGTGTCAAACGGCTGGGCGCGCTGTTCAATTGTCTCGCCGAGTTGCTGAATGTGGGCGGCGGCAAGCCGGCCCAGTTTTTTGCGCTGGGCCAGCACGAGATAGCCGACGCCTTCGGGATCGAGTTGCATCAGCCGGCAGCAAGTCGCGTCCACGGCGACGGGATCATCGCCCATGACGAGAACGCCGCTGGCCTTGGCCGTGCCGTTGAGGGGGCCGTCGCCCTCCATGCCGAGGATGCCGTCGACAATCGCCAAATCCGGCGGGCGCGTAGCGGCGATGTCCACGATACTGTTATCAATACCACGCCAGTGCAATTCATTCTTGGGCCAACCATAGCAGACGCCCGGCAACGTGCCGAACAGGTTCTTCAGCGACAGCGTCGCTACCGCCCAATGGTGCGTCTTCAACTTCGGCAGCGAGATCAACACGTCTGCTGTCGCCACCGTTTGCGCCAAGTAAAGGTACTCCAACCCGGTCAATCGGCCCAGGTTGAGGTGCTTGCTCGGTTCATCGTGATTGAGATCGATAAAGGGTGTTTGGTAATGGCGCAGGACATCGCCCAGACCGCTGGCGGAAACAAGATATTCGACGTTGCGCCAGTGTCCCGGCCCCTCGGCGACCAAGACTTCGGCCGCGCCTTCGCGGCGGCACAGCTCGATGACGGCGGCGACGACATGCGGATGCGTGTTGATGACCTTGTCGCGGTGATATTCGACAAGATTGGGCTTAAGGACGACGCGCTTGCCGGCCAAGGGGACGCGTGTCCGGAAAAATTCGTACTGGCGGCGCAACACGTCGGCCAGGTCGGCATTATAATCGCTCACCGACGCGATATGGACGTGCGCCTGCGGATCAAGGGGCCGCAGCTGCGTCAGTGCGTGAATGGCCAACCCCTGGACCTTGGCCTTGATGCGCTGGCCGAGGGAACGTTTTCCGGTTTTGTTTAGCCGCGAGCCGGAGGCGAGCGCGGCCGCGCTCGCCTCCGGCTCGCGGCTAAACGGTCTCTTGTCGCAACGCGCGGCCGCGCTCGCCTCCGGCTCGCGGCTAAACGGTCTCTTGTCGCAACGCGCGGCCGCGCTCGCCTCCGGCTCGCGGCTAAACCTCGGCAGACGAAAAGGATTGCCGCGGTCGATATCGAGGGCCAGGACGGTCAATGCCTGCCGCAGCGGCGCTGGACGCAGCCACCATTTGTCCCGACGGGCCGTGTAGGCAGCGCGAATGCGATCTTCTAATACCGTCACGGTTTCGCGGACGCCCGGAGCGTGTGCATAGACATCGAGGGCCAATCGCGCCCAACAGAGATGTTCAAGGTCGTCGTCCTTTTCGGCTACCCGACGCAGATATTCGACACTGGCCGTGACGCCCGGCTCGTCGTTCTGGCCTTGCAAAGCCAAGAGCATCAGCGCCGTCGGCGTGGGGATGGGTTCGAGGGCCAGACCGAAAATACGGCGATTGCCATAATTGACGCCGCCTTGCTCCAGGATACGGTCACGGAGCAGTTTCAAGCCTTCCTCGACGCGCGGGTGCCGGCCCAACCCGACGCGCCGCAGCGCCAGACACGCCCAGGCTGTCGGCTCAACCCACGAGAAATTGCCCTCGGCCCACGGCCAGCCGATCAAGCGATTATCGATGTCGCTAATGTCCTCGTCTTTACCGTCTATCTGTCGTCCTTTGCACGCCAGCAGGGCGGCAGCGATTCGTTGGAGGGAAGGGGCCGTATCGCCGAGCGTCGCTTGGGTGAAGAGGACGAGTGCCGTCGGCCAGATGGCTTCCGATCGGCCGCGCCCTAACCGATATGTCCCATCCGCGGCGGCGCATTGACGCAGCGCGTTTCGGCCCGCTTCGATGGCCGCAGCGAACCGTTCCGGACGGCGCGACAGGGCAAGCAAAGCCAGGCACGTCGGCTCCGGATGCGCGGGCTGATCGGCAGCGTAACCCCAACCGCCGCCGGGACCCGCCATCGCTGCTAGATCATCGAACGCATCGTTCACGTTAAGACCTCGCCGGAAAAAGGGAGACGATATCCGGTGAAAGTCTAGCTCAGAAAAGCTGTAAATGCCTGCCCTCAATTTGGATGCGCCCCGGCTTCGCGGAGGCGCTGGCGGAGATAACTGGCCCGAGCGGCGTTACGCTCTTCACCGTCCAGAGAAGCGCCCTTCAATTTCTGCAAGTGGGCCGGCTGCGTGTAGATGAACAGCTCATTGACCGTGGGAATGGTGATCGCTTCGATCAGGTGCAGATTGATGCCCAGGCGGACGGCCGAGAGTAGATCCATTGTCTCTTCGGATGTCATCATCGTCGCCGAACAGAGAGTGCCGTAGGCACGGGCGATTTTGTCCTGCAAGCCTTGGCGGTTGTCGCGCAGCCAGCTCATGCGCGCCTGGCGCTCATAGGTGATGATCTGCGGAATGACGCTTTGGATCTCATTGAGAATGCCGGTCTCGCTCTTGCCGAGGGTGACCTGGTTGGAGATTTGGTAAAAGTGGCCGGAGGCCCGGCTGCCTTCGCCGTACAGGCCACGCACCGCCAAATTGATCTTCTGCAAGGCGCGGAAGACTTTCTCGATTTGCTTGGTGTATTCCAGGGCTGGCAGATGCAACATGACACTGGCGCGCATGCCAGTGCCGACGTTGGTGGGACAGGCGGTCAGATAGCCGAACTCTTCGCTGAACGCATAAGTGACGCGCTGTTCGAGCAGGTCGTCGACGCGATCAATCTCATGCCAGGCTTCCTCAAGACTGTAGCCGCTGCGCATGACCTGCAAGCGCAGATGGTCCTCCTCATTGACCATCAGGCTGATGGTCTCCTGGGGGGTGAGAGCGACGCCGCGCGGCCCGTCGGCGGCGGCCAACTCGCGGCTGATGAGTTGGCGTTCGACCAGGAGCTGACGGTCCAGTGACGACAGCGCCGGGATGCTGAGATAACTGAGCTTCGGCTCCAGTTCGAGCTTGGCGATACGCTCGCGCAGCAGCGCTTCGATCTCAGCCTTTTGCCCAGTGCTGGCGCGATTGGTAAAGGGGAAGGCGGCCAGATTACGGGCCAGGCGAATGCGGCTGGAGATGACGATGTCGGACTCTGGCCCCGTCCCGCGCAACCATTCGCCACTGGTATGAGTCAGGCTGTCCAGATTCATCCGTGGCATCCCTTTCGTCGAAGCAAGTCTCGTAAACGGGCCGCCTCTTCATAGGCTTCCCGATCGATGGCACTTTGTAAACGGTGGCGCAGCTCCACCAGTTCCGCCTGCTGCTCGGGGGCAAGGACGGAATGCTGGGGGAACTTGCCCACATGATGATTCGCACGATGAATCCGCTGCAACAACGGCGCTAGCCCGCTTCGGAAGACCACGTAGTCATGGGGGCAACCAAGCCGACCCTGAGCGCGGAATTCCATGTACTTTATCCCGCAAGCGGGACAGGTCAAGCGGGCCAACTCATCGGTCTGCGGGCCGAGGTGCTGGCCAATTAAATTTTGCAGGATGGCAGGCAGATTCAACTCCTGTTTGGTGACCAACTGGTGCTGTTCCGCACAGCTTTGGCACAGGTGTAGCTCCTTCTTATGCGAATCAACGATGTCGGTCAGATGCACCGTGGCCGGATTGGAGCAGAACTGGCATTTCACGCGGCATTCCTTTCCCTGAACTAAGCCGTGCCCAGGCCCCAGCCTTAAGTCAACTGCTTTCTGGAGTACGGCCTAGAGGAGGCAAGCACCCTTTATCCTTCTTCCAGTTGGCGGATGCGATCCCGGATTCGGGCGGCTTCCTCGTAGGCTTCCTTGTTGACCGCCTGAAGCAGCTGTTTGCGCAGCTGGATCAATTCCGATTGCATCTGCTTATTATGAGGCAATCGTCGCGGCGTCTTGCCACAATGGCGCGCCTCGCCGTGAATATTTTCCAGCAAGGGAGTGAGTTCGTCACGAAATTCCTGATAGTCGTGAGGGCAGCCCAACCGGCCGGTGTTGCGAAAGTCCACAAACTTAAGCCCGCACACTTCGCATTGGCGATTGAGCAGCCCTGCCTCATCGACCTCCTCGCCGTGGCCGGAGGAAGCCGTCTTGATGCCCGTCGCTTTCTGTTGCGGCTCATACAAGTGGTTATGCGCGCAAGCCTCGCACAGGTGTAATTCTTCAATCTGGTCCTCGCCGAGAATCTCGGTGATGTGCAAGGTTGCGGCGTTATGGCATTTTTGACATTTCATGGCCGCAGCTCTCCCAAGTCCGTCCGCCGCGATGCGAACCTAATGCCATTCTAACAGGGGGGGGGATGCTGTCAAGCAGACCGTCCCAGCAGGGTGCGCAGCAGCGGTCGCAGCTGGGCCAGCGCCCGCGCGCGATGACTCAGGGCGTGTTTGACACGGGGGCTTAACTCGCCGAAAGTGCGGTGATATTCGGGGATAAGGAAAAGCGGATCGTAACCGAAGCCGCCGTTGCCGCGCAACTCGCGGGTGATAAGGCCATGACAACGGCCCTCGACCACAGCACGCACTTCACCCGTAGGATCAGCGAGGGCGGCGGTACAAACGTAATAGGCGGCACGCTGGTCGTCCGGCAGCGGCGCCAGCTCGGCCAACAAACGCGCATTATTGGCGGCATCGTCGCCTTGCTTGCCGGCATAACGCGCCGAATGTACGCCCGGCCGGCCGCCCAGCGCCGGCACCACCAACCCGCTGTCTTCGCCCAGCACCCATTGGCCCAGATAGCGTGCCAGTTCCACCGCTTTCTTCCGGGCGTTGTCCACAAAGGTGGCCCCGTCCTCAACTACTTCCGGAGCGTCCGGCCAATCGGTCAGGTCGCGCAGGTCGAGTCCGAGATCGCCCAGCAGCGCCTTGATTTCCTCACATTTCTTGCGATTGCGCGAACCAAGGACCAGGAGTGTTGCCATAAGCAGTTTCTCGGGGAACGAAGGACTTTTTTGTTATATCGCCACGAGGGCAACGGTCGATTAAAAAAGACGGAACACAAGGCTGGCTTCGCTGGGCGCGGCAGCGGCCGTTACGCCGACAGGCCGGCCCTTCCGCCTGGCGCGGTCTTGACCCAAACCGCTATCCGGCGAGGCCAACCGCATCTTTGTTCCCTTGGCGAGCGAGACTGCATCCGCGCCCCGAGTGTTGAGCCTCTCGGGGTGTTGACGCGGCCCCGCTCGCCTCTGTTTGCCGTAAGCCCCCTCTTCCCATATAGTCTTCCCCATCGACCCCAAACCCCAAGGATCTTCTTACAGGAGAACGAACCATGTCGATGTTCATCGGTGAGGCGTTGTGCGGCGAAGGTAATGAGGTTGCCCACATTGATTTGTTGATTGGCTCGAAGGATGGTCCTGTAGGAACGGCCTTCGCGAATGCTTTGGCCAATCAGTCGGCCGGCCACACCAACCTGTTGGCCGTGCTCACGCCCAACCTGGTCTGCAAGCCGGCAACCGTGCTCATTACCAAAGTGACCATCAAGGGAATGCATCAAGCGGCACAGATGTTCGGCCCCGCCCAAAAAGCGGTGGCCAAGGCGGTCGCCGACTGCGTCGCCGCCGGCACCATTGCCAAGAGCGATGCCGAAAATCTCGTCATCGTCGCCGGCGTCTTCATCCATCCCGACGCCAAGGACGACAAGAAAATCTACCAGTACAACTATGAGGCTACCAAACTGGCCATCGAACGCGCTATGAAGGGTGAACCGAAAATCGACGAAATCTTGGCCAAGAAAGACAGCGTCAAGCACCCCATTTGGGAAAAGTAAGACAGACCGTTTTTCTTGCCAACCCCCAGCGCTAGCACAGGATGGCCCCTTGCTGGCGCGGCGGGTTGAGAGCGCCCTTGCTGGCGCGGCGGGCTAGTTTTGGCGTATTTCGGCGAGCACTGGTCGCAGCTGCGCCAGGATGCGGCGCATGTGGCTGGATTTGTTCAACACGTAGAAATGGATACCCGGCACGCCGTGGCGCAATAACTCGGCGGCTTGGGCGACGCATTGGCGGATGCCGACTTCCTCGGCCCGGCTATCGTCGTCGCCGGCCGCTTCCAGCTCCGCTTGTAACGTCGGCGGGATTTTGGAACCGCACAGCGACGTGATGCGTCGCACCTGCTTCGCCGACAATATCGGCAACAGGCCCGGAATGATCGGTTTGGTCACGCCCAGGGCGCGGGCCGCCTCTACAAAGGAGAAGAAATCGGCGTTGTCATAGAACAACTGCGTGATGGCAATATCGGCACCCGCATCGATCTTGTTCTTGAAATATCGTAAGTCTGACTCCCGATCCGGCGATTCGAGGTGCTTTTCAGGATAGCCGGCCACGGCTATGCCGAAGGCGGCGCCGTAGCGGCGGCGGATGTGGGCGACCAATTCATTGCCGTGGCTATAGCCGTCCGGCGGCGGCACAAAGGCAGTCTCGCCGCGCGGCGGATCGCCGCGGAGGGCGACGATGTTCTCGATCCCGGAACGACGGATCGCATCGAGGATGCCATCCAGGTCGGCACGGCTGGAGCCGACGCAGGTGAGATGACAGGCCGACTCCATATGGTATTCGTGTTTGATGAGGGCGGCGATCTCCAGCGTCCGCTCGCGGGTGGAGCCCAGAGCGCCGTAGGTCACGGTCATGTAGCTCGGCCCCAACGCGATCAACTCCGGCAACACACGGCGTAGCGATTCCATCGCCGCATCCGTTTTGGGGGGAAACACTTCAAACGAAATGTGCGGCCCGGTCGAACCGTTGTAGAATTCGGCAAATCGCATGGTCTAACCTTCGCTTACGCTCCAATGTCGTTAGCCTCGCGCACTCTTTGCGCTACCACTTCCAAGAGCAGCGGATGTTGTCCCAGCGGCTCGGCCAGGCGGAAATCAACGGCAGGAAAACGCTGGGCCAATTTCGTCCGTGCCTCAGACAGATCGCGGCGGACATGAACGCCTGCCGAGAGAAAGTAGGGAACAAGAATCACGCGTTCGGCCCCTTGCTCGACGCAGCGTGCTCCGCCTTGCCCGATGTCCGGTTCCGTCAGTTCCAGAAACGATGCCTCGACAATCGGCCAACCCCGCGCGCGCAAACCAGCGGCGACGTAGAGGAGATCGGCATTGGCTTCCTCCTGTCGGCTGCCGTGAGCAATGAGCAAAAGGGCCGTTGTCACGATACGTCTCCTTGGCACAGACGAAGTTCCTCCCATTGTACAAGTTTTCCGAGTGCCTACGCTAATGTTGCAGGAGGGAAAAACCAATGCCAGTGCCTCGCCGTCCCACGCGTGCAGAAATCGCAGCTGCGGTGGGAAAAACGCTCCCGGATGTGATAGCGCCGAACCTGAAAGTCCTTTTCTGCGGCATCAATCCCGGTTTGTATACGGCGGCGATCGGCCATCATTTCGGTCGGCCTGGGAATCGCTTCTGGCCGGCATTATACGCCGCTGGCTTCACCGACCGCTTGCTGTCGCCGTATGAAGAACACGAACTGCTGCCGCGCGGCTACGGCATCACCAACCTCGTCGCCCGCGCCAGCGCTCGCGCCGACGATCTGACCGAGGACGAGCTGCGCCAAGGCGCACGAATCCTGGAGGACAAAGTCCGACACTATCGACCGCGATTGGTTGCGTTTCTGGGTATCACGGCGTATCGCACCGCATTCCAGCGGCCCCATGCCGTGCTCGGCCTTCAGCCGGAGACGTTAGCCGAGTCAAAGATTTGGCTGCTCCCCAGTCCCAGTGGCTTGAACGCTCATCATTCGCCGGCCGAGCTGGCGCGCTTATTCGGCGCATTACGACAGGCTGTCGAAGGGGACGCCCTTCTTTCGCCTTGATAGGGGACTTGGGAAATGGGAAAATTCCTGGGTAACCTTTCTTGAAGGAGAAAGCATCATGACTTGTGAAGAGGCGCGTCAATATCTGTGGCGGAAACCGTTCCAGCCGGTACGCATTCGCCTCAAAGACGGGCGGAGCTTTGCTATTCGCCATCACCGCTGGGCGATGGCTGCGGAGGCCGTCTTAATCATTGGCCTACCACCGGAAGATGATCCCCATTCTCGGCTTCCCGACCGAGGACTTTGGGTACGCTGGCCCGAGGTGGACACTATCGAACCGTTGTCTGAACCTTCTGCGGCGACAGTTTGAAGGAGACCATGCCCATGCGTCAGGATGACCTGGATGAATATCTGGATCGCGAGCCATTTCAGCCGTTTCGCCTTTATCTTTCTACCGGCGCATTTGTGGACATTCGCCAGCCGCAATTGACATGGACGACGCGTTCGACGCTCACTCTCGGCCAAGCAGTTGAAGGGGACCAGCAGCGCTTCCTGGTGATCGCTTTGATACACATTGTCTGGCTCGAGCTTCTAGTCCCTCTACCGTAGAGGTCGCAACGCACGGTGTCTTGGGACCACCCGAGTTGTGTGAGCGCCGGCGAGCGGGGGGTGTCAACCCCCCGGTTGTGCAACCGGGGGGTTGACACCCCCCGCTCGCCAGGAACTACCGGGGGGTTCATACCCCCCGCTCGCCGGCGTCCTTCTTTCGCCTTGATAGGAGACTTGGGAAATGGGAAAATTCCTGGGTAACGTTTCTTGGAGGAGAAAGCATCATGACTTGTGAAGAGGCGCGTCAATATCTGTGGCGCGAACCGTTTCAGCCGGTACGCATTCGCCTCAAAGACGGGCGAAGTTTTGATATTCGCCATCGTGGCATGACACTGGCCGCAGAGGCTGTTTTGATCGTTGGTATTCCGCCCAAAGAAGATCCGAATGCTTGGTATTCCGACCGGACGGTCTGGGTGCGGTGGCCGGAAGTAGACGCCATTGAACCGTTACCTGAACCAGCCATGCCGACCACCTGAAAGAGAACGGGCCCATGCGGAGGGACGACCTGAACGAATATCTGGACCGCAAGCCATTCCGGCCCTTTCGTCTTTATCTATCTACAGGAGCATTTGTAGATATCCGTCAGCCACAATTAGTCCATGTCAGTCACTCAGTCCTCACTCTCGGCCAAGCGGTTGAAGGGGACCAGCAGCGCTTCCTGGTGATCGCTTTGATACACATTGTCTGGCTCGAGCTCCTGGTTCCTCTACCGTAGAGGTCGCAACGCACGGTGTCTTGGAATCACCCGAGTTGTGTGACCTTGGCGAGCGGGGGGTGTCAACCCTCCGGTTGAACAACACAACCGGGGGGTTGACACCCCCCGCTCGCCAAGGTCAACCAGGGGGGTGACACCCCCCGCTCGCCGGCGCTCACGCAACCCCGCTCGCCGGAATCTCGCAGCAAACCTCGACTTCACTTGCTTTTTTCGTAAACGATTTTACCGCCTACAATCGTCGCTACCACGTCTGTATCGGCGATGCGATCGCGCTCGGAATCAGCCAAGATGTCGCGGGACAGTACAACCAGATCGGCAAGTTTGCCTACCTCCAGCGAGCCGCGCTCTTTTTCCTGAAACGCCGCATAGGCCGAGCCGAGCGTGTACGCCTCGATCGCCTCGGCGACAGAAATTTTCTGTTGGGGAAACCAACCATTGGGATGTTTGCCGTCGAGCGTACGGCGATGAACAGCAGCGTCGATGCCCAGAAGAGGATTCAGTGGTGCTACGGACCAGTCCGAACCGAATGCCAAGCGCGCCCCCGCGTCGAGCAGCGAACGGCAGGCGTAAGAAGAAGCACAGCGTTCGGCGCCGATGCGGCCTTCGGCCCAGCGGCCATCGTCGATAGCGTGATAGGGTTGCAGGGAGGCGATGACATTCAGCTCCTTGAAACGTCCGTAATCGGCCGGCCGCAAATGTTGGGCATGCTCGATGCGGAAACGGCGATCCCGTGGGCCGTTCTTCTTCGCTACTTCGGCAAATATGTCGAGCAATTCGGCATTGGCACGATCGCCGATGGCATGAACGGCGACGGACAATCCGGCGGCATCGGCGCCCTCGATGTACTCGCGTAAACGATTCAGCGGCGTCACGAACACGCCGGTGTTGCCTTTTTCGTGCAGATACGGTGCAAACATCTTCGCCGTGCTGGAACCAAGAGAGCCATCGATGAAACCCTTGACGCCGCCGATGCGCACCCAATCGTTGCCGAAATCCGCCTCGACGCCGAGCGCCGCCAGGCTGCGCCACTCGGCCAATGGCCAGCGCAGGTCGATGCGTGCGGTTAATTTGCCCTGGCGGGCCAACTGCTGATAGAGACGGAACAGCCGGCGGCGCGTGGCCGGGGCGCTGCCGTCCATGTCCTGCATACTGGTGACGCCCACTTGTCGCGCCTCGGCCAGGGCGGCGCGGACGGCTGCAATGATTTCCTCCTCGCTCGGTTGGGGAAGGTGGCGTTCGACAAGTGACATCGCATTGTCACGAAGGACGCCGCTGGGCTGGCGCGAGCCGGGCTTGCGGTAAATGACGCCGCCGGGCGGATCAGGCGTCTCGGCAGTGATGCCAGCCAAGCGCAGCACCCGACTGTTGACCACGGCCATGTGGCCATCGTAGCGGCGCAGAAAGACGGGGCGATCGGCGACATATTTGTCGATCAACTCCGCCGTGGGCAACTGCCCGGCGAAAGTGCGGTCGTGGTCCCACTCACCACCCAACAGCCAGCGATCGCGCGGCAGCTTCTTGTCGAATTCACGCAATCGTTTGCCGAACTCGGCCTCATCGCCGGCGTCCTTGAGCGCTACCTCGGACAACCGTAAGCCCGAACCAAGCAGATGAACATGGCTGTCGTAGAATCCCGGCACAATGCGCCGTCCTTGAGCATCGACAACGCGCGTCTGCGGGCCGATCATCTGCCGCATCTCCGCGCTCGTACCGACCGCGACGAGGCGATCATGGACCACCGCCAGCGCTTCGACCTCCGGCTGCGCGCGGTTGACCGTCCAGATCTTTGCATTGAGGACAACGAGATCAGCGGCTGTCAAAGCCGGAAGAGCCAAGTGGACAACCGACAGACCAACAGTGAAAAGGCCCACTATGAAACGCCTCTTGATAAAGTGCTGACTTGCCTCTATTGGCGGCGCCAGAAAATCATGGAAATGAGGTAGGTTATCGAGACCATAAAGCTATCGGACAAAACTTCAGCTTATTTTCGGAACTCAATATTTTCCAATTGTTTGTATTATCACCCGCCGAGAAGCTGTTGTCCAGCATGGTTGTTTTCAAAATCCGATGGCGTCCGAGCTGCGGTGGCAAGGAAGCGGTGAGGGGAATGCTGGTCTCTTACGGCCGCGGCTCGGAGGAAATGGAGCGCTCGCCGTCCCACAGTTGCCGACGGCCGGGCAGCAGACATGCCAGCACGAACGCTGTGTAACACAACAGCACGCCATCCAGCGGCAGGCGCGGGCCGGATAGCGCCTCCGCGTGGCTCAGGACATACGGCAGCGGCACCCAGATCATGGCCAGTGAGGAGGGCATGGCGCTGCTACGCCAACCATACGTCCAGCGCCAGCCGAGCAGACCCAGCACGACCAGAATCAGCATCGTCCATTCAAACACCACCGGATACGTCCACGCCAACCAGGTCGACTCGACTGCCTCCGCAGTTGTCTCCGCAAATTGTCCCTTGGTGAACCAGCGTTCGCCGAAAAGGAAATACAATCCCGCCCACAGACGCCGCCGTACCGTCTCGACAGGGCGATCATGCAGTTCCTGGCGAATGTGATTGGCAAACGCGGTGTCGCGCTGGGTCCGTTGCGATACCGGGCCGAACGGGTCCGCCGGCGGTTTGGCGTTTTCATTAGGCCCGCCGGTCGCTTGCGGGTTGTTGCCGATCCACAAGTGATAATAGGTGGAATCGACGATGGGCACGGCCTCGCCGAAGAGCTGCCAGTTGCGGAAGGTCCACGAACCCAGGCCGATGATGAAGCCGAGGAACGCCAGCAGCGCCCACAGCCAGCCATGCACCAGAAGTCGGCTCCGCCAGAGGAACCAGGCCAGGGCCACGCCAGCGAACGGTAGCAGGGCCGCACGTACTAAAGCCAGCGCGGCTAATGCCAGACCGTAGAAGAGGCTGCTAAGTGGGCCGCCGGTTTGACTGGCCCGCACACCTAAAAACAAGGCCAGAGCGAGCAAGAACGTTGCCGTCGTGCCATCGGCGAGGGCCGCGGTATCGACAATCCAGAACGGATGCCAGGCGCTCAGCAACCCGGCCAGGCCAGCGATCAGTGAACGGCGAAACGCACGCCGGGCGAAGAGGAAATATAGCCCGGCCGTGAGGGCGCCCAAGCCGCACTGGAGCCAGCGCATGGTGCTGGGCAGCACTGGGGCATCAACCAGACGATTGACCGCGGCCACGAGGATGGGATAACCCGGCGAGATGACAGCAGTGTCTACCTCTTCGCCGCTGGTGGGCGAAGTCAAAGCGAAACGCTGCTGTGTTGTCAACTGGCGGACCAGCGAGTCCAGTTCTGGCAAGGGCGTCTCCACGCGCAGCGGCCCCTCGTTGCGGGCGTAATCGGCGCAGAAAATCAGATAGCCGGCACGCAGACCCGCCGCCGCGGCGACGATAGCGATCAGCAGCACGCCGTCCATCCAAGTGAACCGCTGCACTTCTCCCATGGACTGTTCTCCCCGCGGGCCGTTTGTGGGCAAAGGGTCTGGCTTCTCAGAAATTAAGAGGCGGCCTCCTGGCCATGGCGGAGGATGAGAAGACCCTTCCCCCATTTTATACGCAGCAACTGTGCTGAATACTTAGGACCAGCGGACAAGCCCCTTACGAGCCGAAAGCGTAAGCGCCGGAAACTCTCCCATCGCTTACGCTTTCGGCTCGGGCCCAGATCGTTTTTTTCCATCAACTCTTATTGGGGAGACGGGAGAGGCTTTTTTCCCCTCCCTCACAGGGGAAGGGTTGGGGTGGGAAGGGAAAGGGAAAAAAATATCCAATCTCCCCGTGCCCCGTATATATTTCGCCCGTTACCTTTGGCCCTTTTGACACAATCGATTTCCTGTCCCCTAACAGGGCAATCCGGGTAAAAGCTACAGCATATACGGCCTGCTCCGGAGATTTCCCTTTTTTGGGCGTAGCCGGGTAAAGCCCTTCTCTGGCTGACGAGATGGGGCTAAAGTTTCCAGTAGCAGATTCTGTGGGCATGTGAACGGCAAAGGCGCCGGCGACATGAGATGCTGAAGCGTCTGGTGATCGCTTCCCTTTCTTTGGTCCCTGGAACTTCCTTGAGGAAAAGAGCAGCGTGGGTCTTGGGCCTGCGGTTTGCTCAGAAAAGCAGGAGCAACACATGGACATCTCCATCCAATCCGTCGAGGTGCGGGGAACCTCCGCGCAGCCGAAAGCGGAGTGTTCTCATGCCGAGAAGGAGTACGAGCCGCGTTTGCGCCATTTCACACTTGCTGACCACGAGCGGCGAAGCGAAGGGAAGGCGGCGGGACATCGGCCCCTGTACAAAAGCAAAGGGCTGCTCTGGATGCTCGCCGCCGTCGTCCTCGGTGCCGCCGGCGTGGCCGGCTATGCTTCTCGCCAGGTCCACAACGTTGCGCAAACCGAAATCCCGATTTGCGCCACCAAGCCAGCAAAAGAAGTGCTGCTCGATCTGTCGGGCTTCGTGGTGCCGCACACCAAAATCGTTGTCTCGCCGCAAGTCAACGGCATCATTTCCCGTGTCTGTATTCCCGAAGAAGGGCAGAAGGTGCAGACAGGCGACCTGCTCTTCGAGGTCGATGACGTTCGCTACAGGGCGGAATACGAGCAGGCCGAAGCAGCGTTGGCGGTTGCGGAATCCCAACTGGAGGAACTGGAGAACGGCCGCGAACCGGAGGACATTGCCCATGCCCGGGCGCTCTATGAGCAAGCCAAGGTGCAGGAGAAATGGGCCGCGGTGGAATACGAGCGTGCGCGCAAGCTCACGCCGAATGCTCTCGGCCAAGCCGAGTACGATCGCATTTTGACGAACTATTACGATGCCAGGGCGGCCGTGAAAGTGCAGAAAGCCCATGTTGCCAAGGTAGAGGCCAAAACGCGTCCTGAGAAGATCAACGCGGCCAAGGCCGAGGTCCAGCGCGCCCGGGCCGTGCGCGATCGGGCCAAATACTACCTCGATAAGACCAAGATCCATGCCCCGGCCGACTCGGAAGGCAAGCCATGCGTCTTCACGGTACTCCAAAAGAACGTCAATCCCGGCGAAAGCATTCAGGCGGACTTCCTGTACACCGCCCTGTGTACTCTTGCCGATCTGCGCGAGATGGAGGCCGAGGTCGAAGTGCAGGAGCGGGACTTGCACCTGCTATACAAAGGCATGCCCTGCGAAGTCCTCCCCGATGCCTATCCCGACCGGCCCTATCAGGGCGTGCTCCGTCGTATGCAGCCGTTAGTCAACCGACAGCGCGGCGTCGTGCAGGTGAAGGTCGCCATCTCCGCTCCCGACGAGTATTTGCTACCGGACATGAATGCCCGCGTCCTGTTCCTCAAGGACGCTAGCGGCAAGCCGAATTCCCCACTCTCCAGCGCCAGCAAGGGCGCCTTTGCTAGCGGTAGGGACGGGTAAGGAGTTCTGCAAGCATGAGCGCGCAACCGCTGATTGTGGTGGACAATGTGGCCAAAGAATACATGCGCGGCAGCGAGCGCATCGTGGTGTTGCGCGACGTTAACCTAGAGATCGCCGCCGCAGACTTCGTGGCCCTGATTGGCCCCAGCGGCTCCGGCAAGACCACGCTCTTGAACCTCATCGCCGGACTCGATCAGCCGACGAGCGGCCGCATCTGGTTCGATGGCCTGGAGATCTCGAAGCTCGACGAGGCGCGGCTGGCGCGCTGGCGCACCAATGCCGTCGGTTTCGTGTTCCAGTTCTTCCACTTGATCCCGGTGTTGACCGCTTACGAGAATGTCGAATTGCCGTTGTTGCTTCTGAACTTGACAGCACGGCGGCGGCGGGAGCAAGTGTTGATGGCGCTCGATCTGGTGGGGCTCTCGCATCGCTTGCATCATCGGCCGGGACAGCTGTCCGGGGGCGAGCAGCAGCGTGTCGGCATTGCTCGCGCCCTCGTCACCGATCCCAAGCTCATCGTCGCCGATGAGCCGACCGGCGATCTCGACCACGTGAAATCCGGAGAGATCCTCGATCTGCTTCAATCATTGCAGCAGGAGTTGCAGAAAACGATTTTGCTGGTGACACATGATCCAGCAGCGGCGGCGCGGGCCCGGCGCGTACTGCGCATCGACAAAGGCACCCTTGTCGAGGACCGGAGCATGCACTCTGGCCGTTTCCGGCTTTTCGAGTGGACGGTGCAATGAAGGCGTTGCTTCTCATTCTGAAAAACCTGCGGCGCAACAAGCTGCGGACGACCCTGACCGCGTTGGCGGTAATAGTGATGGTGGTCCTCTGCACCGAAGCAGCGACCGTCCTCTTCTGGGTCCATCAGCACGTCCACACACAGGCATGCCAATCCAAGCTGCTAGTCAGCGAGCGTTGGGTCGCCCCCAGCTGCATTCCGACCCGTTATCTTGCCTTGCTGACGCATCAGGAAGGCGTTGAAGACTGGACGCTGTGGAACCTCTATACCGGCTATTTGGACACCTCGCGTCAGAGCAGCCGCAAGGGCTTCGGATTGGCCACGCGCCCGGACAATCTTATCGCCATGCACCTCGGCTTGGAGAAACTGGATCCCGCCGCTGTCGAAGCGCTCCAGCGGGAGAAGACCGGGGCCATTGTCAGCGCCGACCTTATGCAGCAAATGAACTGGAAGGTGGGTCAGCAGTTCACGGTCCTCAGCTCCAGCCATCCCCATAAGGACCTGCGTTTCAAGATCGTCGGCGTACTGCCGCCCGGCGAGTACGTGCGCAACTTTTTCTTCCGCCAGGATTACTACGAAGAAGGTACAGGCAATAAAGAGACGATTACCTGCGTCTGGCTGCGCCTCCGAGATGCCGAGACGGCCCAGCGCGTGGCGAGCCGGATTCAGAAACAGTTTCAGCACAGTCAGCCAGAGCTAAAAGTCGAGACAGAGTCCGCCGGCGTGGCGCGCTTCGTCAGCCGCGAGCAGGCGCTTTTGTCCGTCCTCAAATGGGTGGTTGCCGTCTTGGTCCTCGACATGGCGATCGTTTTGTCCAACAGTATTAGCGTGGCCACGCGCGAGCGCCGAGTCGAGATGGCCGTCCTCAAAGTGCTGGGGTTCGAGCCGGTGGTCATTATGGCCCTGGTTGTGGGCGAGGCGATGTTGCTCGGCGCGGTCAGTGGCTTCGTTGGTGCAGCGCTGGCCTGGCTGAGTTCGACGCTGGCCGTCCACGGCTTTCTGCCGAGTAACCCCGCCACGCGCATCTTTTTCAGCTTCCCCATCCAGGCCGCAATGGTCCTTTGGGGAGCGCTTCTAGGCGCATTGGTCGGTTTCATGGGCAGCATCGTCCCAGCATGGAATGCGTGGCAGGTCAAGGTTTCGGATGTGTTCGCCAAAATCGCTTGATACCGCATTATGGTCCCGCTGGCTTACAACTATCGCAACCTGCAAGTGCGCTGGAAGACGACGCTGATGACAGCGTTCGGGTTCACGCTGGTGGTGGCGGCGCTGGTGATCATGCTGGCGTTCCTCAACGGCATCGAAGCCGCTTGCATCGCCAGCGGCGAGCCGGAGAACGTCATCCTGCTCAGCAAAGGCAACCAGGACGAGGTGCTCAGCCAAATGGAGCGTCCGCTGGTCGCCCAGGTGGAGAACAGCAAAGGCGTGGCCGTCGATGCGGCCGGCCGCCCCCTCGCCAGCCGCGAACTGTTCTTGGCCGTTCATCATCGTCCCCCGGAGGGCGATGAATTTCACTTCTTGCAAGTGCGCGGCGTACTGCCGGCTGCCTTTCGCGTGCATTCGCAATTGCACCTCCTCTCGGGCCGGACCTTTCGCCCGGGCCAGAGCGAAGTGATGATCGGCAAGGGCGTCCAGCGCACGCATCATTTTCAGATCGGCGACACCCTCGAAATTGGCCGCAAACAGTGGCAAATCGTCGGCGTCTTCGAGTCCCGAGGCGCTGCCTTCGAGTCGGAACTGTGGTGCGATCTCAACGAGCTGGCTAGCCAGTTCCGCCGCGACGGTTTGTACAGCACCGTCGTCTTGCGTGCCGAGACCCCCCAGGGGGCTGAGGAATTGGCCGAGCGGCTCCGGAACAGCCGCAGCGTTAGCGTCGAAGCGCTGACGGAGCCGAAGTATTATCAGAAGCAAGCAGAACAGACCAGGCTTCTGCAGACGGCAGCGTGGGTCATCGCCTGGTTCATGGGGCTCGGCGCCCTGTTCGGCGTCATGAATACCCAGTTTGCGGCCATCGGCCAACGCAGCAAAGAGATCGCCGTGCTGCGCATCCTGGGATTTCCGGCGCGCGCCATCTTGTTGTCTTTTTTGATCGAGGCGCTTGGGATCGCCGCTGTCGGCGGTTCGTTTGGCGTGGCCTTGGGCGCAGCGGCCAATGGCGTCACGCGCAGCTTCTCCCTGGGGGCGCGTTCCATCGATTTCGCCTTTCGCGTGGATGGTCCGATTGTGGTTTGCGCCGGCATCTTCGCCCTACTTATGGGCCTGCTGGGCGGCTTGTTGCCAGCGCTGTCGGCCATGCGCGTCAAACCGCTGGAAGCGCTACGCTAAGGACTAGCGGACTTTGCTCTCCCCAAGGAGAGCGGGAAAAGTCTGCTGACGCTAAGGCGCAGTTGCGCTCCCCTTGCCGCACGGAGGCCTCCTTGCGGTATAATCGACAAGGTCAACTTGGTCTCTTCTTTCCGGGCATAACGAGAAGTCCTATGACTATTTTTCTCCGAAATATATCTCGATTGGCCGTGCGGACCCGTCTGATTATTGTGGTGTTGAGCTTAGCCGTGTTCGGAGCAGGAACAGCCAGCGATCTCCTCGGCCAGTCCTCCACTCCGAAACGCGGGGAAGAAGAGAGCGTTCCCCAAACCCAGACGCCGGGCCCAAAACAGCGCGTCGAGGAAGAAGAAGATGCTCCCCGCAAAAAGCCGAAACGAAAAGTCATCCGCGTCGAGGAAGAAGAAGGCGAAACCAAACCGGGGGGAACCCGGCCCGCTGATCCGTCGGCCAGCGGTGATCTGGCTCAACTGGCCAAAGAGGCCAAACATCCCGCCCTCAAAGAGCTTTTCGGTTCCCTGGCCGTTCCGCATGATCACGTCTTGTTCCAGCTTTCGCGGATCATGACCAGTGGGGAGCGCAGGCGACGCGAGGAAAAAATTGTGCCGACGCCTTTTTACCTGGGCAACGATCCAGGGCGCTATCGCCGAGAGCGTTTGCGCTTCACGCCGTTCACTCTGGATTGGCAACAGGGGAGACCGTTTGAGCCAATCATCGAGACCCTCGAATCTGTCCGTCCTTACGAGGAGATCGCCCAGGACAAGGTCCGCGATTTCCTGCACTCCAACTACGACCAACGAGAGCCAAACGATCCGCTTTATCTGTCACGTTATGACATGCTCAAAGCCGCTGAGCAAGTGTTGTCATCGGTGTTGCGCTGGCACCAATCGGCCATTCAAACCGGCAAGCGTAGGGGCCAAGAATGGGACGACGTCGAGAAAGCCTTACGTAAGCAATTACTCGAAGACGTGTTGCTCAAGCAAATGGAACTGCTGGCCCAAGCCAAGGACTGGGACCGGGTATTGAGCCTGACGCACCGCTTGGCGGTCAGCTATAGCAACAGCGATGAACGCATCTTCTATCCCGTCGCCCGGATGATTGAAAGCGCCCTCAAAGATCCGACGGGCAACGAGGACAAAAAAAAGAATGCCTGCAAGCGCCTGCATGAGTTGGAAATGGAGTTTCCCGACAATAAAGTATTTCAGCCACTCAGCAGGATGCTTCAGGCGCGCGCAGAAGAGCTGCTGGCCCAGGCGCGGGAAGTTGCCGGCGATAAAAAAGACCTTCAAAGACTTCAACGGGCGCGTGAGTTATTGTACGACGCTGAACAAACCTGGCCCCAGCTGCCAGAATTGCGCACCTTCAAAAGCGAGTTGGGGCTGGAATACCCGATCCTGCGCGTCGGGGTGCGCGGCCCGTTGCCGAAATATTTTTCCCCGGCCTGGGCTTGCACGGACAACGAACGCCGCAGCGTCGAGATGTTGTTCGAGGGGCTGGTCAAACGAATCCCGGATGAGGCGGGTGGTTTTCGCTATCGTCCCGGGCTAGCGGAGTCTTTGCCCAAGGTGGTCCCCTTGGGCCGTCTGTTCGACCTGCCCCGCAACGCTTTCTGGTCTGACGGCCGGCGGCTCAACTTTACCGACATCGACATCTCGTTGACTCTCCTCAAGT
This sequence comes from Planctomycetota bacterium, assembly GCA_021324515.1. Taxonomy (GTDB): domain Bacteria; phylum Planctomycetota; class Planctomycetia; order Gemmatales; family Gemmataceae; genus JAJPHU01. Next base: position 31,821 of record JAJPIY010000175.1, read on the forward strand.
CGGGCAAGGGCGTTGGGTGCTCGCGCGTCTGGGGGGACCTGCTCGCCGAAGTGGAACCGATGAAGTCGCCGTACCAGGTGACGTTGCGACTCAAGCAAGGTTTCTTGGACGCGCTGGCCCCGATGACCTTCAAAATTTTGCCGCGCAATCCACGCGCTCCCGTCACCACGGAAGAATTCGCCCGTGCGCCGGTGACCAGCGGTCCTTTCTTGCTGGAGCCGTACCGCTCGCGGCGCTCCGATGAAACGAAGCGTGAATGTCTTGTGTTCGTGGCCAATCCTTACTACGGCCAACGGCGGAGCAAGCGCGGTTTGCCCCATATCCAGGAGGTCCGTTTGTATACCTATGCCGGCGACGTGAACGGCCTCGTCGCCGACTTGCGCGCCGGCCGATTGGATCTGGTGCTCGACCTGACAGCCAAGGAAGCAGAGGAGCTGAAAAAACAGGCGCCCGACTTGGTGGTTCCCATGCCCTCACCCGCTGTATCCAATCGCCGGATTTATTTCCTGGCTGTCAACACGCGCAAGCTGGACGACGCCAAGCTGCGCCAGGCGTTGTCGTGCGCCATCGATCGAGAAGGACTGTTAAACGAGCATTTTCGCGCCTCGGCCAAAACGCCGCTGCACAAGGCGCTGGACGGTCCTTTCCCCGTCGGTTCGTGGGCCTGCAAACCGGAGAACGACGCCAGCAAGGCCCGCCAGGCCCTATTCGATCCAGAACGAGCCAAATTGTTGATGCAGAACGTCAAAGCCGGTCCTTTCCGACTCAAATATGTGCCGGAGAATCCAGACCTGGATGACGCCCTGAAGCACCTGTGCGCTCAGGTGAAAGAGCGAACCGGAGTCGTGCTGGAGCCTACGCCTGTTTCTTCGCCCTATCAACTGCGTGAAGACGTAGAATGGACGAAGAACTACGACCTGGCGTATTACCACTATGATTTTCCGGATGAGATGTTCTGGTTGGCGCCGTTGTTCGGATCGCCGCCGGAAACGGAAGACACAAACAACATATTTAAGTTTCATAGTAGCGTTCTACCGAACCTGTTGATGGGGACGAAAGGCCACCGGAGCTTCCCTGAGGTGCGCAGCTATCAATGGGAGACCCAAGACTATTTGAACCGCGAGATGCCGTTCATCCCGCTATGGCAGCTTGATCCGCTGTTGGCTTATCGCCGTGATGTTCAGCCGGCCGCGCTCGATCCGCTGCTGCCGTTCAGCACCATCGAGGAATGGCGTTTGCAACCCCAGTGAAATCCGGGGTAGGAGCGTCTTGCCAAAATCCTCGCTACGGTTATGATGCCAATGAGTCGGTGGGTGTAGCTCAGTTGGTTAGAGCGTCAGACTGTGGATCTGAATGTCGGGGGTTCGAGTCCCCTCACCCACCCTTTTCTTAACGGTCCTCACCCGCCTGTCCCCCCAAGGAGGCGATTGGGACTGCTAGCACTTAAGGGGCAGCGGGCCACCATACCTCGAAACGGGCACCGTGCCCCGGTTCGCTGACAACTTCGATGCGGCCGCCGTGGTTTTGCACGATGTGCTGAACGACGGCCAGGCCCAACCCAGCGCCGCGTTCCTTCGTCGAGAAAAAAGGATCGAACAAGTGTGCTTTGGTCGCCTCAGATATGCCCAGACCCTGATCGCACACCGACAGGCACACCCATTGGCCTTCGGCCGAGACCGGTGCCGTCCGCACATGCAGTAAGCCGCCCGCCGGCATGGCATCGCGGGCATTGAGACAAAGGTTCATGAGGACTTGTTGCACTTGTGTCGCGTCGGCCTGCACGAACAACTCCCTTTCAGCCAGCTCGGCCTTGAGATGGATGCGCGAGGGCAGGGTGGCGCGGAGCAACTCCAGAGTGCGGGCGACCAGCGGATTGATATCGATTCGTTGAGTGGTGCTTTTATTCGGTTTGCCGAACGTCAAGAGTTGATTCGCCAGGTTGGCGGCTTGTTTGGTCGCTTCCTGAATACGTCCCAACTCGATTCGCGCGCCATGATTGGCAGGGAGACTGGCCGCCGCCAACTCGGCCAGGTTGAGGACTACGGACAGCAGGTTGTTGAAGTCATGGGCGATGCCGCTGGCGAGCTTGCCGATCAGTTCCAGGCGCTGGGCGCGCAGCAACTCCTGTTCGAGTTGGCGTTCGCGGGTGACGTCAGCAATCAGTGTAGTCGTGCCGATGATAGTGCCATCGGCACGGCGGCGCGGCTCGGCGAAAGCGAGGCCGACTTTGTCACTGCCGTCTTTGGCGCGATAACGGTATTCGGCCCGGGCGCTCCGCCCGGCCAAGGCTTCCTGGCTCATTGCCAACAGCCGCGGAAAGTCCTCCGGATGAACGAGCCGGCCCCACGCTGCCGGATCGGCGATCTCGTGAAAGTCGTATCCCGTCACGGCCCGCGTCGCCGGATTGGCGTAGGTAATGCGCAGGTCGGTATCCGCCTGGATCACCATGAGCGGCAAGGACTCGACCAGGTCGCGGTATTTCTCTTCCGATTCGCGGAGCATCCGCTGCGCCTGGATTGTCGTGGTAATGTCGATGTACGTGGAGACCACCCCCAGGGCGCCGCGCTGTTCTCCGGAACTGCCTGCGCCCAGAGGCATGGCATTGACCAGCACCCAACGAAGTCCTTGGAAGGGCCTGTCCTGGGTTGGCATGGGCGGCGGATGCGGCAGGAGAGCGAAGACGAGATTACGTACCGGCCGGCCCAGGCGCAGGACGAGGGCGGCAGGATGGTCTTCGGGGGACACTCTCGTGCCGTCTTGGCGTATCAAACTCCAGGTATAATCGGCCGCGGTCATGCCGCGCAACTTTTCCGGCGCCTGGCCCAGAAGGACGCTGGCGGCCGTGTTGCAGTCGATGATGCAGCCGTTGTGGTCTTGCACCACCACGCCTTCGGACATAGTTTCGAGAATGGTACGGAGGCGGCCCTCGGTGTCGCGGCGCGCCGCCTCGGCTTCGTGCAGAGCGGTCAAGTCCTCCATCACCCAGACGGCAGCTTCCGGAGGGGAGGCCGCAGGGGCCGTATCGTGCGGCCCTGGCGAAGTCCATGTCACGGGTGCCGCCCACGTCACCAGGGGTGTACGGCGGCCATCGGGACGATGGACCACGATGTCATCGCGCAGGGCCGTCACTCCTCGGCGCAGTGCCAGATAGACAGGCAGTTCCTCAACCGGATAGCAGCTGCCGTCGGGCCGATGTAGACGATAGACTGCCGACAGATGTTCCACGTGGGCTGACACGTCCTCGCGTTGGCCCAGCAGCTGGCGGGCACGGGTATTGACCAGGATCGGCTGGCCGTGGGGGCCTTGTACGAAAAATACACCGGCCGGCAGGTTGTCCACTAGGGCGTTCAGCATGATTGTGGTCCGCCGAAGATCGTCGGCCAAGGCACGCTGTTCGCTGACATCGCTCAGCACGCCTTCCCAACCAATCAATCGCCCTTGGCCATCCAGGTGCGGAGTTAGCGTATCGCGCAGCCAGCGGACGCCCCTCTCGGTCGATGCCATGCCACGATCTGCGACAAGGCGATATTCACACGTGACGAGTTGGGCATAGCGACCCAGCTGCGTGAGGGCGGCCTGAAGCACTTCATGATCTTCAGCGTGGACATGGGCCAACCAGCGCGGGTAGGGACCGAGCAGTTCGTGGGACGGCCGTCCGACCAAGGCTTCACTGGCGGCGCTGACCAGGATCACTTCCGCGTCCAAGTCGCTGGCGGCCAATGGCGGTTGGTTCGGCCGATAAAAACGGGCCGTGTAAAGAACAACGGGAAGAGACGCGCCGATATGCTGGGCCGCCGGACTGCGCAACTCCTCCGCAGCCGTGACCCTAGACAGATGGCCGGTGGGAGAGATTGGCGCCATTACGGTAATCCCTTCAGTTGGCGGCGCAATCTATCAGCGATTCAACGCCTCCAGAGATGGAGCTGGATTATACTAGGCACGGGGAGATCGGACATCTTGGGGTTGCGTAGCTCTGGCGAGCGGGGGTGTCAACCCCCCGGTAGCATAACCGGGGGGTTGACACCCCCCGCTCGCCCCTGTTTGTGTCCATCTCTACCGCCTCCTGTATAAGTGTAAAGGGCGGAGGGGCCTTACTCAAGTGCCAAGAGGTTGGGATAGGGAAATAGGGAGCGGGCCGGCTATTTATCGTCGATTTCCGCCAGTGCTGCGAACGGCGTGCCTTCGACGTACTCCAAAAACGCGCCGCCGCCGGTGGAGACGTGCGTCATCTTGTCGGCCAGGCCGAATGCCTCAACGGCCTCGGCCGTCTCGCCGCCGCCGACGATGGTGATGCCCTTCGATTCCGCTAAAACGCGCGCGATTTCCCTGGTTCCCTTGCTGTACGGCTCATCCTCAAATTTGCCGAGCGGGCCGTTCCACACCACCATCGCCGCCTGCTGGATCGCTTCGCTGTACTTGGTGATCGTCTTGGGGCCGATGTCCACGCCGACGGCGCCGGCGGGGATGTCGCCCTCGACAATGCGAGCGGTTTGCGGGGCGTCAATCTTCTCGACGACGAGATGATCGGTCGGCAGCTCGATCTTGCCCTTGCCTAACTCCAGGAGTTCACGGGCCAGGTCGAGCTTGTCCGCTTCCAGGCGTGAATCCCCGACATTGCGGCCCAGGGCTTTCATGAACGTGTAGGTCATGGCGCCGCCGATGAGGATGCGATCGACGCGCGCCAAAAGCGCTTTGATGAAGCCGATCTTGTCCGACACTTTGCCGCCGCCCAGGATACCGACGAACGGCCGCGGCGGTTCAGCTAATAAACGATCTAGAATGTCCAATTCCTTGGCGACGAGCATACCGACGACGCGCGGCTTGCCCTTCATGGCGGCAGGCACAGCGACCATCGAGGCATCTTTGCGGTGGCAGGTGCCGAAGGCGTCGTTGACGTACACGTCACCGAGTTTCGCCAGTTCGGCGGCGAAAACGGCGTCGCCGCTTTGCTCGCCTGGATGGAAGCGCAGGTTCTCCAGGACCACCACTTCTCCCGGTTGCAGCGCCTGCACTGCCGATGTCACCGCAGGACCGATGACTTCATCGACCTTGCGGACAGGCTGGCCCAACAATTCGCCCAGGCGCGCGGCGACGCGGTCCATACGAAAAACGGCGTCTTTCTTAGGGTCGCCTTTGGGTCGGCCGAGATGGCTCATGACGATGGCCGCCGCGCCGGCGTCGAGGATCTTGCGCAGCGTCGGCAAGGCGGCGCGGATACGGCGGTCGTTGGTGATATTGCCGGCGGTGTCGAGCGGCACATTGAAATCGACTCGCACCAGCACTTTCCGGCCGCGCAGGTCCGTCAGATCATCAAGGGTTTTCTTGGCCATGTTCTCTCCCTATTCCTCCCCATGTTCCCCAGCTTGTCGAGGGCCTTCTGTTAACCCTTGCTAATCATGTAGCGCAGCAGATCGACACAACGATTCGAGTAGCCCCATTCGTTGTCGTACCAGCTAATCAGCTTGAAAAAGCGATTGTTCAGCTCGATGCCGCTGCCGGCGTCGAAGATGCTCGAATGTTTGTCGTGGATAAAATCGCTGGAGACGACCTCGTCTTCGGTATAGGCAAGGATGTTCTTGAGGTAGGTTTCGCTGGCTTTCTTCATGGCGGCGCAGATTTCTTTATAACTGGTCTCCTTGACGGTGCGGACGGTCAGATCGACGACGGAAGAGGTCGGCGTCGGCACGCGGAAGGCCATGCCGGTGAGTTTGCCTTTGACTTCGGGGATGGCCAGGCCGACCGCCTTGGCAGCGCCTGTAGTCGAGGGAATAATGTTGATGGCCGCGGCCCGGCCGCCTTTCCAATCCTTGCGTGACGGGCCGTCCACTGTCTTTTGCGTGGCCGTGTAGCTATGCACCGTGGTCATCAAGCCTTCCTCAATGCCGAAACCTTCTTTGAGGAGCACATGAACGACCGGGGCCAGACAGTTGGTGGTACAGCTGGCGTTGGAGACAATGTGGTGCTTGACAGCGTCGTATTTGTCGTTGTTGACGCCCATGACGAGAGTGATGTCTTCGCCCTTGGCAGGCGCGGAGATGATGACTTTGCGGGCGCCGGCTTCCAGGTGGCCCCGAGCCTTGGCCGCTTCGGTAAACAAGCCCGTCGATTCGATGACATACTCGACGCCGAGTTGTTTCCAGGGCAGGGCGGCTGGCCCTTCCTTGACGGCGAGGCACTTGATCTTGTGATCGTTGACGATGAGCACGTCGTCCTCGGCTGCGGCAGGCGAGGATTTGGCGCTGGCGACGCTGCCGCAAAATCGGCCCTGCGTGGAATCGTACTTGAGCAGATAGGCGAGATTGTCGGCCGGCACGATATCGTTGACGGCCACCACGTCCAGCTCTTTGCCAAGATGTCCCTGCTCCACTAGGGCGCGGAACACCAGCCGTCCAATGCGCCCAAAACCGTTGATGCCAACTTTCACCGCCATCGCAAAAACTCCTTCCACGCTGCTAACAGGGCCGATTACGGCCGCTTTTCACTTGCTTTCCTATATAACGTATGACTGAGAGTGCAACTGTCGAGGGTCTCAGAAGCGGAGGAGCTTATGACGGAAACGATTCGCGTGGCGGTGACAGGGGCGGCGGGGCAGGTGGCCTATGCCATGCTGGGCCGGCTCGCTTCCGGCGAAGTATTCGGGCCGGACAAAAAGATCACCCTGCAACTGCTGGAGATACCGCAAGCGCTGCCGGCGCTGGAAGGCGTGGCGATGGAGCTGGACGATTGCTCTTTCCCCACGCTGCACGAAATCATTTGCACCGACGATCCGAACAAGGCGTTTGCCGGCTGCAACTGGGCGCTTCTGGTCGGTTCGTTCCCGCGCAAGCAGGGCATGGAGCGTAAGGAACTCCTGGGCATCAACGGCAAGATCTTTGTTGGCCAAGGCAAGGCGCTGGCTGCCCATGCCGCCCAGGACGTGCGCATCCTGGTCGTCGGCAATCCATGCAACACCAACTGCCTGGTCGCCTATCACAATGGCAAAGCCATCCCTGCCGAGCGCTGGACAGCCATGACACGCCTCGACCACAACCGCGCCCGCACCGCCTTGGCCAAGAAAGCCGGCGTCGCCAATAGCGACGTCAAGCAAGTGACCATCTGGGGCAATCACAGCAATACGCAATATCCCGATTTCACCAACGCCAAGATCAAGGGCCGGCCGGCTACTGAGGTTATTACGGATCGTCAATGGCTGGAAAACACGTTTGTGCCGATGATCCAGCAGCGCGGGGCGGCCGTCATCAAGGCGCGCGGCGCCAGCTCGGCATTGTCGGCGGCCAACGGAGCGCTCGATCACATCAAAAGTCTGCTGACGCCGACACCTGCCGATGATTGGTTTAGTGCTGCCGTGGTGTCCAAAGGAGAGTACGGTGTACCGCCGGGTTTGGTGTTTAGCTATCCGTGTCGGAGCGACGGCAAGGGCAACCTCCACGTCGTCGAAGGCCTCCAACTCGACGCCTTCGGACAACAGAAATTCCAGATAACCCTGCAAGAATTGCAGGAAGAACAAGCGGCCGTGCGGGAATTGTTGGGGTGAACAGAATGAGCGGAGTTGCGTCAGCGTCCTCGAAGGCGAGCGGGGGGTGTGAACCCCCCGGTAGAACAACCGGGGGGTTCACACCCCCCGCTCGCCAGAATTGCGAATTTCTTATCGATCGCCGATGTATTGCTCGGTATAGATGCTTTGGAAGTGTGTGCTGCCGTTTTCGCTTTTCGCATCTTTGTCGATCCGCAAAGTTGCTTTTTGCAGCCGACCCGCCTCCAGATCGAATACGATCTCCCCTTGGGGTTGCATCTGCCACAAGGGCACCTGATCTTCCTGGGCGGCGGGCGCGTCTTTCACTTCCGTGCTTAGCTCTACTGTAGCCAGGTTGCCGGTGATTTCCTTGCAGAGATAATGCTGCACGGCGGTGTACTTCTCGTCGCCGGCCCCCAGCGGCGGCTCCAACACGATCTGATAAGAGCGTTCCCAACTCAGCCCCACCTTTAACGCCTCGACCGGTAGCAATAGTTTGAATGCCGGATCACTCTCGTAGCGGGCTGCCGAATGACCGGGCCGCGCTTCCTTGACTTCCAGCACTTTCCCTTGGCCGTCGATGCGAACCACGACCAGCGGTTGACCGATGTAGTTCTCATACTGCTTGCGCAGTTCGGGGGTGCTTTTGTCCAGGTGCGTCGAATCGAATACCAACGGCTCGCCGGCCGGCGGCGTCGTCTCGAAGAACAGGGCTTGCAGCGACATTTGCAATGTGGCCACGCCGGCGCTATCGACATCGAGCACTTGCCAACGTTTGATTGATTGCACACGTGTTTTCGTTTCGTCTTTGTTCTCGCCCATGACATACGAGGCAACGGTGTGGTGTTCGGTGCGATAGAGCAGCACTTGTCCGGTTTGCCAACGGAAGCGCGGCGCCTGTCCCGCGGCTAGTGAGGCCATTATCAGCACGCTGCAGCAGGCCGCCGTTAGTTTACGGATCATCGGGCTTTCCTCCCTGTCCCTAAGCGCGACATCCGATCCTGTGGGCGGTGCGGCCTATAGCAAAGAGCAGACGAGGAAGCCAGATCAACTTTCGGAGGCTGGCCTCATCGAACCGAGAGGATGCTTTGTTATCATTTTTTTCTGACGTTCCCTCTTGCACTTGTCCTTTCGATGCTCTAGTGTACTAGATAGGTGTTACACACAAGAGGGTGAATGATGTGGTTTGACATCCATCCGGACTCGCCGGTCTCGATTTGCGAGCAGATCGTGGCGCAGGTCATTTTCAACGTGGCCTCGGGCGGTCTAGAGGTTGGCTCGCTGATACCGAGCGTGCGTGAGTTGGGTGCGCGGCTGACGGTGCATCCGAACACTGTGGCCAAGGCTTATCAGGAGCTGGAACGGATGGGGGTGCTGACGGTGCGGCGCGGCCGGGGCATGGAAGTAGCAGCCGATGCGCTCAAGCTGTGTCAGACCGAACGACGTAAGAGGGTCCGCCAGCGCATCCGCGAGGCGCTGCGCGAAGCGATTTCCAGCGGCTTGCCGCACGAGGAGGTACGCCGCGTCGTCGAAGAAGAGTTGGCCAGCCACGATGACGGCAAGCGGCGTTGCTAACATCCCTCTCAAAGACAAGGGACGAATACGATGGAAACGATCATCGCCACCGAGGGATTGACCAAAAGTTTCCACGGCAAGATCGTGGTCAATCGTCTCGATCTGCAAGTGCCCCGCGGGGCCATCTTCGCCCTGCTCGGCGATAACGGAGCGGGCAAGTCGACAACGATTCGCATGCTCACCGGTCTGTTGGAGCCGGACGCCGGCCGGGCCTTCATTCTCGGCGAGGACTGCTGGGCGCGGGCCATCGCGCTGCGCCACCGCGTCGGCTACGTGCCCGAGAAGCCACGCTTCTACGACTGGATGACCGTCCGCGAGATCGGCTGGTTCACCGCCGGTTTTCACAAGCCTGGTTTCTTCTATCGCTACGTCGGGCTGATCGATCGTTTCCGGCTTGATGCCTCGACGCAGTTGAAGGCGCTGTCCAAAGGCGGCTACGCCAAGGTTGGTCTGGCCCTGGCGCTGGCGTCGGACCCGGAAGTGTTGATCCTCGATGAGCCGACGTCGGGACTGGATCTGTTCATCCGCCGCGAATTTTTGGCGAGCATGGTCGAACTGGCCGGGGTGGGGCGGACCATCCTGATTTCCAGCCACGGCATCGCCGAGGTGGAGCGGGTGGCCAGTCACGCCGCCTTCATGGCCGAGGGCCGATTGCTTTTGACGGATTCCATCGAAGGACTGCGTAAACGCCTGGTGCGCGTGCGGCTGCGCTTCGCCAACACTCCACCGCCGCCTGCCGCTCTCGGCGCCGTCCTGGAACACGAAGTTTCCGGCCGGCTTTGGCAAGCCGTGCTCCAAGATCCTGACCCGGCCGAGATGGCAAAACTACGCAGCCGTGAAGATATCTACGACGTTGACGAAAGTCCGCTCAGCCTCGAGGAGATGTACACCGCCTTGCTGGCCCGCTTCCATCATCCCAGCCAGCCGCGCGAGACCAGCAACGGTGAAGACCGCTGGGATAAACCGAGCGGCCCAGGGGCGAGCAGCGCAGTTGGTCCTCGCCGGCGCGGCGAACCGGCCCACGAAGAGGAGGTTGAGCCGTCATGATGCACACCATGCTGTGGAAAGAGTACCGCGAACATCGCCTCATCTGGCTGACCATGTTGCTGGTCAACTGCGGCGTTTTGATCGGCCTGTGGCAGCTGGATCAGACGTTCTCCCTGACAGCAGGCCAGAGCAAACTGCTAATGCTCGGCCCCGTGGCCGCGCTGTTCGTTTGGGGCTACGGCATGATTTGCGGGGCCATGCTCTTGGCCGGCGAACGCGAGGAAGGAACGCTGAATTTCCTCGATACTTTGCCGGTGAGCCGTCTGCGCTTGTGGCTGGTCAAGGGGCAAATCGGCTTGCTTCTGTTGTTCGGACAAATCATCGTGCTGTGGGTCTTCTTGGCGGTCTTGCGCGCTAGGGAAGATCCCAATCTGCTCGTGGATGCTTCCCAGTCTTTGTGGCCTTACGCCCTGGGGATGCTGGCGTTGGGCCTGATCGGTATGGCCGCCGGCTTGTTCTTCTCGGCGCGGGGCGAAAACGTCCTGCACACGATCGGCTTGGCCGTCGTCGGCCAGATCGTCGCCTGGATCGCCGCGGTTTTCTTGGGCATCATCCTCTCCATTTTTGTGCTTATCCTCGTCGAATGGCTTGTTGAAGGACGAAACCCAGGACCAATATTAAGATCAATAATCGAGGGGCCAATTACGATCTTCTCCGTGTTCGGCGGCTTGACCTTGGCCGCAATTGTGGGTTCTGCTCGTATCTTCAGTCGGGCGGATCGCGAACGCCGTCCAGTAGCGGTACGGCGGATGCGCGCGGGGGCCAGCGTTGTGGCGAGTTGCCTGCGGATTATATGGTTGTGCTATCGGCAGATGGGACGGCTGGCCTTGGGGGTGCTGGTCTTTTCGCTGTTCCTTGGCGTTCTGTTTCTGCTGACGGGGCCGTTGCTGTGGCCGGCGGCGACGTTGTGCTTGGGCGTACTGTGCGGCGTGACCGTTTTTTCCGACGAGCAAACGCTCGGCTCATTCCGCTTCCTGGGCGATCAGCGCTTTCCGCTCGGCCGCATCTGGGTCATCAAGAGCGGCCTGCGCTTTGCCCTGCTGTTGCTTTCCGCTTTTCTGATACTTCTTCCGTCTCTTTTAGTGGGCTTTTACTATGGCATGACGAAACGAGCCGAGCCGCCGCTCATCCACGAGATGCCGTTCTTGGTGCTGATTGCCGAAGTGGTCCCGTGGCCGACCTTTTTATTGATGTGGCTGCTGTACGGATTTTGTGCGGGACAGCTGTGCGGTTTGCTGAGCCGCAAAAGCATTGTGGCGGCCATGATCGCCTTCATGATCTCGGCGCTGCTGGTGACGCTATGGGTGCCGTCGCTGGCGGGCATTGGCCTGCACTTCTGGCAAATCGCCGGGCCGCCGCTGATCTTGTTGGCTGCGGCGGCGTTTCTGGTGCCGGCGTGGACGGCAGATCGGCTGGCGGAGTGGAAAACCTATCTCGGCATAAGCGGCGCGATGGCGGCATCGCTTGGGTGGATCGCTTTCGGCATCTGGTATCGTGTGATCGAGGTGCCCGACGTGCCGGAGCCGTTCGACGTGGCCGCCTACACGGCTAGCATACCGACGGCGGATGAAAACGAGGCCGGCCAACTCATCCGCAGCTTTTGGGGCAAAGTCGATCCGGTAATGTCCGAACTGCGCAAGTCGCTCGGTAAGAAACAACCGTTGTCACACGAATTGAGCAACGTACTGAGCGACGGTTGGCCGGACAGACCCTCTGAATTGGGCGATTGGATGGATAAGGTGTTCGCCGAAGATTGGCTTCAGCCGCTCACCGCCCTGCCTGATTTGCCTCCCGGCACCGTCGTTGACCCGCGCTTGCTGACGCTGCGCGACCTGGACGGGGAGAATTTCCGAAAATGGAATTCGGCCGGCAGTCTCAGTATGCTGCTGGCTGCGCGCGGCCTGCAACAGCAGGCGCGCGGCGATCCGGCGGTGTTCGTGCAACACCTGCGGATTGCCCTGGCCCTATCGCGTACTTTGCGGCATCACATGCCCATCCTTATGTTCCATATAGACGACGGTGTAGCGACCCTCTGGCCTAAAGCTGTCGATCTGTGGCTGAGGAAGCTGCGCGGCCGTCCCGATTTGCTCCGGCGCGCCCTGCAAACGCTCCTCGACTACGAGGCGCAACTGCCCGACGACGAAGGACCCTTCCGGGCCACCTACCTCGTCGTCCGCAACACCCTGAGGGGAGCGCCCGAGCAATTACTCAATCGCGTCCTTAAGGACGGCGGACATCACAACGAGGCCCATCGACATCGGGAGGCGGAGCTGCAAACCGTGGTTCTCCTATGGCTAATTCCCTGGGAACAAGAGCGCCATGAGCGTCTGCTGCGTCTGGCTTTTCGACGCAACGATCGCGACCTAAGAAAAATAGACAAGTGGGGCGGAGATGTTTTCGCCTCTCTCCTCCTCTTTGAGCAGAGACTCGATATTGTCACAAGGGCATTCAGCACCCAACGCAACCTAGTCGATCTCCGTGCCTGCCAGCTCAAAGTAGCATTGCGTTTGTATCAGGAGGAGAACGGCGACCTGCCGGCCGATCTCGACGCCCTGGTGCCGCGCTATTTGAAGTCGCTCCCACGCGATCCGTTCGGCGGGCAGCCGTTTCACTATCGCCGTTCGCGCGGCGAGTGGATCGCCTGGCTAGGGAACTCTTCTCTACTGGGCCAGCCTCCCGGAACGGCTGAAGTCCCCCCAGGCGAAAAGGTGCCCTTGATGCCCCGCACCGACGGGCCGGTGGCGCCGCCGGCTCGTGCTGAGGCCATGCCGCATGAGCACAGGGATGCGGAAGACAGGGGCGTCTTGGAAGAGCAATGGCTGCCGCCGCCGGAGGGCGTTCCTTTCATGCCACATGTGGATGAACCGATGAGGCCGCCGCTGCCGGTTCCCCAGCCGGGAGGACCGCCGCCTCTGGTTATTTTGGCCACGCGGTTCGTTCCCCAAGGCCAAGGCATCCTCTGGTCGGTCGGCGAAGACGGCCACGATGACGGCGGCAAGGAGCAAAGCGTCTTTTTGAATCCGTCGTCCTTGGGTCAAGACCTTATTTATCTGGTGCCGCCCCCGCCCTAACGAGGCGCAGAGGAAGAGTAAGAACGGCCGGATAAAACTCTCTCCCTCAAGGAGGGAGGGTTAGAGTGGGGGGTTAGAACTCCTTGTCTGCATTGTACTTACCCCCCACCCCAGCCCTCCCCCACAAGGGGGGAGGGAGTTTTGGTTTTCCCTCCCCCCCTGTGGGGGAGGGAGTTTTGGTTTTCCCTCCCCCCCTGTGGGGGAGGGAGTTTTGGTTTTCCCTCCCCCCCTGTGG
>JAJPIY010000256.1 GCA_021324515.1 Planctomycetota bacterium
GCTGAGTACCTCGCCGATCAGTGCCAAAGCACCGGTTACGACGGCGTCGCTGGCTCCGACTTTATCACTGCTGAGAGCGGTGAAGGCATCGGTTATCGATTCGGAACCGAGCTGCGGATTGATGTAAATGCTCGGCGTTATACGCTCCTCCAGCGCTTCGAGGACCAATCGCGTTCTTCGGGGTTTCCGCGAGGTCTCTGTGCGTTTGCTGAATTGTTCGCGTGCTTTTTTCAGGAAAGGAAACATGGCTGAACTCCCGGTTTCGTATGGCGACAGGCAAACTGTCGATCCTCCCTGCTTGCTTTGGCGCAAGCCCTCTAATCCCTTACCTGCGCGCCGGGGCATTTTCGGGACAGGCGCGCGAAAAATTTTTTGTCGTCTGCCCAGATTCGCGCTGGTATAGCCTTTTCGCTTGAGCTAGACTGGAAGACGGTAAAAAATCCTTCGCGCACCTGTCCCGAAACCCCTCCGGCGCGCAGGTATATAGATAAGGGAGGGGAGGTATCTTCCATGCCCAAAGATCCGACCGACACGGTTCGGCTGATCGAACGGCTTCGCGCCGGCGATCGAGAGGCGTTCAACGAAGTGTTCAGCCGGCACCGCCGCCGGCTGCGCCGCATGGTGGAGATGCGCCTGGACTGGCGGCTACAAGCGCGTTTGGATGCTTCCGACGTGATCCAGGAAGCGTATTTGGAAGCGGTCAAACGGATGGATGAATACCTGCGCGATCCAGCACTGCCGCTGTTTCTCTGGTTGCGCTTGATCGTTGGGGAATGGCTGACGCGGCTGCACCGCCATCATCTCGGGACGAAGATGCGCGACCCTGGTCGGGAAATTTCGCTGTATCGCCAGGCGCTGCCGGCGGCCAGCTCGATGGCCCTGGCGGCCCAGTTGCTTGGGAAACATACTTCGCCGACTCAGGCCGCCGTCCGGGCGGAACGGATGCTTCGTTTGCAAGAGGCGCTTAACGCCCTAGATCCCCTCGACCGTGAAGTCTTGTCCTTGCGGCATTTTGAGGAGTTGACACGCACCGAGACGGCGAAGGTACTCGGAATCGAGGAAGGCGCGGCCTCTAAACGCTATGTCCGCGCTCTGAAAAGGCTCAAAGACGTTCTCGCCGCTTTGCCCGGCGGTCTGGAGGGTCTCTGACATGCTTGCCCCGGAACCCAGTCCCTGCGAATGGATCGACCGGCTGGCGGAAGAGTTTGTCCAGCGCTATCGTCGTGGCGAACGGCCGTCTGTGAAAGAGTATCTCGACAAGTACCCTGAGTTGGCCGACGATATTCGCAGCCTGTTCCCGGCCCTGGTAGAGATGGAACAGGTCAAGGAAGGCCAAGACGTTCTGGGCCCCGCTGCCGTTGAGACGACGCCGTTGCAGCAAATCGGCGATTATCGCCTGGTCCGCGAAGTGGGCCGCGGCGGCATGGGGGTCGTTTACGAAGCGGAGCAGGTGTCGCTGGGCCGACGTGTCGCCGTCAAAGTACTACCGCCCCACTTTTCTTCCGACCGGCAAATCCTGGAACGCTTCCGCCGCGAAGCGCGCTCGGCAGCCAAACTGCACCATACCAACATTGTGCCGGTCTTCGATGTAGGCCAAGACGGCAACACCTGCTACTATGCCATGCAGTTCATCCAAGGCCAAAGCCTCGATCAAATCCTCGTCGAATTGCGGCGTCTGCGCGGATGCTCGCCGGGAGATGGCGAACCTCCAGACCCTCAGACCTATGAGACCCAGGCGGCTGACATCCCGCACTCGGGAGCAGCCCCCCTTGGTTCTGCCGCAGACCAACTGGCGCACTCGCTGTTGACGGGGCGCTTTCATGTCGATCTGGCGGCGGCTGATGCTGCGGAGGTCAAGGTCCACATCGATCCGCCCGAGGCGCTCGATGTTCCCGCCCCTTTTCGGTGTCCTGAGATAACTCCGTTCGCGGAGACGGCTTCCTCGGCGGTGCTGCCGGGGCAGACCGACTTGTCGAGCGTGCAGACAGATCGGCGTCATTATTTTCAGAGCGTGGCCCGTATCGGCTGGCAGACGGCCAACGCTTTGGCTTATGCCCATGCCCGCGGCATCATCCATCGCGACATTAAACCGTCGAACTTGCTCCTGGATACAGCTGGCGTGGTGTGGATTACTGATTTCGGCTTGGCCAAGACACGTGACATGGCCCTGACCACCACCGGCGGCATCGTCGGCACCCTGCGTTACATGGCCCCCGAACGGCTTAAGGGCGAAGGGGATGAGCGCAGTGACGTATACGCCCTGGGACTGACATTGTATGAGTTGCTGGTGCTTCGCCCCGCCTTCACCGCGCGCGACCGATTTCAGTTAATCGACCGCATCAAGAACCAAGAGCCGATCCGGCCGCGCACCCTGGACCGTCGCATCCCGCGCGACCTGGAAACCATTGTCCTCAAAGCGATCCACAAGGAGCCTAAGCAGCGCTACCCAACCGCCGAGGAGATGGCTGAAGATCTGCATCGTTTTCTCGCGGATGAGCCGATCCGGGCCAAAAGGACCAGCCAGCTGGCGCGGTTGCGTCTGTGGGTCCGCCGTCATCCGGCGTTGGCGGCGCTGTTGGTGCTCTTGGTAGTGGGGGCCGCCGGGGCCA
>JAJPIY010000002.1 GCA_021324515.1 Planctomycetota bacterium
ACCATGCGATGGAAGGGGAATGGAGGCGGATTCAGGTTTCTAGTGGCTCGGCAGAAGATGAAGCCCGGAACCAAATACGTGTTCCGGTTCGGCCAAATCGTAAGCAAAGAGATACCTAGGTGACCGCCTGCCTTCAAACCTGGAGCGTAGCGGGGCCGTGTGCGCTCTGCGGCTCGTACCAATCCGACGGCGCGCATGTCGCCGAGCGGCCTGGCGTCAACGGAGCGGTGCTGGCGATTTATTGCGGCGAGTGCTGCCCGGCGTGTCGCCAGCAGGCAAGCCTTGAGTGGCAGTATGAGCCCGTCACGGTAGCGGGCGAGCAAAGTTCGTTGTTTTAACAAGTTTTGGGGCGCTTCCATAGGCACGGTTGGGAGGCCGGGTTTCCGACGATGAGGCTGAGACGTAAAGGACGCTGCGTGTCATAGCGTTCCCGGGCGGACAGATCCCGATGCGTCGGAGCGCCCCAAATTCAGAAGGAGGATGCATGAAGGATGAAGATGTTGGGGCCGATATTAAGCGCATTTATGCGCTGTATGACTCATTGAGCCGCGCCTGTGATGGGATCGAAGTCACCGAGATGCTAACGGCTACCGCGCTGCTGGCGGCTTCCGCTGCTGTCCTTTGCGGTCTAACGAAGACCTCATTCCTTGAATATGTAGGCAAAATGTTTGATCACGAACAAGCCCAAGCCGCGTGGGAGGCCGCAGGGGACGCGGCGAAGGCCAATTGATGCCCCGGCGCGTACCCAACGGAGGACGTGAGTACATCCCGCGGCACAATCCGCCGCCGTGCTTCATCCCCTCGCGCAAGGTGATCATCGCGATGCGGTCCGCGGATCACCGCAGTGAAAGAACAGAACAGGTGTATTCTGTTCTGGCCAAACTTTGGAGGATCATTCATGGCATCTTCACCAGCACCCATACTCGGAAACAATCCGTTTCAGACGCCGCCTAGCGCGCAGACGCCCAAGCCCGTGCCGCCTGCAACGCCGCGCGTGCTTCAGCAGCAGGCAAACGTGTTTGCCGGGCCGCCTTTCACGCCGCCGGTAGGCTACACCTTCCAGAATCAGCCCGTGCCGCTGCAATGCGCCCGCTGGTTTTCCGATTACGGCTCAGCCAACCGGATGCTCACGCAACTGTTGATGCTGCTGCAAGGCATCGGCGCAACCGACATTTCCCTTTCGATTG
Source organism: Planctomycetota bacterium (assembly GCA_021324515.1). Lineage (GTDB taxonomy): Bacteria > Planctomycetota > Planctomycetia > Gemmatales > Gemmataceae > JAJPHU01. The sequence goes on from JAJPIY010000002.1 coordinate 1,188, forward strand.
TCGATGGCATCCAGCAGGGCTACCTGTACGGCTACGCGCCCAATGCGCCCACGCCTTACACCAACACCGAGCAGGGCATGTGGGCCATCACGGGCAATTTCAATCACCCCGTATATGGGCCGTCCTTTCTGTGCGAGTTGGCCGGTGATTTGATTTACCGCCAGCAGTATCCCGACACCTCGGCAGGGATCGGGGACGCGAATTACACCCAAGTTGGCCACGGCGCGGACGCGCGGCAAGTGGCCGTGCCGGGCAAGCTCGAGCTGGTTGCGGACACGGCTTATTCGCCGGTTGAAATACACGCGCGCTGGGTTGCGGCTTAATTCTCTCGACCGCATGAACCATTTCCTCCGAGTAGCGCTGGCTCTCTTCCTCGCCTTCTCAGGGAGCCAGCGCCTTTTTGCCGAGAGCTTCTACGCCGCGGGTGTCTCGGCGTTGCCGCAAAGCTCACCCAAGCCCACGGGCTGGAGCGCGGTGTGCGTCAAGGCTTCAAACTCGGTGTGGTCGATTTCGGGGCTCGATTACTCAATCGCCGATCGCAAGATCCAGCAGGTTGCCTGGTCGGCCATTGCGACGGAAGCCCGCACGGCGGGTTCGATTCTGATTTTTGTCTTGGCGGGCGGGGGCGCCTCGACCACCGGCACGGCTTCAGGGTACGCCGTCACGGGCGGCACACTCGGCTATGTCCCGATCGGCAAGACGGGCAAATTCGGAGCGTTCGTGCTCGGGTGGACGGTGCAGCGGACCAATGTTGGTACGCAGAATTTCGCCAAGTTTGGATGGGGGAAGGAGTTCTAATGCTTAACTCGCTCATTATCAAGGCTGTTCTCCGTCACCTGACGGATGGCAACATGGGCTCTACGTACCTGGGCCTGTTGGCCGCGGGCTTACTCTCGGCCAACGTCGACTGGGGCAGCCTGGCCTCGCGCGATCAAGTGAAAGCCGCGCAGTCCTGGGGGCTGGTGATCGGTGTCGCCATCGTCATCACGTGGGGATACTTCACCGGCAAGCGCACCAAAGAACAGGTGCAGCTTGAGGTACAGGACACGAAGGACGATCGGTGACGCTCATTGAGGCCATCGCGCGGCAGGAGGGATTCAACACCCCTGGAACACGCGCGCAGCGCAACCACAACCCCGGCAACATCCGCTGGGGCAGATTCGCGCTTGCGCACGGGGGGCTGCACGGCGATGACAAGCAATACGCCGTATTCCCCGATGATGCGACGGGCTTTGCGGCGCTCAAGGCGCTGCTGTCCGGGGCTCCTTACCGCGGCGCAACACTCCAAAAGGCGCTCGACATCTACGCGCCGGCCGCGGACGGCAACGCCCCGGACGTATACGTCAAAAACGTTTGCACCTGGTGTGGATGCACCCCGGCGACGATTATCGACTCTTTGATCTGAAGGACTTATGAAACGCTATTTTCTTCCGCTTTCCGCCTTGCTGTTGGCCGCTTTCCTGGTAGTCCACGCCCAGCCAGGCGTGCAGGTGTCGGGAACGCCGCCCATGCCGTCTACGGCCCAAATCTCCGGGCTCCAGCAGTACGTTCAGCAGCTTGTCTCCCCCCAGATCACGGCCATGCTGGGCAGCTACGCCACGCAATCTTTCGTGCAAGCGCAAGTGGCCAACGCCCAATCGCAGGTCGCCCAGCAGATTCAGGCGCAAGTCCAGGCTCAGGTGCAAACCCAAGTGCAGGCCCAGGTGCAGGCGGCCGTAGCGGCGCTCCAGGGCTCGGTACAAGGCTCGGGCGGTGACAATTGGCTGAGCTACGGCCCTGGCGCCGGGCTCACGGGCACAGTCGACGGCAATAACGCTGTCTTCGGCGTACCCGTCGTGGCCAAGAAAGTCGAATGCTTTCTGAACGGGATTCGGCTGTATCAGCAAACGGATGTAGCGGCGGGCAAAGCCTGGCACTACAGTTGGTCGGTCAGCCCCGGCACTGGAACAACAGCCATTACCTTCACGAGCGGTCTGACGGCGGCCGGGCAGCCTATCGCGATCCCGCAACCTGGAGACTCTCTGGTTTGCAACGT
>JAJPIY010000318.1 GCA_021324515.1 Planctomycetota bacterium
AGCATCCAGGGCCGATGGTAGTCCTTCGCGGGCGAGAGTAGGTCATCGCCGGGATTTTATCAACGGCCCCAGCAACTCCAGCTGGGGCCGTTGCCGTTTACGCTGCTCATTTCACCGGATGGACGACGATCTTGGCGTTCTGCCGGGCCTCTCCGACGATGCTGTCGTGCAGACGGGCGATATACAGCTCCTTGACCAGTTCCTTAACTTCTTCAAACTTGACTTCGCGGCCAGGCTTGCGATCGGTCACCAAAATGAGGTGATAACCGAACGGCGTCTTGACCGGCTCGGACATCTCAAACGGCTTGAGTGCGAACGCGGCCCGCGCGAACGGTTCGACCATGAAGCCGACGCCTTGGAACCAATCCACGTCACCGCCCTTTTCTTTTCCCGACGGGCAAGCCGATTTGGCCCTGGCCTGAGCGGCGAAGGCGTCTTCTAGCAAGCTTTGTCGTTTCTTTTCGCGCGCCAGGTTGTCTGTTTCAGGCGGCAGCTTGGCCAGACCGTCGGCGACCTGTTTGTTGATCTCTTGCTTGATAGCTTGCAACCCAGCGACGGCCTGTTCGCCGGCCTTGGCATCACTGCCGTCCACCGCCAGGAGAATGTGGCGGGCGCGGACCATACTCCCGTCGAATAGATATTTTTGCGATTCGAAGAGTTCTTTTAGAGTTTTTTCGGTCGCTCGTTCTTCGGCGAACTTACCCCAGCGCAGATCAGCGGCGATGTGCTCGCGCAGCTCCGCCTCGGTCAGTTTCATTTCTTCCAGTTCCTTGGCGAACTCCTTTTTTTGTTTCTGTAGCTCGGCCTTCATCTCCTCAACGGCTTTGTCTACTTCTTTAGGATCGACGGCGATTTTCTGCTGGAGCAGGTATTGGTCGAGCAAGACCTGATCGACGAGGAAATTGATAATCTGCGGCCGAGCCTCTGCGTGTTTGATGGGGGGAACGTGTTGTAGTGAGCGCTGCACAGCCGATTCCGGGATAGGCTGGCCATTGACGGTGGCGGCGACGGCATTGGCCGAGGCAGCCGAGGCGGTTTGCGCAGGGGCCGGAGGAGCGGCGCTTTGGGGCGCCTGCGCCAAGACCGGCACACAGGGACAAATCAACCCAAGAAACGCCCAGAAGGGACGTTGCATGATCCGCATGAGATTGGCTCCTCAAACAAGAAGAGAGTGTGTGGGGCCGCGTCGCCCTGCGACGTGGGGCGCCAGCGCAGCCGAAACGAAGGCGGATTGTAACGAGGAAGGACCGTTGCGCCGAGACGAAAAAATGCGAGCGCGACATATCGTTTCGCGCGAAACGATATGTCGCGCTCGGCCTCTGCTTAGGGCTGGCGGACTTTTCCTTCCTCCCTGTGGGGGAGGGTTAGGGTGGGGGAGGTAGAACTCCTTGTCTGCATTGTACTTCCCCCCCACCCCAGCCCTCCCCCACAAGGGGGGAGGGAGCCTTGTTTTTCCCTCCCCCCTCTGTGGGAGAGGGAGTTGTATTTGTTCCCTCCCCCCCTGTGGGGGAGGGTTAGGGTGGGGGGGTAGAACTCCTTGTCTGCATTGTACTTCCCCCCCACCCCAGCCCTCCCCCACAAGGGGGGAGGGAGTTTTGTCCGTTAGCCCTTAATATCCGTAGTAAGTCCGGACGGAACGGAGCCGACCGAACGGACCATAGTGATAAGTCGTCACGGCAGCGGGTGCAACGTAAAACGAGGTGTACACAGGAGTGGGCGCGGCGTAATAGGACACCACCGGCGCCGGGGCGTAATAACTCACTACCGGGGCAGGGGCATAATAACTCACCACCGGCGCGGGAGCATAATAGCTCACTACCGGAGCGGCCGCCACCACCGGGGCGGGTTGATAACAAACCACCTGAGCATGTACGGCGCTTGCACTCGCCGTGACTAACGCCAACGCTACGATCATGGGGACCAAACATCCAGACAGGCGTACCATGGCTCCTTCTCCTGTTGCAAGGGTTCGCGCTGGGTCATGTTTAAGTATATGCAGGTCGAGACCATCCGGGTAGCCCCGACAAGCGGTTGTTGCGCAAGACGCGCTTGACGCTCCGGCGCGAGTTGGCGTACACTACAACACCTTCTTCAAGCCACGAGGGTATGTCATGAGCCAGGAACACGGCGAGGATAGCGGCATCGCTACTCCCTATGCTACAGCTCGCGGGCGCGATTGGCCAAGTGTGCGGCAATTCAACGTTTTCGTGGAGAACCGCGTGGGCAATCTCCTCTCGGTAGTGCGGCATTTCGAGACTACCGACATTCGCATTGTTTCACTTACAGTTGTTGATTCCGCCGATTGCGCCATTATCCGCATGGTGCTGAGCAATCCCGAACGCGCTGCCGAGATCCTCGAACGCGCTCGGCTACCTTTCACGGAGAGCGATTTATTGGTCGTGCAGTTGCCGGGAGGCGTCCGTCCGCTTTTGGACATCTGCAAGGCGCTTTTGGGAGCGGAGATCAGCATCCATTACGCTTATCCGCTGCTGATTGGACCGCGCGGCTGCGCCGCCCTTGCCCTGCATGTCGAGGACCACGAAACCGCCGCCGCTGTGTTGCAGCGCCTGGGTTTCACCCTCTTCACAGAAAATGACCTGCACATCGACGAAGACTTGACGTAGTTTGCCGTCTTCAGTTCCCCAGTTTTACAGGAAACCGGAAAATGGGAGAGTTAGCGGCCGCAGCTTCCTCTCCTCGTGTGGGGGGGAGGGCGGACAGTCTTTCCCCCCTAGCAAGGAGAGGGCCCCGTCCGCTGTCCTTAGCCGGCGCGGCGGCGCGTTAGAGTAGCTAGCTCCAGCTTGATGAGTTGCTGCACAACGGCGGCGGCGTCGGGTCGGTCGTCGGCGCGATGGGCCAACAAGCGCGACAGCAAAGCGGCCAACCCCGGCGGCACATTGGCAACGCTGCGGCGAATGTCGGCGGGAGGATCACAGCGATGGCGGCGAAACGTCTGCCGCAGCGAACCCGGCGGATAGGGCAGACGGCCGGTCAACATCTCGAACAACATCGCTCCCAGGCTGAACAGATCGCTCTGGAAATCTTCGGTGGGCAGTGGATCACACTGCTCGGGTGCTAGATAGTTGGCTGTGCCCAGGACGTAGCCGGCCCGCAGGAAAGCAGCGTTTTCACCCAGTCGATGAGCGAACCCCAAATCGATGAGCACCGCCGTGCCGTCATCGATGAGGCGGACGTTATCGGGCTTGATGTCGCCGTGGAGGAAGCCGGTCGCGTGTAAGGCGGCGAGGGCTTCACAGATTTGCCGGGCAATCCACACGGCTTCATTGACTGGCAAGCGAAAATCGCGCCGCAGCCGACGGCGCAGCGATTCACCGGGTAGCAGATCCATGACCAGAAAATAGGGCGGCGCAGTGACATGGGCATGAGTCACGCGGACCAGATGGGGATGATGCACGCCGAGTCCGGCCCGTGCTTCGCGCTGTAGCAATTTGATGCCCGTCTCGGCATCACCCCAGTCATCGCGTAATACCTTGACGGCACAAAGCGTATCGGTTTCGATGGCCCTGGCCGAGTAAACGGAAGTCATCGGCCCGCCGCCCAGACGCTGCAACAGCTCATAACCTGGAATCCGTGGGATCGATGGCATCGCTTCCGATTATCGGCGATTCGCATCCCCGCGATGCAGAGAATCTCTGTAAAATGCCCTCGTCGCGCCAAGTTCTGCCGAGCCGCGACCGTCAGGAGACAGGGAAGACAACCGCTCCTTGGGGGCCCTGATTGAGTTTTATAACACACAAAGGGACGAATCACTCTATGTCCACTGAGAATACTGCTCTTCGCAAACCTTCTTCCCGCAGCAGCGCCGCGGGCGTCGCTTGGGACCTGTCTGATCTCTACGCCGGGGTAGACGATCCGGCCATTGGCCGTGATCTCGATACGGCCTTGAAACGGGCGCAAGCGTTTGAGTCTACCTATCGCGGCAAAATCGATGTGCCCGGTGGCCCCTCAGCCGATACTTTGCTCGCTGTGGTAGGTGAGCTGGAAGGTTTGTGCGAGCAGATGGATAAGCCGATCCTCTACGCCAGCCTGGTCCATGCCGCCAAGACCGACGATCCCAAACACGGCGCTTTGTTGGCCCGCACGCGCGAGCAACGCACGGTCATCAACAAGCATTTGATCTTTTTCGATCTTGAATGGGTCAAAGTGGCCGACGACGCCGCTCAGCGTTTGCTGGCTGAGCCGTTACTAGCGCGTTATCGCCATTATCTGGAGCACAAACGCGCCTGGCGGCCTCATCTCCTGAGTGAGCCAGAAGAAAAAATCCTCGCAGAAAAGGCGCTCACTGGCCGCGCCGCCTTTGTACGTCTGTTCGATGAGACCGTGGCCTCGTTGCGCTTTCCCTTCATGTATGCCGGCCAAAGCGAAATGTTGTCTCTCCAGCAGATCAACGCCCACCTGTACGACGCCGACCGCGGGGCACGCCAGGCTGCCGCTGAGGGACTGACACGCGGCCTGCGCGATAACGCCCGGCTTTTGACGTATGTGATGAATACCCTCGTCCTCGACCATCGCTCGGATTGCAATCTGCGTCATTTCGAGGATCCTATGGGACCGCGCCACCTTGCGAATGAGATCCATCCTTCCGTCGTCGATGCTTTGATGACAGCGGTAGAACGCTCTTATGGCAGCGTGCAGCGCTATTATCGTCTCAAGGGCCGCTTGCTCGGTCTTGATCGGCTCTATGATTACGACCGCTATGCTCCACTATTCACTGACATGCCCGCCTGTGATTGGCCGACGGCGCAGAGCATCGTCCAGGAGAGTTATGAAGCGTTCAGCCCGCGCGCCGGCGCCATCATCCGCGAGTTTTTCGATAAAAATTGGATCGATGCCGAACTGCGTGACGGCAAGCGGGGCGGCGCCTTCAGCAGCAGCACCGTGCCCAGCGTTCATCCCTACATCCTCATGAATTTCACCGACAAGCTGCGCGATGTGATGACACTGGCTCACGAATTGGGCCACGGATTGCACCAATATCTGTCGCGTGGCGTCGGCTATTTGCAGTGCGACACGCCCTTGACCACAGCGGAGATGGCCAGCGTCTTCGGCGAGATGCTTACGTTCCAACGCTTGCAACAGCGCTACCCGGAGCCACGCGTTCGCCTGGGCCTCTTGTGCAGCAAGATCGAAGACAGTTTCGCCACGGTGTTCCGGCAAGTGGTGCTGACACGCTTCGAGCAAGCCCTGTACCGAGCGCGGCACGAGCAAGGCGAACAGACGACCGAGCAGATCAACGAATTGTGGCTGGCTGCCAATCGACCGATGCATGGCGACGTCGTACAGCTGACCGAGGGCTACGGCTGGTGGTGGTCGTACATCGGCCATTTTGTGCATGTGCCGTTCTACTGCTATGCCTATGCGTTCGGCGAGCTATTGGTGTTGGCGCTGGTGCAAAAGTACAGACAAGAAGGTGCGGCGTTTGTGCCGCGTTACCTGGAACTACTCTCGGCAGGCGGCTCCGACGCCCCGCACGTGCTGCTGAGCAAACTCGGCGTCGATGTCAACGATCCCGCCTTCTGGGCGCTGGGATTGCACTTGCTCGATGACATGGTTTCCCAGGCCGAAGAGTTGGCGCGGAGCATTTGAGCGCTGGTGCGGACGTCCCTTACGGGTACCACCCTTAACGTCCGCTGCGCAGGCGTTCTGCGAGGAAGTCGTCGAGTTCGTCGATTTCACGGATCTTTTTAATTGTTGTTTCGACATCGTACTCGACGCGGCGGAAATGGATAGTCGTGCCATCCAGGAGCACATACGCGGCGCGCCAATCGGCGTCGCGCGGCTGACCAACCGAGCCGACGTTGCACAAGGTCTTGCGACCATCGAGTTGATATTCCCAATCGATTTCATCGGGGCCGTAAAATTCCAGCGATTCCGTGAAGATGCCGGGAATGTGTGTATGGCCCTGGAACATATAGCGGGGCACCTGAGCGAAGATGGAACGCATCTTCGGCTCCGAGTAAATGTCTTCGGGAAAGATATATTCGTTGAGCGGATTGCGGGGGGAGCCGTGGACGAATAACAAGTCGCCCTCACGATGCTTGAGCGGCCGTTCCCCGAGAAATTCCCAGCGTGCGTCAGCGGCTGCGCGATTGGGGACCGGCCGATCCAGCTGGGCGCGCGTCCACATGGTTGCGCGTTCGGCGACCGGATTGAAGTTCATCGGATCGAAGAGGACAGCCTGATCGTGATTACCCAGGAGGACTACGGGGCAACGCATGATTAGATCGAGACATTCGCGCGGATTGGGGCCGTAGCCGACTATGTCGCCCAGGCAATAGATGGCTTCGACCGAATATTGGGCGATGTCGTCCAGCACGGCTTGCAAGGCTTCGAGATTGCTGTGAATGTCGCTGATAAGGGCTTTCATGCAGGGGCCTCTGGGCGGGACACCAGACCGATTCGTGAAATTCTACGGCATTTGCTATCCTACTCGTCGGCTCTCGTTCGCTCAAGGAGCTTTGCTTCCGCTTCGTTCATGACCTATGCTCTGGCAGGAGGGCATACATGAACGAACAAACCTCAAACGGCTCGGAGCGGCGCCGTTGTCGGCGCCAACTCCCTAAGCCTACTACGGAAGTCGCTTGCCGGCCGGAAACGCGGTTCATCGGCCCAGATGTGGCCGTATCTGTGTTGGACATCTCTGCAGATGGCATTCGCTTGATGGTCAAAGCGCCTTTGGAAAAAGGTCAACGGATTGAGGTAGATCTGGAAGGTATCGGCTACTGCCGACCCCTCAAGTTAAACGCCGAAGTCATCTGGTCATTGGCGACGGCGGAGGGGTACTGGTGCATCGGAGCGAAGTTTTAGAGTTAGCCGGCAGCCTCCCATCAGGGAGCGGGAAAAGGCCGCCAGCGTCATGACTTGTCCCTCATGGCGCTGTTTTTCGGCCGGTGTGGCGTTCGCGCCAGGCGCGTGGCGGCAGTCCTTTTTCCCTTTTGAAGGCGCGGTAGAAACTGGACAGATCTTCGTAGCCCGTCTCAAAGGCGATGGCGAGAATGCTGCGCGAGGTTTCCCGGAGGAGTTGGCAAGCATAATCCATACGCAGCTGCGTCAGATAAGCGGACCACGAAGTCCCAACGGTTTGGCGAAATAAGTGGGTGAAGCGTCGTCGGCTCATGCCTAACTCGGCCGCCACATGGTCTAGAGTAGTGTCCTCGAAGAAGCGATGGGACAGATCGGCTACATAACGCGCCACGGCTTGGCGATGGTCCGAAGCTGAGGAGTTGGCCGCCGAAGCGGGGGGGACTGTATCCAGGGAGCTCCGCGCCAGGCGTGCCAGCAATTGCAGAGTCAGTCCCAGGATCAGCGTGCAGCGTCCTGGCCGCGCCTGAGTCTGCTCAAACAGTAACTGCCTCAGATCGGCCCGCACGCGCGCTGCCAGCAACTTGCTAGCTGGCAGCCGACCCGTTGGCAAATGCTCCACCAGCCGCGGTTCGTGCTGCCAAACCTGCGGAGCGATGCAAATACCGTACAACGCCAGCGGCTCAGCTGGGTCATCCTCGATGACGTGAACGCGCCCGGCTGGCACGATGAGGATGTCGCCGTGGCGGGCAGGGTGCCGTTGGCCGTCGATCCGAAAGACCCCGTTTCCCTTAAGGACGTAAAAGATCTCCAGAAAATCGTGGCGCTGGGCGGTCATGCGAAAATCGGGGGCATGATAGCTTTCCAGTACGAAAACACCGTGCCCCGGAAGGGCGACAGCAACGGGTCGACGTTGATAAGTAGGTTCCACGGCGATGAGATCCTGCACAGCCGCGCCCTGAGCAAAACTTCCTCTCCCTTGTGGGAAAGGGCAGGGGTGGAGGATAAGGGCCAGCAAGCTAAGGACTTTTATTCCCCTCACCCTGACTCTCCCCCCAAAGGGCGGGGAAAGTCCGCGAGTTCTGAGCAAAGCCCCTGTCCCCTGCAACCACCCCTTCACGGGCACAACTCGAATTTTATGTATTTTTTCTTCCAGGCTGGATAATCCTGCTCCAGCAGCTTACATATTGTACGGGACTGACGTCCCTTTGCGCATTCTCCCTTGCTGACGCTGCGGACGGGTGTTCCCTCACTCTGGTTGTTCGCGGACATTGAATTCGAGCTTCCAGCGCTGTTTGCCATCGCGGCTGATGCACCACAGCTCCAGTGTGCCGATTTCTGTCATCTTACTGTGCAGATGCACCGGCACCGTTTGTCCTTCCTTGGTAGGCGCTTCCAGGGTCGTTTGCAGAGGGCTTAACTCTTCGATTTGCCCTTCCCAATCTTCGACCATTGTTCCAACCGTATCGGAACGGCGCACCGTCGAGCCGAGGAAGCGGAATTCCACGGGCGCCCCAACGACTAGCCCGAATTCCTGACCGGGTACGTCCATCTCGGTGCCTTCTTCCATGCCGAAGGGGACAACACACAGCGCCTTGATCGGCGGCGGAGCGCCCGGCACGGCCGGCAGCGCCGTCTCCACGCCGACATAGTAGACCCGTGCGGCCCCGCCGCGGATGCGTACGCCCCGGCCGCGCCGCACCAATCCATAATAGGCGGCCCCTCGGGCTACTGCCAAATCGAGATCGTCATTAGGTAAAACCTTGACGGTATGGCCCCATTTGGCAAGAGTGGAGACGATGCGGTGGCGCAGCGGTTCGGCCTTGAAGACGCCGCCGTTGAACAGTACGGCCGTCAAGCCGCCGGCCGTTTTTTTCTTTTTGCCGCCGCGCGACCGTTCCGCCAGCGCCTCCGCCTGGCGATTTAGGAACGCAGCCAGATGTTTGGTGATGGCGGGGTCACTGGCGTAGGGCAGCCCTAACTCTTGCAAGCCGACGCCGCGTTGGCGGCGCGGCTCCTCATTGAGGGCACACTCCGGGAAAAAGCCGTTGACCAGTACGCGCTCGACTTCTCCGCGCGTCAACTCCCCCTTGAGCGTGCCGGCGATGACCTTGGCGCCGCGGCCCAACACCGTCACCGGAGCGCTGGCCAGGCTCGGGTCGCTAAAGAGCCGCTCCTTGGCAGCGCGGCAGCTGTGCCACAGCATCAGCATTTGTCCCGCATCAAGCTTGATGTTGCGGGCCGCGAACGACTGCGCCATGGCATGAGCCAGGGCTAGATCCATGTTGTCGCCGCCCAGCAAAATATGGTCCCCGATGGCCACGCGCGTCAGCACCAGTTGCCCAGCGTCTTCGCTGACTGCGATGAGAGTAAAATCGGTAGTGCCGCCGCCCACGTCGCAGACCAATATCGTATCGCCTACCTCGACTTGCTTACGCCATTTGTCGCCGCTGGCATCGATCCAGGCATAAAAGGCTGCCTGCGGCTCTTCCAAAAGCGTGATGTTCTCAAAACCAGCGGCCCGCGCCGCCTCGACCGTCAGTTCCCGCGCTACAGCATCGAACGACGCCGGCACCGTCAAAATGATGTCCTGATGCTCCAGGCGATTTTCCGGCCGGTCTTTGGCCATCTTGTAATTCCACGCTTCAGCCAAGTGTTTGAGATACAGCGTGCTGGCTTCCAAAGGCGAAACACGGCGGGCATTGTCCGGTGCTTTCCACGGCAGTACGGCGGCCTTGCGATCGATGCCGGGATGGCATAGCCATGACTTGGCCGAGCTGACGACGCGCGTCGGCACCACTCCTCCCTGTTGGCGGGCAAACTCACCGACGGCGAAATCGCGGCCCTGGTCCCACGGCAGCCGCAAACTGCCGGCCGGCATCTCGTTCGGCCCTGGAAGATATAAATACGATGGCAAAAGGGGCCGATCTTCTACTGTGCCCGGCTGCACTACTTGCGGAATGAATAAGTGCGCAGGACGAACATCCTCCTCCTCACCGACGCCGGTATCGACATAAGCGAGGGCGCTGTTGGTGGTCCCCAGGTCGATACCTACAACAAAACGTGCAAGCGCCACGTTTTCCTCCTGCCGACAAAAATGCTCTCAAAGTCCGTAAATGTCCGTTAGGACCGGCGGGCAAACCTCCTCCCCCCCCAAAGGAGAAGGAAGATGCATGCCGCCTTCAGCCGGGCGCAGTATAACATAATCGTTTGTGGCCCTAAAGTCTTTCGTCCTCTTTCCTTGAGGAGGTCGTCATGCCCTATGTCCAACCTCTGAGCGACGAGCAAGCCGATCTTCAAGCCCAAGCGCTATTCGCTAAACTCCAGGGTGCGCTCAAAATGGTGCCGAACATTTTTCGCACTCTGGGCCACGCTCCCAGCGTCCTGGAAGCGACGCTGGCCTTAGATCGGGCCATCCACAGCGACCTCGACCCGAAGCTGCGCGAGTTGGCCTATCTAAAGACATCGAAGATCAATGATTGCAACTACTGACTGCACTATCACGAACGCCTTGGTCGCAAGGCTGGATTGACCGCTGAACAGTTACAGTCCCTGGACCATTACGAACAGAGCGGCGCCTTCAACGATTTGGAAAAACGGGTTCTGCGTTTCGCCGAACAATGGACGCGGCAGGGCAAGGCTGAGCCTGCTGTGGTTACTGCTCTCACACAAGCGCTTTCGCCGACCCAGCTTGTCGTCCTTGCCGCCACGGTTGCCCTGGCCAACTGGACCAATCGTTTCAGCAAAACCTTTGACATCCAGCTCCCCTGAGGGAGCCGCCGTTCGTTAGATGCGGGGTTGCGCGGGCGGCGAGCGGTGGGTGTTAACCCCCCGGTTGTGCTACCGGGGGGGTCACACCCCCCGCTCGCCCCGGTTCATTGCACAACCGGGGGG
>JAJPIY010000097.1 GCA_021324515.1 Planctomycetota bacterium
AGCATCCAGGGCCGATGGTAGTCCTTCGCGGGCGAGAGTAGGTCATCGCCGGGATTTTATCAACGGCCCCAGCAACTCCAGCTGGGGCCGTTGCCGTTTACGCTGCTAAGAGTTGCCGTTTCTTCAGCAGTTCCCCCAACAGCGCGAGGGTCTGCTCCGTCGCTCCCTGCTGGCGCTGCACAAATGCATGGGCGGCGGCGCCGAGACGATGTCGTTCTTCTGTGTCTTCGAGCAGCAGACGCACGGCGGCTTCCAGTTGCTCCGCGTCGGCGATTTGCCAGGCGGCGTGGGCGTCGATCAGGCGCGCCGCGGTATCGGCGAAATTCCAGACATGCGGGCCGAACATCACCGCGGCGCCGAAAGCGGCCGGCTCGATCATGTTCTGGCCGCCGCGGCGGCCGTCGAGACTGCCGCCGACAAACGCCACATCCGCCAAGCCCCATAGCGGTCCCAATTCGCCTATCGTGTCTACAAGTACGACTGGCCGATCCAGATTCGCGTCCCTGGAGCGCCGCGCGAAATCCACGCCGGCTTGGGCCAACAATTGGGCCACTTCATCGAAGCGTTCTTTGTGGCGCGGCACCAGAAACAGGCGAAGGTTCGGATGGTCTCTGCGGAGCTTTCGCCAGATGTCCAAGACGATCTCTTCTTCCGGCGCCTGCGTGCTGCCGGCAATCCAGATGAATTCTTCTTCTTTCACTTTCAGCATGTTACGCAGAGAGAGGGTGCGCGGATTGCCGCGATCGGTCAGCACGCCGTCGAACTTGATGTTGCCCGTCACCGCGATGCGATCCGAAGATACGCCGAGCAGGCGCAGGGCGCGGGCGTAATCTTCTGTCTGCATCAGTAGCAGATCAACTTGGTTGAACAGCCAGCGCGACAGTGGCTTGATCCACTGATAGCGCTTCAAGCTGCGCGGGCTTATGCGGCCGTTGATGACAGCGAGGGGAACATCCTGCTGCCGCGCCGCCATCAGGAAATTCGGCCACAGTTCTGCCTCCGCTAACACGATCAAACGAGGCGCAAGCGTGCGCAGCGAGCGCCGCACCGCCCAGGAGAAATCGAAGGGATAATGGAAGACAAACAGATCAGGAAAGCAACGGCGTGCTTCGTCATAGCCCGTGTCGGTGGTCGTCGAAAGAACGCAGGGAACGTCAGGATAGCGACGACGGAACGCCGCGATAACCTGGCGCAGCAAGTGAATTTCGCCGACGCTGACACCATGAAACCACACTACTCCCCCAGAAGGCGATTCGCGTAGGCCGAACAGCTTGTCGCGTACTCCGCGGCGATAACGGCCTGTGCGGAGGGCGCGATAGATGAGCCAAGGCGACAAAAAAGAGAGTACAAAGAGATAAACGGAATCGAGAAGCCAAGACATGGGAATCCTTTCCCCAAAGTTTTACCATTTCTGAGTGTAAGCGCGAGCGGGCCACGCTTACACTCAGAAATGGTAAAAATCACACCGCCTGCCGCATGTGGCAGTTCTTGTACTTCTTGCCGCTGCCGCACGGACAGGGATCGTTGCGGCCGACCTTCTCACGGCGGTTGCGGATCGGTTCGACCACTTTGACGTCGCCGTTGGCATTGGCATTGGCAACGATCTGTTGAGCGACTTGGGCCGCGGCGGTGCGGGGGACCGATTCGTGAATGGTAGCGCCGATGGTCCACAGCGATTCCCGGAACGCTTCCGTTTCCTCCATGCGGAAGACCATGTCCGTGACCTTGTCTTCGATGTTCTCCCACATGGCCTTGAATTCCTTCATGCCCTCCTGCTTGTACACGGTCTTGGGATCTTCCTGGCCCCAGCCGCGCAGACCGATGCCTGAACGCAGATAATCCATCGTCAGCAGGTGGTTCTTCCAGGCCACATCAAGGTGGTTCAGCAACAAGCTGCGTTCCATCTGCCGCATCTCGGGACGATAGCGCTCGTCGAAGGCGTTCCAGAGGATCTGCTGGGCTTGCTCGTAGGTCGCCTTGGTTAAGGCGGATTCCGGTACATCCAGGTCAAACGTCGCTTTGGCCCACTCGGATAGTTCTTTAGCGTCCTCGGCGTCAGCAGGGCGTGTACTGCCCTCGAACAGTTCGTCGAGCTTGTCGTTGATTGCTTCTTCGCCGACAGCGGGATAAGCGGACCGGCTGATTTCCAGGAGTAACTCGAAGAGGCGATGGCGCGGCTGGGTACGGAAAGCCTCTTCGTACAGTTGGTGGCGTTGTTGGGGGAAGCGCATCAGTGCCCAGTGATAGAGTCCTTCGCGGTTGTAGCGCTGACTGCCCGCCGCTACACCTGGTTGGTCGGACAGGAAGCGGGCCATCGCCGTCCGCACGGGGAACTCTATTTCGCGCTGGCGATAAAGGTCCATGACAGCCTGGTGCAGCGCCTTCTTGATCTCCTGTTCCTCTTTACCGGCCAACTCCTGGGGCGACAGCTTGATCTGGAATTTCAGGCGCATCCAGTCACACAAAGAGCGCAGGCCCCAGTCCGGTTCGAGGAAATCGCGGCCTCCGCTCAGGTCGGTATGGGCGATGCATTGGTTGGCCTGTTCGCGCAGGTAGTCGGCCATGTTGTCCTTGCCGATCTGCCGTAGTTGCCGGTCGCTGGTTTTGAGTCCCCAGCGGGCGTTGATTTGATGGGACAGTGCTTGCCAGTTCCATTCTTTGGGATCTTCGCTGCCGAGATTTTCCTCCATCATTTCGTAAACCTGCGTCTCGACAGCGTGATACGCCTTATCTTTGGCGGTCTTGTCGGCTTCGGTGAAATCGCAGCGGCTGAAATCGTCGGGGGCGAACTCGACGCCGAGGCGGTTGGCAGCGAACTCGGCGAAGCTGGCGGCGCCATAATCGGGATCGAGATAACGGGCGCAGGCCGCGTCGATCTGCTTGGCGAGCATTTGCAGCACTTGCAGCTTGCAATTGGCGCCTTCGAGGATGCGTTGGCGGGCGCCATACACCTCCTTGCGCTGATGATCCATGACCTCATCGTATTCGAGCAGGTGTTTGCGGGCGTCGAAATGGCGTTCCTCGACCTTCTTTTGTGCAGCCGAGATGCGGCGCGACACCATACGACTCTCGATAGCCTCGCCTTCTTTCATTCCCAGGCGTGCGAGCAGGTTCGACACCCATTCGCCAGCAAAGATGCGCATGAGGTCGTCTTCAAGCGAGAGATAGAAACGGCTGGAGCCAGGATCGCCCTGGCGCCCTGCACGGCCCCGCAGCTGATTGTCGATACGGCGGGCATCATGGCGCTCGGTGCCGATAATGTGCAAGCCGCCCATTTCGGCGACCTTGCGCCCCTCTTCCTTCATCTTCTCGGTGCGCTCGATCTCTTCGACCGTGCGCTTCCATTCCTCTTCCGGCACGTCGAGGCGGGAAGCGTATTTGTCCTTGAGGCGCGCCCAGGCCAGTGTTTCGGGATTCCCGCCGAGAATAATGTCGGTGCCGCGTCCGGCCATGTTGGTGGCGATGGTGACGGCACCGATGCGTCCTGCCTGGGCCACGATCTCCGCTTCGCGGGCCGCATGTTCGGGCAGGGCGTTGAGCAATTCGTGCTTGATACCGCGGCGCTTGAGCATGTCGCTGAGTTTGATCGACTTGTCCACATCGGTAGTGCCTACCAGAACGGGCCGGCCGGTCTTGTGGACCTCGACAATTTCGTCAACGACCGCTTTCCATTTCTCCTTCTCGGTACGGAAGATGACATCGGGGTAATTGATGCGAATGAGCGGCTTGTTGGTTGGGATAGCGATGACTTCGAGCTTGTAAATCTTCCAGAACTCGTCGGCCTCGGTCATGGCCGTGCCGGTCATGCCGGCCAGTTTTTTGTACAGTTTGAAGTAATTTTGCAGCGTGATGGTGGCCAACGTCTGGGTTTCTTCTTTGATCTTAACGCCGTCACGGGCATGTTTGGCTTCAATGGCTTGGTGTAGGCCGTCGGACCACTGTCGGCCAATCATCAAGCGGCCGGTGAACTCGTCGATGATTATGACGCTCATCTCGCCGGTTTCCGGATGGGGCATGACCGCATAGCGCTTGTCCCGTTTGTAAAGGTGATGCGCTTTCAGGGCGTTATCGATAAGGTGCGGCCATTCCAGATTGCCGGCCGTGTACATGCTCTCAATGCCAAGCAGTTCCTCGGCTTTATGGATGCCTTCGTCGGTGAGGTGGCAAGTTTGCTCTTTTTCCTTGACTTCGAAATACTTGCCCGGCTCGCGCTTTTGCAGTTCGGTCAGTTGCACGGCGATGTCGTTGGCGCGGATGTAACGGCGCGGGTCATCGGAAGCGGGGCCGGAGATGATGAGCGGCGTCCGCGCTTCGTCGATGAGGATGTTGTCTACCTCATCGATGATGGCGTAATGAAGCCCCCTCTGCACTTGTTGGAAGTAGGGATCGAAATTCGGATCTCCCCAACGAGCCGGCTTCATGTTGTCGCGGAGGTAGTCGAAACCGAACTCGCTGTTGGTGCCGTAGGTGATGTCACAGGCGTAGGCTTGGCGGCGAGCCACCGGGTCCATGTCCGACTGAATATAGCCGGCCGTGACGCCCAGCGCCTTATAGATGGGCGTCATCCATTCGCAATCGCGGCGGGCCAGGTAATCGTTAACGGTGACGATGTGGACGCCCTTGCCTTCCAGGGCATTCAAGTAGGCCGGTAGGGTGGCGACGAGGGTCTTGCCTTCGCCGGTGACCATCTCGGCAATGTTGCCGCGATGCAGGACAATGCCGCCGAGGATCTGCACGTCGAAGTGACGCATGTTTTTGGTGCGCCGCGCGGCCTCACGGCAGGCGGCGAAGGCTTCGGGCAGCAGATCATCCAGCGTTGCGCCCTGGGCCAACCGTTCACGGAACTTCGGCGTCAGCGCCCTCAACTCGTCATCGCTGAGGGTGCGCATCTTTTCTTCCCAATCGTTGACTTGGGCCAACAGCGAACCGGGGATGACGGTGTGCAGAGCACCAGGGCTGGAAGCACGGATGTAACCGAGGCTACGGATATAACGCTCGTTGCTCGAGCCGAACAGGCGCAAAAGCAACTTGCCCACGCCTTCTGAAAAGGCGGACAGACCATCGCTCAGTTTTTCCCAAAAACTGACATCCATTGACGCTTCGCTACTCATGAAATTCCATGCCTCCGCATGGCGCATCCGCGCAATTGAGAAATAAAATCAGCCATAATACAGTCTAGAGAAGCACCGCGCGCCAGGTCAATACGGATAGGACGTATCGCTGACGTACCGCTGCTGAGGCTAGAGAAAGCCCTCTAGATAAACAAGGACGGGCGATGGACCTCTTATCGCTACCGAGTCGCCCGAACGCCCCCAGAGATGCTCTGTGCCATTGGCGAACTTCCGCTCTCCTTATATCCTGAGCAGAGCACCACCGTCAAGGACGCTCCGTTGGGGCTAAAGCATTGTATCCGTTTGCCAATCATTATTTGAATCTCTCCGGTCTCCGTTACCATTATCTCGACGAAGGCCGCGGCGACCCCGTGGTAATGCTGCACGGCAATCCGACCTGGTCGTTCTACTATCGCAATCTCGTTCTCGGACTGCGCGACGATTATCGCACCATCGTGCCGGACCATATCGGCTGCGGTCTCTCGGACAAGCCCGACGATTCTCGATATGAATATTCGTTACGGCAGCGTGTCACCGATCTGGAAGTGTTGTTGGACCATCTGGAGTTGCGCGCTAAGCTCACGTTGATATTGCACGATTGGGGCGGCATGATCGGCATGGCATTTGCGCATCGACATCCAGGGCGCATCAAACGGCTGATTATACTGAACACGGCAGCATTCCCGTTACCGGCCATGAAACGCCTGCCCTGGTCCTTGTGGTGGTGTCGCCTGCCGTTGATGGGTCCGTTGCTTGTTCGTGGTCTCAACGCTTTCTGTCGCGGTGCTCTGCGTTACTGCGTTTGCAAGCCGCTGCCGGCCGCGGTGCGAAAAGGCTATCTGGCCCCTTACGATTCGTGGCGGAATCGCATCGCCGTTTTGCGTTTCGTACAAGACATTCCGCTCACCCCGGACGATCGCAGTTTCGCTCTGGTACAAGAGGTTGCCGCCGGCCTGTCGCGCTTCGTGTCGCTGCCCATGTTGATTTGCTGGGGCGAGCGCGATTTTGTGTTCGATCGCCATTTTCTTGAGGAATGGCGTCGCCGTTTTCCAAGGGCGGAAGTACATCTATTTCCAGGTGCCGGCCATTACGTTCTCGAAGACGCCGCACCCGAGGTCTTGCCGCTGATCCGTGCTTTTCTGCGGCGTCACCCGCTGGCGCCCGAAGAATGAGCCATGAAAACCGCCGCTTGTCCCTCCCCGCCGCCAACCCTAAATATAGCTGCCTCGCTGGCGGCGATGGCCGAGACGCAGCCACACACGCTGGCCATCGCCCAGCCATTCGGCCGCGATCAGCAGGGGCGCATCCGTTATCGTCACTACACCTTCCACGAACTGAACACCGAGAGCGATGCACTGGCGCGAGGATTGGAACAGATCGGCATCGGTCGCGGTGTTCGCACCGTATTGATGGTCACGCCGAGCCTGGAGTTTTTCGCGCTGACGTTCGCGCTGTTCAAAGTCGGTGCAGTCATTGTGCTGATTGATCCCGGCATGGGCAGGAAAAACCTTGGCCTCTGTTTGGCTGAGGCGCGTCCGGAGGCGTTTATCGGCGTCCCCCAAGCGCATCTGGCCCGCATCGTGTTTGGCTGGGGGCGCGGGAGCTTGCCCAAATGCGTCACGGTGGGGCGGCGCATCGGTTGGGGAGGCTGGACCTTGGAACAGGTGCGCCGGCTTGGTGGTAACAAACGCTCCCCCCTGCTGGCCGATACGCGCGCCGAGGAAATGGCCGCGATCTTATTCACGAGCGGCAGTACCGGCGTCGCCAAGGGCGCCGTCTACACCCACGGTATTTTTGCCGCCCAAGTGGCGAGTTTGCGCCATCTATACGGCATCGAAGCGGGCGAGGTCGATTTGCCGACGTTTCCTTTGTTTGGTCTATTCGGTCCGGCTCTCGGCATGACTTCGATCATTCCGGAGATGGATGCGACACGGCCGGCCCACGTCGATCCGCGCAAACTCCTCGACGCTATCCAGTCCTTTGGCGTGACAAACTTGTTTGGGTCTCCCGCCCTTATTCAGCGTGTCGGTCGTTACGCCGTCGCGCATGGCGTCTTGCTGCCGACGCTACGCCGTGTCATTTCCGCCGGTGCTCCCGTACCGTGGCAAGCCCTCCAGCGTTTTGCTTCGTTACTCCCGGAGGGCGTGCAAATCCACACACCCTACGGGGCGACCGAAGCGCTACCGGTATGTTCCATTGGCAGCGAGGAGATTTTGCGTGAGACCCGACGCCAAACAGACGAGGGCGGCGGTGTCTGTGTGGGTCGGCCCGTCGCAGGTATAACCGTCAAGATCATCCGCATCTGCGATGAGCCGATCCCGACATGGAACGACGCTCTGGAACTTCCCGTCGGGGAAATCGGCGAGATCGTTGTGCAAGGCCCGGTCGTCACGGCGTCCTACTGGGAGCGAGCGGAGGCTACTGCCCATGCCAAGATCGCCGATCCCCTTCACGGTGGTTTCTATCATCGCATGGGAGATGTTGGATACCTCGATGCCTCTGGCCGTCTCTGGTTCTGTGGCCGCAAGTCCCAGCGCGTGGCCACGCCACAGGGTACCCTGTTTACCATTCCTTGCGAGGGGGTCTTCAATGCTCATCCGGCGGTATCCCGCACGGCCCTGGTCGGCGTGCCGCGCAATGGCGTTCTCGAGCCGGTGTTGTGTGTGGAGCGCGACAAAGAGATCCCCTCGCCCAGCGATGAAGAACTGCGCCGCGAGTTGCTCGCCTTGGGGGCGCGACATTCCCATACCCGCGCTATCCGGACGGTCCTGTTTCACCCGAATTTTCCCGTGGACATTCGGCACAACGCCAAGATTTTCCGCGAGAAACTGGCGGTATGGGCGGCGGAGCAGCTGGCATGAACGCGCTGGTTACAGGCGGCGGCGGTTTCCTCGGTGCGGCCCTTGTCCGTCGTTTGTGCGCCCGGGGGGATCGGGTCCGTAGTTTCTCGCGCCGCCGCTATGCGGAACTCGATGCCCTGGGTGTGGCGCAGCACCAAGGCGACCTTGCCGATCCCATCGCCGTGTCGCGCGCCGCCGCAGGCTGCGACATGGTGTTCCACGTGGCAGCCAAGGCTGGCGTCGGCGGCCGCTATCGCGATTATTATCGCACCAACGTTCTCGGTACGGCCCATGTACTGACTGCCTGCCGTCACCACGGTATCAGCCGGTTAGTCTATACCAGTTCCCCCAGCGTGGTTTTCACGGGTTGCGACCTGGCCGGCGTCAACGAATCTATACCGTATCCCTCCCTTTACGACGCCGCTTATCCACAAACCAAGGCCCTCGCCGAGCGTATGGTCTTGAACGCTAATAGCGCGACCCTGGCCACAGTATCGCTGCGGCCACACCTCATCTGGGGGCCGGGCGATAACCACCTGATTCCCCGCATCCTGGCCCGTGCCCGCGCGGGCCAGCTGTACCGCCTCGGTACGGAAACCAAATGTATCGACAGCATCTACATTGATAATGCCGCGGACGCCCATCTTCTCGCCGCCGATCGCCTGGCCCCTGGATCACCGATCGCAGGCAAAGCCTACTTCATCACGCAGGGTGAGCCTGTTCCGCTCTGGGAATTGGTCAATCGCATCCTCCAGGCCGCCGGTCTCGGTCCCGTAACGCGCTCCCTTCCCCTGCGACTAGCTTATACGACAGGATGGTTGCTGGAGACTTTCTATGCAATCTTTCGCCCGCACCAGGAACCGCCCTTAACGCGCTTTGTGGTCCATGAACTGACAACGGCCCACTGGTTCGACATTACCGCAGCGCGGCGCGATCTGGGTTACGAGCCAAAAGTATCACTGCAAGAGGGGTTGCGCCGCCTGGCGAATTGGCTGCAAAATGAAAAATTCCGGCCCTCCTCCCCTCGCGCCAAATAG
>JAJPIY010000280.1 GCA_021324515.1 Planctomycetota bacterium
CCCCAACCCTCCCCCACCAGGGGGGAGGGAGAAAAAGGCTCCCTCCCTCCTGGTGGGGGAGGGAGAAAAAGGCTCCCTCCCTCCTGGTGGGGGAGGGTTGGGGTGGGGGGAATGATTCTTCCTCCCTCCCCCCTGGTGGGGGAGAGAGCCTTGTTTCCCCCTCCCCCTGGTGGGGGAGGGTTGGGGTGGGGAGGAAAGGGAAAAAAGTCCAATCTCCCCGTGCCCAGTAGAAGCTCCTCGCTCCGGTTCGCTGCTCTGCTCAATTTTCCGGCAGTTTGTCCTCGCCGGAGACCATTTTGGCAATGGGGTGAAGGATCAGGTTGCTGACCTTGTTACCCGTATGGTAGCCCCACATGCCTTGAATCAACTCGAAGCTCATCAGGCTGACGATGAAGAGGAAAATCGTAGTCAGCAGAGATACCAAGGGAACGGCGATCCCCCAGTCGGCCGGCGGCGCTACAGCAACCGGCGCTGCGGCGACCTCCACTTCCTCTTCTTCTGGCGCCGGCGCTTCGTCTAGGTCTTCGTCCAATTCCTCGCCGAGGGCTTCTTCTTCGACCGCTGCGCCGGCGGCCTTGCGCTGAACCGTGGCCGCGCTCTCGTCCACTTCCTCTTCGTCCTCCAGCGGCACTACCTGGCTGCCGCTCTCCTCGCCCTCCAGCGACAGATCGAATTCCGAACTTTCCAGGTCGGCGCCTTCATCCTCCTCCAACGCTACCACCTCGGAGCCGGACTCCTCTCCAGATGCTTCGCCTTCAAAAGACAGCCCGCCGCTCTCGTCGAGGGTCAGTTCGAACTCGCTGTCGCTGTCGGAAGCCGCTGTCACTTCAGATGAGCCTTCTTCGACGACCAAATCTCCTCCTTCGGCGTCGAGGCTCAATTCGAACTCGCTGCTGCTGCCTTCGGTCGGCGAAGCATCGTCTTCCTGCAAGCTCAACTCGAAATCGCTGCTGCTATCGGTGGTCGGCGACGAACTGCTTTCGTCCACGTTCAAGTCGAAATCGCTGCTGGAATCGGTCTCTGCCTTGGCGGCAGCGGCCGGTTTGGGCGTGCGGCTGGGTTCGAGACTGAGGTTCCGTTCTATCTCCTCGCTGGAACCTGGTTCCAGGGAGATACCGCTGTCGGCGGGATCGCGTAAATTGATGCCGCTGGCGCCTTTGCCACCGGTCATCTGGCCGAGGCTGATCTCCTCGTCACTTTTGATGGCGGGTAGTTCACTACTGCTGATTTCCAGCGGCGAGGACGACTCGCTCATCGGTTTCAACTCGAAATCGCTGCTGCTATCGGTATCGGCAGGTTGGCCGACGTTCGGGCTGGTCACCTCCAGCTCGCTTTCGGACAACTCGAACGGCGACTTGGTCGGCAGAGCAGGCGAGCTGGCGGGTTTGGGCCGCTGACGCCCGCCCTTGGCCCGCGCTTCTTCAGCTTTGCGCGCTTCGGCGTCCAGGTCTATCTCCTCGGTCACATTTTGATCGACCGGGCCGCCCGGTCCGACTTCCTCAATGCGGATATCGCTGTCGGAGGCTTTTTTGCCAGCTGCCACATCGCTGTCGTGCTGCGACGCTTCTATCTTGACATCGCTATCGCTAGGCTGATCGAGCGGCACAATGCGGACGCCGCTGTCATCCTGGACGGGAGGTGCGTGGCGCGTTGCACTCGAACCAGCCCGTGGTTTGGGCGACACCGGGCCTTTCGAGGCGGGGGCCTTACTGCTTCCCGCATCGACGGCAAAATTCACGTCGCTGCCTTCGATGACCAGGCGCACATCGCTGTCGCTGGAGGCCTTGGGCGGCGGCGATTGGGAGGCCGTTTTGCGCGAACCCGAACCCGATTTCGAGTGCGAAGGTTTTTCGGCAGCGGCGGGTTGTTTGGCCAGCTGGACCTCATCGCTTTCATCTTCACCGAGGCTGAAATCGAATACTTCGCCCTCGCGGCCGGCATCGCTGGGCTTGGCCTTGACTGCTTCTCCCAGAGGCAGCTCCGGATCGCTGCCAAAGCCGCGCGCACGGGCCATTTCATCGATTTCTTGCGAACGAAAACGCCAGCCGCTGCGGTCCTGGAAAGCGCGGATTTCTTTTTTGCGCGCCATCTCTTTGAGCTGTTCCGGACTGATTCGAAGAATCTGCGCGGCCTGTTCTAATGTGTAGTATTGCTGCGGCATGGTGTCGCCCCCAAACGCTTCGAGACGGAGAAGGGCTACAGCGTGAACGTAGTGTGCGGCGGATGCTCTCTCCACGTCTCTTCATCGATTGTAAACGTTCTGGCCTTGAATGCAAGGTCCGGAGAAGCCAGGGAACGTGGTGGAAAACGCGCGATTGTCCCAACGGCGCCTATTGTCCCGAAAATGCGGGCTTCCAGATGCGAAACGAACCAGAAGTGTCAACGACGGGCGGGACGCGGAGCCTCTTCTTCAATTTCAAACTTAGCCCCAGGACCGAAAGTAATCACTGTGTTCCCAATCCATAAATCCCCATTGCCGTCAAAGCTCGGATCTCCAGGAACGTGGTCGCTTACTTGCCAACATTCCAAGCCGTGAAGCGAGGGAATCAACCTAGCAAGCTCGTCGGGTAGTTTGGTGTTCATTGCCGTCCTACTTATGGGGATAGAGTTCTTTGATCTCCTTGGCGATTTCCCTGATTTCCTCGAGGGAATAGCCTTTTTTTGTGATAACTCTATGCAACAGCTTTCGTTGACCTTTTGTCTTCTTTGCCATGTCTCTTGACGCCTTCTGTTTCGGAACGCCTGGGAGTGGGAAACTATCGCGTTTCCAGGTCGGTGTCCCGCAGATCGGTGACGAACATATGGCCGGGCTTGTGGGTCAACAACAAGGACGGCCGCGCTTGCATGGCGACGGCTTGTGGGGTGACGCCGCAGGCCCAGAAGACTGGCTCCTCACCGGCGCGGATTTCAACTGCCTCGCCGAAATCGGGCCGGTTGATGTCCACGATGCCCAGAGCGGCCGGAGCGCCGACATGCACCGGCGCTCCATGCGCCAGGGGAAAACGCCGGCAAATGCGCGTCGCCGTCTCTGCCTGCGCCGGCGTCAACGGACGCATCGATACCACCATCGGCCCGGCAAAAACGCCTGCCGGACGACAGGGGATGTGGGTGCGGTACATCGGCACATTGCGACCTTGTTCAATGTGCCGCAGCGGGATGCCGGCCTGCATCAAGGCGTTTTCAAACGTGAACGAACAGCCCAGCAAAAAACCTACCAGGTCGTCGCGCCACCAAGCGAACAGGTCGGTTGGCTCTTCGATCAACTCCCCGTAGCGATAGGCGCAATAGCGCGGCGCATCAGTGCGAAGGTCGGCGCCGGGTGCGGCGTAGCGCGGTTCGGGGCAGCCAGGATCGGTGACATCCAGCAACGGGCACGGCTGCGGATTACGCTGGCAAAACAGCAGAAAATCAAAAGCGAGATCACGCGGTACGATCACGAGGTTGGCCTGGACGTAACCTAACGCCAAACCCGCCGTCGGCCCCGTTAGCTCGCCGCGGCGGGCAAGCTGTCTCACCTCGGCCCCGGTCGCTCTGGGTAAGTCAAGCATTGCTCTTTCTCCAGCAATTCACCGATGCGCCGCAGCGGCTCAACGTAGTCGTCAAACGGCAGCCCGTCCACTGTGATAGTCTGCTTCGCCGTGACGCCATCTACCAACGGTCCTTGTTCTACCATGATGCGCAGCAGTTCCCGTTCCCGTTCGACATCAAACAACGATACAGGCAAGCGCTGGCGGCGCAAAACAGCTACACCGGCGGCCAGGGCGTAAGCTCCCCAATTACTGACGCCGGCAACGATCAGATGGTCCGTCGGCACTCGGCAGGCGATGCGTTCGCCGTTTGGGACATTGCGAGCGATTATCTCCGGCGGAACCTTACCCATGCCGATTTCGTTGCCGCCGTCGCCGATGCCGATGGTGGTCAGCCGAGGCGTCCGCCGAGCAGCATCCTCGAAGAGGAAATGAACGGGAGCGTTCTGGGCCGTAACGTCGAAGCCGCGCATGTTGCGGCAGCGATCGTCGCGGCCCGGCCCAACGCGCTCCAAGGCAATAAGGTGGGTCACGGCCTTCTTTTCACATAAAGAAGGCCACTCCAACTCTCGAAAAGTCTTCCAAGAATGTCCAGGAGGCGGCAATGTTGCAACGAGGATTCGGTCGCCCAGCTCGCTGGCGTCAACTCCCCTTTCCAAAGGGCGCCGGCAAAAGGAATCGGCCAAGAGCATGACAGAGGTTCCGATGCCCGTCAGCGCCCGAGCCACGAAGAGGGCCCCGAGGGGGCCGTCGGTTTCACCACAAGGCGGATGAGCATGGGGGACATAAAAGCCCGTGACAAGGCCAAGCGAAGGACGCGGATGGTTCGCGATGCTGCGGCAGGCGTGGGCGAAATCCTCGCGGCAGCGTGTGAAAAGGTTCTCATGCGGATCGCGGGCCAAGCCGCGGTTGTTGACATCGCACTGGATCAGTTCGCGGATTCGGTCGAGCACAGCCTCGCTCATAGCTGTCCCTCCCGCAGCAAGTAAGCAAAGCGTCCGCGCCAGGACTGCGGCACGTCCGCGGTGAGGGTGATGGGTTCGTAACGGATCGGATGCAAAAATGTCAAGGCGCGGGCATGCAGGGCGATGGCCCGGCCAAACGTGCGGACGGCCCCATACTTGGCGTCGCCGTAGATGGGATGGCCATGATGCGCCAGCTGCACGCGCAGCTGATGGGTGCGTCCTGTTTGCGGCCGAACCTCCAGCCAGGTCAAGCCGCCCTGCACGGCGCGGCGATGATAGTGCAACAGCGCTTGCCGGGCGCCCTTGTCGCCCGGCTCCATGATCTCGACACGGCCGCAGCTTTTGTCTTTGTACAGCCAATCTTCCAGAGTGCCGGCTGTCTGGGCCACTTCACCTTCGACAATGGCCCAGTAAACCTTCTCGACGGTGCCTTCACGGAATTGTTGGGCAAGGCGGGCCGCCGCTTTGCTGGTCCGGGCCAACAACAATACGCCCGACACCGGCCGATCGAGACGATGGACGATACCCACAAACACATTGCCGGGCTTGTGATACTTTTCCTTGAGGTAGGCCTTGACCGCCCGATCGACGGTTTCCTCGCGACCCTGGTAGTGGGTGCTCAGGACGCCGCTCGGCTTGGAAACGGCGAGGCAGTGATTGTCTTCATAAAGTATCTCAAAAGTCCGATCACTCACGGCCGCCACCTCCGTGAGTCATTGTATACCACTCCCCCGAGACCCGCCCGATGCCGGTCTCGGTCTTGTCCGGACAGCCCTGGCCGGCGCTGCTGTAGCACACCCGGCGGCGCCTTGGCATGATGGAAACGTGGTTGCTTCCGATTCGCCTGAAAAAACCGTCGCTGCGTTGAAAGATGACATGGACCAGGCTATATTGAACCCAAGTCTGGACGGTTTCGATCCTGCCCATAGCGCATGACAGGTCTACCAGGCTGGTAGAAGTCTACGCGCAACCTGAGACATCTGGAGAGAGCCAATCCATGCGTGCAGCGGCCTTGGTGTTCACGTTGCTGCTCGGGACGGCTCCGCCTCTCCTCGCGGCCAGCGGCGGAGATGCCTTTAATACTGAAGTGCGGCCCATTTTGGCCCGGCATTGCTTCAAGTGCCACGGGCCAGACGACAAAGCACGCAAGGCCCAGCTGCGCCTCGATCAGCGCGACGCCGCCCTGCGCGGCGGCCGATCCAAACAACCCGCCCTTGTGCCGGGGCATCCCGAACAAAGCGAATTAATCCGGCGTATCTTCGCGGAGGACGAGAGCGAAATCATGCCTCCGCCGCAGACGAAAAACCCCCTCTCCGAAGAAGACAAGCAAATCCTCAAACGTTGGATCGCCGATGGCGCCGAGTATCGGCAGCACTGGGCGTTTGTACCGCCCCAACAAGCACCCTTGCCCAAGGTGAAGCAGACCAGTTGGCCACGCAATCCCATCGATTATTTCATTCTGGCGCGACTTGAAGCCGAGGGCCTCAAGCCGTCGCCGGAAGCGGATCGCTATACCTTGGTACGACGGCTGTATCTCGACCTGATCGGTTTGCCGCCGACGCCGGAAGAAGCAGAAGCGTTTGTCAACGATAAGTCAGCGGATGCTTACGAAAAACTCATAGACCGCCTGTTGGCTTCACCGCACTACGGCGAACGCTGGGCGCGGCGCTGGCTCGATTTGGCCCGCTATGCCGACACCAACGGTTACGAAAAAGACCGGCCACGCTCCATCTGGCCGTACCGCGATTGGGTCATCAACGCCCTCAACGCCGACATGCCGTTCGATCAATTCACCATTGAGCAGCTGGCCGGCGATTTGCTGCCCCACGCTACCGAAGACCAGAAAATCGCCACTGGCTTCCATCGCAACACTATGCTCAACGAAGAAGGCGGGATTGACCCTCTGGAATATCGCTTTTATGCCGTGGTCGATCGCGTGGCCGTTACGGGGACGACCTGGCTGGGCCTCACCCTCGGCTGTGCTCAATGCCATACACACAAGTTCGACCCCATCCCCCAGCGCGAATATTATCAGTTCATGGCTTTTCTCAACAACGCTGATGAGCCGGTGCTCACCGTACACCGTCCCGAAATCACACGACAGCGGCAGGAGATCGAAAAAAAGATTGCTGACCTGACCGCCGCTTTACCCAAACATATAGATAATTTTGAGAATAAATATCGTCAATGGCAGGAACACGAAGCGGCCCGCACGGTGCGCTGGACTGTGCTTCGCCCTGTCCGCGCTCAGGCCAACCTGCCGCATTTGACGGTCCTCGACGACAATTCCGTCTTTGTCAGCGGCGATCAGAGTAAAAGCGACACCTACGATCTCTTTTTCCATACGGACCTGCGCGGGACTACCGTCCTTCGTCTGGAGGTGCTGCCGGATGAGCGGCTTCCGGCCGGCGGGCCAGGGCGGGTTTATTACGAGGGACCGTTCGGCGATTTCTTTCTGTCCGAGTTTCGCGTGACGGCGGACGGCCAGAAATGGCCGGTGGCCAAAGCGACGCACAGTTTTGCTGCCGGCAAAGCGACCGCAGACAAGGCCATCGACGGCGATCCGCAAACCGGCTGGTCGATCCAAGGCGGCCAAGGCCGCGCCCATAGCGCCGTATTCACGTTTGCTACCCCGCTTGGGGAGGCAAAAGAGCTGCACGTGCAGATGCTCTTCGAACGCTATTATTCCGCCGGCCTGGGCCGTTTCCGCATCTCGGCAACCACCGATACACGTCCTGCTGTCGCCCGTGACATGCCCGCGGACGTCGAGCAAGCGTTGCTTCTGCCAGAAGAAAAACGGACCCCTGAGCAGAAGCAACGTTTGCTCCAACAATTTCTCATGACCACCCCGGAGTTGGCGAAAGAACGCGCCGAGATCGAGCGTCTGCGTCAACAGATGCCGGCTTATCCGACCACGCTAATCTTGGTGGAGCGTCCGCCAGAGAACCCGCGGCCGACTTTCGTACACAACCGCGGCGAGTTCCTGCAACCCACGGAGCGCGTGGGACCGAACGTATTTTCGGTCCTGCCGCCTTTGCCCAAGGACGCACCGCGCAACCGCCTGGGGTTGGCCCGCTGGCTAGTTTCGCCGGACAATCCATTGACCGGACGAGTGACCATGAATCGTCAATGGGCGGCGTTCTTCGGCCGCGGCATCGTCCCCACCTTGCAAGACTTCGGCTACCAGGGCGAACCTCCCAGCCACCCGGAATTGCTCGATTGGCTGGCGGTAGAACTGGTCAAACAAGGCTGGTCGATGAAGAAGATGCATAAACTTATCGTTATGAGTGCGACCTACCGGCAGGCCTCGCGCCTGAGGCCGGAATTGTTGGCGAAAGATCCGCACAATGCCCTGCTAGCGCGCGGCCCCCGGGTACGGCTGGAGGCCGAGCTGCTGCGCGACGCGGTGCTGCGGTACAGCGGCCTGCTTTCGGAAAAGATCGGCGGACCAAGCGTCTTCCCGCCCCAGCCGCCGGGCGTGACGACGGAAGGGGCCTACGGCCAGCTGCAATGGAAAGTCAGTGAAGGGCCGGATCGCTATCGCCGCGGCCTGTACACCTTCAGCAAGCGGACGGCGCCGTTTGCCATGTTCGCCACCTTCGACGCGCCCAGCGGCGAAGTGTGTGTGGCGCGGCGTGAAGTGTCCAATACGCCCCTGCAAGCGCTGACGCTTCTGAACGATCCTGCTTTCACCGAGGCGGCGCAGGCAGTGGGGCGAATGATGGCGGCGCGGCAGGGGACCATCGCCGAGCGCGTGGACTATCTGTTCCGCCGCTGCCTGACCCGGCCGCCCAGTCCCGAAGAACAGGCCCAGCTCGTGAAGTTTTTCGAGGCGCAAAAACGCCGCTGCGAACGCAAAGAACTAGACGCGGCCCAGATCGCAGGGCCTGGGTCCGGCGACGTCAACGAACGGGCCGCATGGACGGCGTTGGCCCGTGTTTTGTTCAACCTGGATGAAGCGATCGTGAAGGATTGAGCCATGTACGACATCCACGAATACGCTCGGCAGATCACGCGGCGGTATTTCTTCCGGGAGTGCGGCGTCGGCTTGGGCAAGATCGCCCTGGCCGGCCTGTTGACCGATGCCTTCTCAAGCCGATCCACTGCTCTCGGGGCGGCAACGCAATCCCGCGCGCCAGAGGCTGATCCGCTGGCGCCGCGCCGGCCACACTTTGCGCCCAAGGCCAAGCGCGTTATTCACCTGTTCATGGCCGGCGCTCCCAGCCAACTCGACCTGTTCGATTACAAGCCGCAGCTGGCCAAGCTCGAAGGCAAACCGCTGCCGCCCTCGATCATCGGCGGCCAGCGCTACGCCTTTATCCGCCCTGATGCCGCCGTCCTCGGCCCGCGCTTCAAGTTTGCCAAACAGGGAAAATGCGGAGCGGAATTATCGGAAATATTGCCGCATCTGGCCACTGTGGTCGATGACATCTGCATCGTCAAGTCGGTCCACACCGATCAGTTCAACCATGCCCCAGCACAGATTTTCTTTAACACCGGCTTTGCCCAGCCAGGCCGGCCCAGCCTCGGCTCCTGGGTGCTGTATGGCCTCGGCTCGATGACGCGCGATCTGCCGGCGTTCGTGGTCATGTCCACCGGCAGCGGCATCAGTGGCGGCTCGGCCAACTGGTCGAGCGGCTTTCTGCCCACCATCTACAGCGGCGTCCGCCTGCGCAATCAGGGCGATCCGATCCTCAACGTCTCCAGCCCGCCTGGCGTCGATCCGCGCCTGCAACGCGCTTCGTTGGATCTGATTGACTCGCTCAACAAGCGGCGTCTGGAGACGGAGGGCGACCCGGAAATCGCCACCCGCATTGCCTCCTATGAAATGGCCTTCCGCCTGCAAACTTCGGCCCCGGAGTTAATGGACCTGCGCCAGGAAACGAAGGCGACGCTGGCGCTGTACGGCGCCGACCCAGACAAGCCGTCTTTCGCGCGGGCGTGTCTGTTGGCCCGGCGGCTCATCGAGCGCGGCGTGCGCTTCGTCAACATTTATCACGAAGGCTGGGACGCGCATTCCGATGTCTCTGGCAATCACAAGAAAAACTGCGGCGACACCGACCGCGCCTCAGCGGCGCTGGTGAAGGACTTGAAACAGCGCGGCCTGCTCGACGACACCCTGGTGATCTGGGGCGGCGAGTTCGGCCGCACGCCGATGGTCGAGACCAACCCGGCGCTGGGCCGCAGCCTTGGCCGCGATCATCACCCCCAAGCCTTTACCATGTGGCTGGCCGGCGGCGGCGTGAAGGCCGGCCTGACCTACGGCGCCACCGACGAACTCGGCTTCCACGTCGTCGAAAATCCGGTTCACGTCCATGATGTGCAGGCAACCATTCTGCATCTGCTCGGATTCGATCACGAGAAACTGACCTACCGCCACGCCGGCCGCGATTTTCGGCTGACGGATGTACATGGCCATGTTGTGACGGATTTGCTGGCGTGAGGTTCTTGCCTCTGGAAGGAGAAAGTGGAGGCAAACGAGAAGCTCAGCAGTCAACTTTCGCGAAAGAGAATGCCGAAACTCAAAGAGCCATCAATTACATGCCCGATCTGCTGTAGCATTCGTTTCAACGGCGCCCGGATGCACCCGAAAGAACAGCACCGGCACATTATGGATTGCTAATGCCCCCCACCGCAACACCATGAAGGTATTGGCTCCTTCGAGACCGTTGATCTGCAACACTTGGCATAACTGCGGCCGATCCGGACCATAAATCGGCCCTGCCTCGGATGGCGTAAAGTACAACACTTCTTTCTGATGGTCGTGGTGCCAGGTGCCCCGAGAGGTATATTCGCTCTGTCCCTCGTGGCAGATCCTCCAAACAAAGCTGCCATTCGGCTGTAATGTCAGTGCGTGGTCGATGCGGAGACCATTGGGCAAGTAGGTACTCGCCATCCAGTTGCCCGCGAGTTCGTTGTCCTCGAGCCTTCCGCTTTCCTGAACAGTTCCTTCCAAAATGCGCATACCCTCGTTTTGGCCTTGTTTATTAGGCTGCGCTTGGGGAATAGCTGGATTGTGAATGGCTTCACAAACAAAATCATCCAGCACCCGCAAGCCTTCGTTTCGTGCGTGCTTGTCCATGACTTACCTCAAACGCAAGGGGCGTTCTTCCACCAGTTCCTCATCATACCAGAACTGGACAGAATAGAGGCCGGCTTGAGGGAACGATATGTCCCGAATCCGGAAAGGAACTCCAAGTACTTCAAGCGGGTCCGGTCCAAAATCGATGGGTCGGGAATGGGTCTCGAAGACCTTTTGCCCGCTAGCTTCGAATGTACAAACTATCTTTCCCTCACCTTGACCATGTCCATCCGTCAAGGCGAGGAATACGCACATCTCTCGATAAAAGAGTGGAAACGGAGGGTCATCGACCGCATGGATATTGCTGATCAGTCCAATGATCGTGACCCGCTGGTTGTTCGCTGGGTCCAACCGCCAGTCATCGCAGAGCAACATATACCGAACAACCGGTTTCATCGCCGTGTAAGGTCTTAAAATCCTAGCAACATTGCCATTGTATCAGACAAGCTACCCCGCAGATGATTTGGGTAGTTGGCCTCACTCCGACACGTTTGCTTGCTGCATGCGCGTTTGCCATTCGTCGAGCAATCGGCCAATATCGCGGTAGGAAAAGTCGATATTGGCCAATTCCGTGCCCATATCGATGGCTTTGTTCAGATCGTTGGCTTCGGCGCAGCCGACGGCCAATTCGTAGAGGACCTCCTTGCGATGATTTATCTCTGCGGCGGGTAGGTTTTTCAGGGCTTCCTCGAAATTGCGTTCGGCCAGCCGCCAGTTGTTGCGCGCCTTGAAGCACTGGCCCAGCGCCAACAGCGATTGCCAATGGTAGCGCGGATCACCGCGCGAGGCTTGCAGCTCGCGGATGGCTTCGTCGATCTGGCCCAGACGCAGCAGGCGGATGCCGACCTCATAGCGATGGCCCATCTCCGTGGGATAGCGATCGGCTTTCTGGCGATGCAGGTCCAGCTCACGTGTGTCGATCTCCTTACGGAGACGCATGCGCAGCCGACGCAGCTCGGCGTTGTCTGGGGCGGCCTTGAGTTTCTCTTCGGTGATGGCCAGGTTGCGGCGGAACGGTTCGATGTCGAGATCGGCCAGCTGCACACTCAGCTCGAAAGCGTTGCCGGTCGCTCCCAGCCCTTCTTGCAAAACGGCGCGGGCCTTGTCCAGATCCTCGCCGCGGCGATAGACGGCGGCCAATTGCAGGTACAGGTACGGGTTAGTCGGATCGTCCTTGAGGCGCGCCCGAAGAGGCGTCGCTTCGCGTTCCAGGCGATCGATCCCAGGCGGCGTCTCATCGGTCTGGCCAGCGGAGGCGACAGGAAGCCCTTTGCTCGGCGGCGTAGCTGTTTCGCGCTGGCGCCTAGCGGCGGGCATCTCGTCGGTGCTTCCCTTTTTGGGCTGAGGCGGCGGGGCGCCGGGCTTAGGTAGGGCCGGCGCCTCGTCGCTGTCTTCTTTGGCGCGTACGACCGTGTGGTACTGGCCGCGCGCGATGGTGTCGTCGGCGGCCAAGTCCTTGATCTTCTGTTGTGCTTCTGCATCGTCGGGCTTGGCCTTGCGAATCAGTTCCCACAGAGCGATGGCCTGGGTAAAGTTGCCCCGCTTCTCGTACAGACGGGCCAGCGCGCGGTTGAGGGGCACATCTTTCGGCTGCTTCTGCCGGGCCTGCTCCAGGGTCCAGACGGCCATGTCCAGAAGTCCAAGCCTTTCGGCGGCCTCGGCCATGTCCATTTGCGCACCCACGTCCCAGGGATTGCGCATGAGGATGCGTTCGCCATGTTCGAGCACTTTAAGGTAATCGCGGGCATGGAGGGCCGTTTTCATGCGGGCGCGGATGGGCCAACTCGTCAGCCGAGCCAACAAGCTGCCGCGCATATTATTGCGATACTTGGCCTTCTCGATGAGGCGCAGCTTCTGGCGATAAAGGAGGTTGCCCGGATCGATCTTGCAGCAATCCAAGAGGAGGTGGATGCCGTAATCGAAATTTCTTCCTGTGGCGAGGACCTGATTGGCGCGCTCGAACTTCCCCACCGCGACGCGGCGTTGCTCGGCAGTGAGTGGGGGCAGACTCGGGACGTTGGCTTCGGTCATCGAGATTTCCCCTGCGGTTTCCTTCTCCCATTGTATCCTCTAAGACAAATCGGAAAAGGGAACAGAAAGGATCGGCAAGATTCATGAAAGCCCCCCAGCACCGAGTAGCGGCGACCTTCCGTGCGGTTTTGTTTGACTTGGACGGCACGCTGGTTGACAGTTATCCGGCGATCACGGCCAGCGTCAACCACGTTCGCGCCCTCCACGGCCTGCCGCCGTTGAGCGAACCGGAAGTGCGGCGCCATGTCGGCCGTGGCGCCGGCCATCTACTGCAACACACGGTCCCCGTCGGCGAGGGGGAAGCGAACACGGCGGCTTATCGCGCCCATCATCCCTCGGTGCTGCGCTCAGGCACGCGCTTGTTGCCGGGGGCCGCCGAAGTCCTGCGCGGCCTGCACGAGCGCGGCTTGCTCCTGGGATTGTGCAGCAACAAGCCGATCGCTTTCACACGCGAATTGATTGCTTATCTCGGCATCGCTTCTTATCTGAACGTGGTGCTTGGCCCAGAAGATGTACCGCGCCCCAAGCCGGCGCCGGACATGTTGTACGCCGCCCTGTCCCGACTGAACGTTGCCGCAGACCAGGCGCTCTATGTCGGCGACATGACCGTGGACATTCAGACGGCGCGGGCGGCGGGTGTGGCCGTCTGGGTCGTGCCCACCGGCTCGGACACGATCGAGGCGCTGCGGCAAGCGCATCCGGATCGCTTGCTGCGCGATCTGGGTGAATTGCTCGAACTGGTGACTGTGCGGCGGGGGTAAACCCCGCCGCTCGCCTGGCTCACCTGCTAGCGCCGCAACGTGAGCACGACATAGCGGCAGAATCGTTCCAGCGACGGCGCCAACCTCAGCAAGCGCGAATCGCACCATTGCAGCCCCGACACCAGCCGTCCCGGCCGCAACACGCGGCGAGCCATCGACAAGAGTTGATGCCCTTCGATGTGCAGTGCCGGGAATACTTGCCGCAACAGGCAGACATCCTGCGGCAACAGCGGTTGTTCGTCGGGCGTGCGTTCCTTGCCGGGATAGGGCAGCCGCCGCCGCGCCCAGGCCAGCAAGGCGTTCGCGCCCCACGGCTCGCACAAGACGGCGATCCCTCCGGGTTGCAGCACGCGATGCAGTTCGCGGGCCGCCCGCCGCAGATCGAGATGATGCAGAATAGCATTGCCCCAAATGCGCGCGAAAGAGCCGTCTGCAAACGGCAGGCGCTCGGCATCGGCTTGCACAAAGGCGATCCGCACACCGTTGGCCGCTGCACGCCGCCGGGCCTCAGCCAAATAGCCCGGTGACAGATCGAGCGCCGTTACGTTGGCGCCGCGCCGGGCCAGCACCACTGCTGCCATGCCGTGCCCACAGCCGTAATCCAGCACAGGTAAACCCGCCACCGCGCCCAGACGTGCCAGGGCGGGACGAATCCACGTCTCATGATCGAGATACCAGTCATCCGCAAAACCCAAGGCGCTGGTGCTTTCAAAAGAAGCAGCGCGTTCGCGGGCTTGGCGATCGTGGAAAGATTGTTCGACGTGGAGCCGGTCCTTGGCCATCATAACGCGAATCCTTTCGACGGCGCTCAAAATTCCAGTGGATCGGGCCAGGCGACCGGCACCACGAAAATTTTGCCGTCGCCGATGCGGCCGGTGCGGGCGGCGCGGACGATCCGGCTTGCCACTTCCTCGACGCGCTCGTCGCTGACACAAACACTAATCTCAATCTTGGGCAGAAACGCCATGCTGTACTCGCTGCCGAGATAGCGATCGAGATAGCCTTTTTGTCGGCTGTAGCCCTTGGCCTCACGGACGACTACGGACGCCACGTCCAGTTCGGTGAGGGCCCGCAACACCGCCTCGGCGCGAAACGGTTTGACGACGATGGTGAGTTGCTTCATGATAGTCCTACTCTACGCCGACCAGGCAGGGTTGGGCAACTGTAAAATGTGGACAGAGGGTGAGCGGGAGCGCTCGCCAACGCCGTGAGCATTGTGCTCTACGAATGCGCTGCGGCAGATACACGGCTAGTCCAGAAGAGCGCTTGCCTTGCGCGGCATTCCTTGGTATGTCGTCCGGCGAAAGGATGAGGACGGGATGCGCAGGGTGCGGTTCTCTCTGACTTTCGCTGTCCTGGCGCTGGCGACCGGCTGCCAGAACAGTCCGTCCTGCGCGCCCAATCCCCCCGCCGAGGTCGGAAACACCGGCCTGTTCTCGCGCCTCTTCCACAGCAATTCGTCCAGCCCGGCCAAATCCACCGCCGGGCCTAATGGGGTCGCCCTGGGCAAAAAGACGAAACAGGATCTGGCGATCGAGTCGGTCCTGAAACGCGGCGGCATGGTGCAGGTCGATTTTGACGGGCTGGACAAATTCGTTGCGGTCGCCGACCTGCACGGTTTCCGCAATGCCGCTGCTGCCCTGGAATCGCTGGCGCCGTTGACCAGGCTGCGCGAGGTCAATCTGCACAACACCTCTTTCAACGACGCCGACCTCGTGGTCCTTCGTGGCTTGCCCAATCTCCAAAATCTCAATCTCTCCAGCACGAAAATCACCGACGCGGGCTTGGCCGTTTTGCAAACATTGCCCAATCTTTCCTCCCTCAATCTCAATGAGACGCGCGTCACCGATGCCGGCCTGCGCTATCTTTGCAATATGGTCAACCTTTCAGAGCTTTCCCTGTATGGAACCAAAGTCACGGATGAGGGCTTGGCCCAATTACGGAGCGCAGCGGCGCTGCACAAGCTGGTATTGGGCGGCAACAAATCGATTACCGATCGTGGATTGCTTTCTCTCCGCAACATGCCGCAGTTGCGCGAGCTGACCATCCTATCCAGCCATGTGACCGATGGGGGCATCGAAGATTTGAAACTTGCTTGTTCGCAATTGAAAGTTATTCACTAGCCGCGATCCGCCGGGAAGTGCGTTCGCGCTCCCCGGCGGATCGCGGCGAACTCCCAAGCGCTATACCCGTCTTGCAATGCGCTTTAAAAAAAACCTTTTCCACCTTGACAGGGCGCGACGAAAAAGTTAAGAACAAACAAGAGAGGACTGACCAGTCAGTTCTATTCTCTTGTCCTGATGAGGGAAGCCCCCATCCATCGCAGTAGATGAAGGAGCGGAAGGTCATGACTCAGACTGCCAGGGGCGCTCAGCGACGCTCCGTTAGCGCCCAACGACGGGTCCAGCGTGAAGAACAGATCCTCGAGGCGGCCATGCAGCTGTTTGCGGAGCACGGCTACAGCGATACCGATACGCAGCTTTTGGCGGAGAAATTGCAAATTGGCAAGGGGACCATCTACCGTTATTTTCCCAGCAAACGCGCGCTTTTCCTGGCTGCCGCCGACCGCGTCATGCGGCTGATGCGCCAAAGCATTGATGCAAGCATCCAGGGCATCACCGATCCGTTCGAGCGCCTCGGTGCGGCCATTCGCGCCTTTTTGGGCTTTTTTGCCGAACACCCGGAGTATGTTGAACTGCTGATCCAAGAACGGGCGCAGTTCAAAGACCGCAAGAAACCAACCTACTTCGTTCACCGCGAGACCAATATCAAACGCTGGCAAGAGCTGTATCGCTCGCTGATCGAGGCGGGGCGCATCCGCAACATGCCCGTGGAGCGGATTACCGATGTCCTGGGCAGTGCGCTCTACGGCACGATGTTCACCAACTACTTTCTCGGTGAGCGTCCCTCGGTCGAGAAGCAGGCAAACGATATTCTGGATGTTGTCTTTTACGGCATCCTCAGCGACGCCGAGCGGAAGAAAGGTAGCTAATCGGCTCGTTGCACTCTAAGATAGAGACAATGGGTCCGCACAGGAGCATTCCATGTCCCGCAAGCCCGCCAAGCCGGAGCGAAAGCCGCAAAAGACTGCGGTCGTCGCTTTCAAGGTCGAAAGCGAATTGGCTGCCCTGCTCGATAAACTTCCTAATAAGAGCGATTTTATCCGCAGGGCCATTGCAGCCCAACTCGGCGTGGCCTGCCCGTTGTGTCATGGGAAAGGCGTCGTGCCGCGCGGCGTCCACGATCATTATGCACCGTTGTTGACACGCTTCAGCTCACGTCATTGCGAAGGCTGCGGCCACGAAATGCACGTGCCGCTCGATCCAGGCGAACTGGACGACGAGACGCGCGCGCGGCTGGAACAATTCTTTCTGGGCGGCCCCTTGTTCTGCGATGGCTGCTACGACAAAGCGCCTAGCTGCGACGATTGCGGCTGGCACATCCCTTCCGACCGCATCGACGAACATCACCGCAAAGCGCACCCAGCGTAAAACCACGCCTGGAATCGTCCCGATACGACGGAACGCGCGGATGCCGGTCCCAGCGCGGCAAGTGCTGCTGGAAAAGAAGCCGCGCAGCGGAGGGCCTATTCAGCAAGCGGCCCTTTTCATGGCTTCCGAGGGCTACGCAGCGGCATGGCTACCCTGAGAGTTGACGGAAAAAAACGGTCTGGGAACGAGCCGGAAGTGTAAACGACGGCGGCGCTGCCGTCGCTTACGCTTCCGGCTCGTAAGGGTTTTGTCCCGCAGCGCTAAACGAGAAAGCTACCGGCCCAATGTGGCCGAACGGCAGCCAGACAAGTACAATTTTTTTCAGGTATCGCTAGGGGTGCCACGGCAGTAGGGCCGCGAGCTGAGAGCAGACCCTGGGACCGTTGCGGGTAATGCCGGGACGGAAAGCGAACCCGTTTGGCGTTCTCGTCTCTCTTCTCCGCTCTCTCCTGCACTCCGCCTCATATAAGGAAGGGACTAGCAATGACACAGATGGAAGCCGCCCGCAAAGGGATTATCACCGAGGAGATGCGTTTTGTCGCTCAGCGTGAGGAACTCGATGCGGAATTGGTCCGCGAGGAGGTGGCGCGCGGACGCTTGGTCATTCCCGCCAACAAGGTGCATCTGAAAAAGCACCTGCAACCGATGGGCATAGGCATCGCTTGCAAGTGCAAAATCAACGCCAACATCGGCAACTCCGCCGTCACCAGCAAAATCGACGACGAACTGGAAAAACTGCACACCGCCGTCCATCTGGGCGCCGACACCGTCATGGACCTCTCGACCGGCGGCGACATCGATGCTATTCGCCAGGCCATCATCGACGCCTCGCCGGTGCCGATCGGCACGGTGCCGATTTATCAGATTGTGCAGAACGTCAAGGACATCGGCGATATTACGCCGCGCATGATGCTGGACATGGTCGAGCACCAAGCGCAGCAGGGCGTCGATTACATGACGATTCACGCTGGGATCTTACGGGAATATTTGCCGCTGACGGCCCACCGCATCACCGGCATCGTCTCGCGCGGCGGCTCGCTCCTGGGCGCCTGGATGCTGGCCCGCCACGAACAAAATCCGTGGTACACGCATTTCGATGAGCTGAGCGAAATCATGCGTGCTTATGACGTGACCTACAGTCTGGGCGATGGGCTGCGTCCGGGGTGCCTGGCCGACGCCAACGACGAGGCGCAGTTCGCCGAGCTGAAGACGTTGGGCGAGCTGACCTTGAAGGCGTGGGAGCACAATGTGCAGACAATGATCGAAGGACCGGGGCATATCCCGATGCATCTGGTCAAGATGAACGTCGAGAAGGAACGAGAGCTGTGCCACGATGCGCCGTTCTATGTGCTTGGCCCGCTGGTAACGGACATCGCGCCGGGCTACGACCACATCACCAGTGCCATCGGCGCGGCGCTGGCCGGCGAGGCGGGCGCTGCCATGCTCTGTTACGTCACCCCGAAGGAGCACCTGGGCTTGCCGAACAAGGACGATGTGCGCCAAGGCGTCATTGCCTACAAGATCGCCGCTCATGCGGCCGACATCGCCCGCGGCCGTAAGAACGCCCGTCGCCGGGATGACGAACTCTCCAAAGCGCGATTCGAATTCGACTGGAACAAGCAGTTCGAGCTAGCGCTGGATCCCGACACAGCCCGCGCCATGCATGATGAAACGCTGCCCCAGGAAGTGTTTAAGTCGGCCAAGTTCTGTTCGATGTGCGGTCCCAAGTTCTGCTCGATGCGCATCACTCAGGACATTCGCAAGCGGGCGGCAGAGGGAGCGTTGCCGGTGGTCTCGTGAGTTTCAGAGCGAGCTGTTTGGCGTTCTTTTGGCCCCTGCCAGCGACCAGCGTGGGAAGAAGCCTCCGGTGCGGCGGCAGTACTCTGCGTACTGTCCGCCGTGAATCGTGTGCAAGAATTGCTCTTCGCTGCGTGCCTTGGTCCATAGGAAGGGCAAGTGCAGCGCAGCCACGGCCAGCATGGGCAACGTGGGGACCACGACTACGGAGCAGAGCATCAAGGCGATGCTGAGGGCGTAGATCGGATGGCGAACGCGAGCGTAAGGTCCGGTTTGCACCAGTTCTGTGCTCTGCCCTGGAACCACAGCCATGCTCCAGTTTCTTCCCAGCCGTGTCCAACAGACGACCGTGGCCCCAAAACAACCCAACCCCAACAGAGCGGCGGCCAGTCGTAGCGTCCACCAACCGTGGCCGCGCGATAGCGCGCACCACGGCAACACATTCCACAGCCCGATCAACGGCGCCCAGATCGGCCACAGAGTGCGCTCAACGCGGTTGCTCGGCCAGATGCCGGCCGAGCGCCCGTGGCGCCGGCGATTGACGAGGGCCGTGACCGCAACTCCCGACCAGTAAGCCGACAATGTGGCGCTGAGAATGGCGCTGGGCAAGTCGATCATCCGTACTCCTCATCTTATTGCTTTAACTTATCCTACGAGGCGGTTAACTTGGGCAATTTTCGTAGGCAAGAGGATAGCGGGACTGACCCAGGCGCTCCAGAGCAAATTTTCCTCTAGGAACACTTGGGCCTTTCAGGTATGGCAACGCCACGTTTCTGCGCGGAGGTGAAACGGATGGCTCGAATGTCGGGGCCTTCTTCCCTAAACTCGCATCCCCAAGCCGCCCCGGATACAGAGGGGGAAGGACGCATCGCCGCCTTGGATGGCCTGCGTGCGGCGGCCATGCTCTTGGGGGTGTGCTTGCACGGCTCCGTCAGCTATATGTCTGGGCGTATGCCTGGCTTGATTTGGGTAGTGCGCGATAGTACGTGCCATTCTTTTTTTGATTTTCTCTTTTGGTGGCTGCACGCTTTCCGTCTGCCATTGTTTTTTTTCCTGGCGGGCTTTTTTGCCGCTCTGGTCGAGGTCCGGTGCGGGCCAGGGGGATTGCTGGCGCAGCGTGCCCGCCGTTTGCTGGTGCCGTTCTTGGGCGGCTGCCTCGTGATTGTGCCGCTCACGTTCTATATCTGGGCTGCCGGCTGGTTGGTCAGCGGACACTGCACAGTCAAACAGATCTTGGCAGTCAAGTTCCGTCCGGTGATCCAAGGCGAGCTTTATGGTCCGCTTCATCTTTGGTTCCTGGAAGATCTGTTCCTTCTCAACTTGATCTTTTGTGGGTATCGTAGGCTCTTCCCGCAGCCAGCCGTGCCGACGCAGCCCGCTCTTGGCGGCATCGCGGGTTGGGGGCAAGAATTGCCGCTGTGGCTAGCCATTCCCACTACCATTGTGCTGGCCATCAATCTTCAGCCGGTGGTCGCGCACCACAATTCGTTTGTTCCGGACGGCTGGCGGTTGCTGTACTATGGCCTGTTCTTTGCCGCAGGCGTGGCGATTTATCCTCAGCGCAAAGATTTGCCGGCGATCTGCCGCTCCTGGGGAGGATACCTGGCGCTGTCGGCGCCGCTGGCAGTCCTGCTCCTGCCGCTGCTGCACCGGCATCTCGAACAACCCCATGAATGGCAAACCCGCTGGGTGCTCGCCGCCACCCTCTCGCTGTTGGCGTGGCTGTCTCTTTTTGGTTTGCTCGGACTGGGACTGCGCTATGGTCATGCCCAACGGGATCGGTTGCGCTATCTGGCTGACGCTTCTTACTGGGTTTATCTGTGCCATCTACCGCTGGTTGGCTTGATCCAACTGGACCTGGTAGGCGTCGCTATGCCTGCGGGAGTGAAGTTCCTCCTCGTTGTCGGCTTGACGACCTGGCTGGCCCTGACGAGCTACCATACCCTGGTGCGTTACACTTTCCTTGGCGCTTGCCTTCACGGCCGCCGCAATCGGCCTGACAGCCCCCATCGAGCCGCGGCCGTAAGGCCGCGTTTGCAACAGCAAGCTGATCGCTCCCTTACGCTCACAACTCGGAGAGCAGCGGCGAGGCCGATTACTCATTTTCATCGTGGATAAGCGGTTCCAGCTGCCGGGTGTTGCGTTCCACAGCGAGGACGATGGTGCGTTCCTCAATGCCATCCGGGGAGACGGCGACGGCGGGGATGATCTGCCGGCCGTCGGGTAAGCTGAAACGTATGGTGAAGGTGCCGTCCGGGCGCAGCTTGACTGGCTGGCCTTGCAGCGTTACACGCGCATTCGGCTCGGTAGCGCCGTACACGATCAGTTCGGCGTCCAGCTGGAAGCCGAACTTGCGCGGCTTGCCCCCTAGCGCCCGTCCTCCTGAACCAAAACTGGTGACGGCCGGCGAACCGAGGGGACGGCGTAAATGTTCTTCAAACAGTTGTTTCAACTCCAGACTGCCAGCCGTTGGGGCGAAGCCGCTGGACATGGCGTAGATGCGGTCGGCTTTCTGGGCGTCGATGTCGGCCCAATTTTCGTCGATGACATCGCTGATGCCGGCCCGCGGCGTGGTGACGATGTTGGAACGGGTCAGGGCGTAGAATCGGCCGCTCTTGGCCAGATAGCCGATGTCCACGCGGAAGGAGCGCGGTGGATTGGCCACATCGATGTACCAGTTGTTGCAGCCGCCGTGGATGTCGATGTCGCGGACAATCGCTTCACTGGTGCTGGTGGTATCCCGACTGCTGACATCGAGCAAACGCAGGATCGGCTTGGCGGTGTGCCATTCTTGGCCCAGGGCCGCTTCGGCGCGGCTGACGGCCTGATGCGTCAATTCCCAGTAGCAGTGCAGCCAGTAGGGATCGCGGACCATGAGGACGATGCGGTCCTTGCCGTAGCCGGCGGGCAGGTCCTTGGGCACCTTGGCGGACAGGTCGCGGGTGGGAACGCCCACGTTGTATTTGCTGCTTCCTATTTGCTCTTCACCAGAGGAGGCATTGGAGGTATCGCGGGCGACGGCGGCGGCATAAGGCGAGCGGGGCGTGGCAACGCCCTGATGAGGTTTTTCTACTCGCACCTGTTTACCCGGTCGGTGACGTCCTTCGCCTGCCAGGGCCGTCACCAGTTCTTCTTTGCTCATGCCATGCCAGCCGGCAATGCCTTGTTTACGGGCCAACTCACGCAAGGTCTTCTTAGTGCAGGCTTGCAATTGACGGCGAGTCATGCCTTACCACTCCCGCGCCTGTTTGGAAAGGGCGCTGTGAAGATCTCCGGGCCGTCATCCCTGAAAGATACCGTCCCAGAGGTCCTTTCCTGGGAGTGTCTGATACGGACCCTCGCGCTTGGTTCTCGCGCCGTGTTGGAGGAGAAAAACAGAGGCACGGACGGAAGCCAAAAAGGCAATTCACCCACGAGGGGGGAGGATTGCAAATGCAAGACCTTCCTATTTTACGACCTCGATTCTAAAGGCGTCTGTAACGATTGTCAATAAAAAATTGTCCACAGTTGCATGCCTCTTGCCGAAATAGGCCCGTTCGTTCCTGTGTGCCGCCAGGTTTGTCTCGGCCTACT
The DNA here is from genome assembly GCA_021324515.1 of Planctomycetota bacterium. GTDB lineage: Bacteria > Planctomycetota > Planctomycetia > Gemmatales > Gemmataceae > JAJPHU01. The sequence continues at coordinate 22,228 of JAJPIY010000280.1, forward strand.
TCGACTTCGTGAAAAATTACACGAATTTGCGATTGACTTTCTTTCCCTGGTTCCGAGAATACCCCTGGTTCTGGAAATACCTTGGGCTGCTGCGGCTTACGCGCGGGCAGAAGCTCGAGTAGCAGGTGCGCGATGCTCCCAGAGCTGCCAGATCGCAACGAGATGGGGCGCTACGTCGCCTTGGGGCAGATTGGCATGGAGATGGTTGCGCCGATTGTCGCCGGACTCGTGGCGGATCATTACTTGGGCTGGACGCCGTGGGGGATGATCGCCGGTGCGGTCTTGGGTTTGGTCGGGGGGTTTGTCCATCTGGTACATTTGTTGAACAAAATGGACACAAAGGGGCCTTCCCAGTCTAATCAGGAGTCGCGGTGATTCGACGTTTGGTGTTTCTGTTCAGCGGCAGCGCCGTCTTTTGGTTGTTAGTCGGCTTACCGGCCCGTCATCTGGGCGGCGGCGATGCGGCCATGGTCTTTCTCGGCACAGCCCTGCTCCTCTGCCTGGCGCCGGCAGCGGCCACGCTAATCTGGGGGGAGTGGGCCTTGCGGCAAGCGCCGGACAAACAGCTGATCCTGGTCTTGGGCGGCACAGCAGTGCGCATGGCTTGCGTTCTGTCGTCCGGCTGGGGGCTGTACCTGTGGGCGCCTTTTTATCAGCGGCAGGATGGGTTCCTAATCTGGTTGCTCATTGGTTATCTGTTTACTTTGGCCCTGGACATGACTCTGCTAGTGGTCGGGCGGACGGAGACGCAAGGCCCGATTTCGTGATTGGGTGAACCGGCAACATGAGCCGCTGAGTTCCTCTTGATTGGTGAGTACGGACATGGCAGCGCATAAGCATGACCCTTTCCAACACGTGCAGGACACCGACATATGGGAGTTCTTCACCAGCCTCTTCGGCGACAAGCAAGAGATACGGCTGCCGTACTTCGACATCAATATCGAGGCCCTCGATTTCCACTATCGCTTTCAGGTGACCAAGTTCATGATCCTGGAGGTGATCGCCGCGGTCCTTATCCTGCTCATTTATCTGCCGTTGGCCCGCCGAGCGCAAACGGGCGAATTGCCCAAAGGGCGCTGGTGGAACGCTTTCGAGTCGCTGCTGACGTTCGTCCGCGATGAAATTGCCAAGCCCAATATCGGCGAGAAGGACGCTGATCGGTATGTCCCTTTTTTGTGGACGTTGTTTTTGTTCCTGCTTTTCTGCAACCTGCTGGGAATGATCCCGTTCATGGGATCGCCGACGGCGAACATCTGGGTGACGGGAGCACTGGCGCTGGTCAGTTTCATCATGCTGCACGGAGCGGCCATCGTGAAACAGGGCCAAGAACCTGCTGACGGTCACGGCCACGGCCACGGCCACGATCCGCATTCTGGCCATGCCGATTCCTTGGCGGGCTTGCGGAAGGTGCCCCTTCTCGGCCCGCTGCTGCTGGGCACGATTCGCTACCTGATCTCGTTGTGGCCGCGAATTGACGTTCCCTACGTCGGCTGGTTTTTCAGCCTGATGATCTTTGTGATTGAACTGCTCGGCACCGTCATCAAGAGCGGCGTGTTGGCCGTGCGTTTGTTCGCCAACATGTTCGCCGGCCATATGGTCCTGGCCGTGATCCTGTTGTTCATCGTCGCCGCCGCTGAGTCGAGAAATCTCTTGCTGCTCGGCGCCGTCTCTGTTGCCAGCGTCGTCGGCGTGGTGCTTCTAAGCCTGCTGGAGCTGTTTGTCGCCTTCTTGCAAGCATATATTTTTGTGTTTCTGACCGCTCTGTTCATGGGGATGCAGCTGCATCCCGAACATTGAGCCGGGCGCTCTTGTGGTGTTCGACCTGGTTTGTGGGCTTTTGAAACGGGAGTGAAGTTTTCCATGAAAGCTATGCAACTGCTTTGTCTGGTGATGGTTGTGCTTCTGCTGGCCGCGGCGCCGGCATTGGCCCAGGCGCCAACCTCCGCAACGTTCTCCGGGGCTGGCGTCGGTGCGGGCCTGGGAGCGGCCATCACGATCCTCGGCGCCGGTTGGGGCTTTGGCCGTATCGGCGCCGCCGCTCTGGAAAGCATGGCACGCCAGCCGGAAATCGCCGGCCGCATTCAGACGGCCATGATCGTCATCGCCGCCCTTCTCGAAGGCGCGACGTTCTTCGCCCTGATCGTCTGCATGATTATGCAGGGCAAGGCCACTTTCTAAACTACCCCGGCGAGCGGGGTTCCCGCGGGCGAGCGGGGGGTGTAAACCCCCCGGTCGGTAGCACAACCGGGGGGTTCACACCCCCCGCTCGCCCTTGAGACAACCGGGGGGGCAACGCGGGGACAGATTCTTGCAGCCTCGGTGCGGAGGGTATACTCCAGGGCCGTTAGTTCTTTTTCTTGTAAGGTGAGGGTGTCATGCAGCGTGGTTTGCGGATAGTGGGGATTGGCCTGCTTGCTTTGGCCTTCGGTATGTCCGCCTCGATTCGTGCGGAAGGGCCGCATAATGACGATGCCAAGGCGATGAGGGACCACTCCGATGCTGCTCCAGACCACAAAAAGGCCGACGAGACCGAACAGGATCTGTTCGGGAAAGCCGTCGATCTGGGCGTTTGGACGCTGGTGGTCTTTCTGCTCTTGCTCTTCATCCTCAGCAAGTTTGCCTGGAAGCCGATGATGCAGGGGCTGGAGCATCGCGAGCGTGCCATTCATTCCGCTTTGCAAGAGGCGCAGCAGGCCCGCGAAGAGGCTGTTCGTCTTCGCGCCCAACTAGAAGAACAACTGCGCCACGTCAACGATCAGGCCCGCCAGATCCTCGACGAGGCACGCCGCGCCGCCGAACGTACTACGGCCGAGATGATCGCGGAGGCGCACAAAAAGATCCAGGCGGAACAGGAACGGCTCCAGCGGGAGATGAACCTGGCCTATGCTCAGGCGCTGCGCGATCTGCAAACGGAAGCGGCACGCTTGGCGACGCTGGTGGCCAGCAAAGTCCTTCGTCGCCAGATCAGTTACGACGATCATCGCCAATTGATCGAGGAAGCGTTGGCGGAGCTGCGCCAGACCAGCAACGGTCGGCAACAATCGGCACTCGTTTAATGAACGAACCATCATGACCGACAGCGACCAAACTCATCACGCTACTGTTTTGGACGACGCCACCCGGCAAGTCGCCCGCATCTATGCGGAAGCACTGTTGGCTGCCGCCGACAAACAGCACCAAACGCAAGAAGTGCTGGAACAGCTGGAGGAATTGGTTCGCGATGTTCTTGCCCGCGATTCCGCCTTCACCCTCTTTCTCGCCAGCGCCGTCGTCAGCCGCGAACACAAGCGCGAAACATTGCGCCGCGCCTTCGAAGGCAAGATCAACGACATTCTCTACCGTTTTCTGCTCGTCCTCAACGACCACGATCGTCTCGGCATCCTCCGCGAGACGGCTGTCCTGGCGCGCGATCTTTTCGAGCGCCGCGGCGGACGCATGCACGTCGAGGTGACAGCCGCCGTCACCTTGGACGACGAGCAGCAGGAGCGCTTGCGCCGCGAGCTGCGCGACAAGTTTCGCCGTGAGCCGATCTTGTCTGTCCGCGTCGATCCAGAGCTGTTGGGGGGACTGGTAGTGAAAGTAGACGACTGGGTTTTCGACGACAGCGTGCGCGCGCGTCTGGAACGAATCCGCAATCAACTCATCGAGAAAGGCAGTTGGGTCCATGCGCATTAACGCCAACGAAATCGTTTCGGTTTTGACCGAGGAAATCAATCACTATCGGGATAAGATTGAACCGAAGGAAGTGGGCGAAGTCCTGGAAGTCGGGGACGGCATCGCCCGCGTCTACGGCCTCGCCCATGTGATGGCCGGTGAAATGCTGGAGTTTCCGCGCACCGGGGTGCGCGGCCTGGCCTTCAACCTGGAACAAAACTCGGTCGGCGTCATCATCCTGGGCGAGTACCGCGAAATCACCGAGGGCGATGAAGTCCGCTCCACCGGCGCGTTGTTGCAGGTGCCGGTCGGCGACGCCTTGATTGGCCGAGTCGTCGATCCGCTGGGCAATCCGCGCGACGGCAAGGGGCCGATCATCCGCGAGCATGTGCGTTTCGTAGAATCGCCGGCGCCCGGCGTGGCCGAACGCCAGCCGGTGGACGTGCCGCTGCAAACCGGCATCAAGGCCATCGATGCCATGACGCCGATCGGCCGCGGCCAGCGAGAGCTTCTCATCGGCGACCGCAAGACCGGCAAGACCGTCATTGCCCTGGACACCATCATCAATCAGCGCGACAGCGGCGTCATCTGCGTCTATGTGGCCATCGGCCAAAAAGAATCCAGCGTCGCCAAGAGCGTCGAGATCCTCCGCGAGCATGGCGCCCTTGATTACACCATCGTCGTCACTGCCGCCGCCTC
>JAJPIY010000383.1 GCA_021324515.1 Planctomycetota bacterium
GCCGCAGCGAACTATCAGTTCCTCGAAGGGACGCTCACCGCCGTGGTGCAGGCGCTGCCGGCTATCAGCAGCTTGCTGAATAGTTTGCCCGCGCAATACCAGCAATTCGGCGTACAGGTGGCGGACTCGCTCCTCTTGGGTCTGGAAAGCGCTACGCAAGCCGCCCTCTATGCCTCCCTGGCCGGCAGCACCGCTGTGCCTCAAGACCCGATTTTCAATGCAAATGTCCAGGCCATCAACTACTTTATGTCCAATCCGTTGCACGACCCTTATTCCTATCCGCCCGGTATTTTCGGGCCCTAGCGGATAAACCGGACGAGCCAGAAGCGGCAATAACGACAGTTCTCGTCATTGCTCCTTCTGGCTTGTCGCATTCCTGTAGGATCTGCACTACCCCCGGCAGGACTCGAACCTGCATTAGCTCGCTTAGAAGGCGAGTGCATTGTCCATTTATGCTACGGGGGCCTTGCCTCGACTATTAGAGCAAACTCCGCCAAGCACAGCAACGGCCGTGTATCGGGCAGGCGGTCGTTATGCATTTTACCCCATCGACACCATTTCCTACGCTTCGAGTCGCCCCTGTATTTTCCCTACAGGCTGTGTCCTTGCCGCGCCGAAGATTACTCCGTCCGAATGCCGAGAGCCGAAAGCCGCCGGAGAAACACGGACCATGTTCAAGTACCTGGGACGAGTAACGGCGACGCATCCGTGGCGGATCTGCCTGGCCTGGCTGATCGTCGCTGGGATCGTCGGCGTGGCTGCGCCCAAGTGGGACGAACGCGCCGCCGATGATGACATTCGCTTCTTGCCGGCCCGTTGTGACAGCGTCAAAGGCCATCAATTGTTGGAACAGGCTTTTCCGCAAGAGGTGTTCGCCAGCCGGCTCATCATCGCCGTCGAGCGGGTCGAAGCCCCTTTGACAGCGGCCGATTACGCTCTGGTCGATGAGATCACCGCCGATTTACAACGGCTGCGTCAGGAGGAGCCGAACGTGCAGATCACGCGCATCTGCACCTACCGCGATCCGGTCCTTGGCAAACGCTTAGTCAGCAGCGATGGCCGATGTACTCTGGTCCAGGTTTCGCTCAGTACGCCGTACCTGGCCGTACAGACGCGGACTACGGTGGACGCGGCGGAGCGATGCATTCGCCGGCGGATGGCGGAGGGGTTGCCCGACGTGGAACGCAGTCGCGGAGCAGCGCTCCCTCAGGTCCATCTTACCGGTCCTGCCGGCGTCGGCCGCGATCTCATCGCCGCCAGTGCCAACAGTCTGGAAAGCACTACGTTGGCCACCGTGGCCCTCGTCATTATCATCCTTCTTCTGGTGCATCGCGCGCCGGTGCTGGCCCTTATCCCGCTGAGTACAATCGCCATTTCGGTGTGGGTAGCTCTTAAGGTCCTGGCGCTCTGCACCCTGATCCCTGGCTTCTGCATGGTCAACATCAGTCAGGTCTTTGCCGTAGTCATGCTCTATGGGGCCGGCACCGATTATTGCTTGTTTCTCATCAGCCGTTACCGCGAGGAATTGGCCCGTGGCCGCAGGGGGCCGGCGGCGCTGGCGCGGAGCGTCGGTGGTGTCGGCGGGGCGGTGGCAGCTAGTGCGGCCACGGTCGTCTGTGGTTTGGGTCTGATGGGGTTGGCCGAGTTCGCCAAAGTACGCTGCGGCGGCCCTGCCATCGCCATCAGCCTTACTGTGGCCCTCGTCGCTTCGTTGACACTGACGCCGGCGCTGTTGCGCATCCTGGGACCGATTGCCTTTTGGCCCACTGCCGGCCGTCGGAGCTGCGACCCGAAAGGAGCGGTTTTAGGTTCGCGGCCGTTCTCTTACAGCCGCAGTCCGCTTGGTCGCCGGCAAGGCATATGGGACCAAATCAGCCGCCAGGTCGTCGCTCGGCCAATGCTTATCGGGGCTGTCGCCGTGCTTGCGCTATTGCCGCTAGCCTTCATCGGTTTCCGCGTGCAGCCGAACTATCGCGCTACCAGCGAACTGGCCCCGACCAGCGACAGCATCCGCGGCTTGGCCGCTATCCAGCGCCACTTCACGGCTGGCGAAGTCGGGCCTATTACCGTTCTACTCGAATCGAGCAGCGATTGGGAAACGCCTCATGGCCGGGCCCTTGTTGCCCACTTGAGTCAAGGCTTCTGTTATCTCGACAACGTTGCGGAGGTGCGCAGTCTGACCCAACCGCTGGGCAGTCCTGTTTCGGACATTAGCGATCGGCTGTCGGCACTGGGACAGAAACGGCCGGCGCTCGCAGACAAAGGAGTGTTGCTCAAGAACATGTGGCGCAATGTCGTGCAAGGATTGACGGAGCAAGTCAACCGCGCGGCCGGCGAATTTTACGTGGCCCGTTTGCCAGGCACCAAAGCGAATGGGCCGCCGCGCTACGTCACGCGCCTGGACGTGGTGCCGCGCTCCGATCCTTTCGATGCCGAAAGCATCCGTACCCTGGAGTTGATTCAACTATGGCTGCGCGAACAATTGCCCAAATATCCAGGCACGGAGCAGATACGGGCGGAGTGTCACGGCGTCACCGTCAATGCCCGCGACCTGGCCGACGTTACGGAAAGGGATCGCCTGCGCATCAACACACTCGTCTTGGCCGGCATCTTCCTGATCCTGCTTGCCTTGGTACGGCGGGCCGGGTTTGCCCTGTATCTGCTGGCCACCGTGTTATTCAGCTACTACGCCAGTCTGGGAGCGACAACGCTTCTGGCCCATTGGTGGAACGGCCGACCTCTTGGACTGGTCGATTGGCGCGTGCCTTTCTTCCTCTTCACCATTCTCGTGGCAGTCGGCGAGGATTACAACATCCTGCTTGTTAGCCGTGCCTTGGAGGAACTCCGGCGGCACGGTCCAAGGGAAGGCATCCGCCGCGCCCTGGCACGCACCGGCGGCACGATCACTTCCTGCGGTCTGATCATGGCTGGCACTTTCGCCACCTTGATGCTGGGCGGCTTGAGTACGCTGGTGCAGATCGGCTTTGCCTTGGCGTTCGGCGTGTTGATCGATACGTTTGTAGTCCGACCGATTTTGGTGCCCGCTTTCACACTTTGGTTGTGGAGAAACCAAACTGCCGCCCAGAGAGAACCCGTAACGCGGCGGTTGCCCCCTCACCGTAACCTCGCAGCCTAACCAGCTTTGTCCCATCGGCTCTCTCAGCGTCTTGCCTCGCTACGGACAATGCTACGAGGAGCCAAAGGACTGGCGGACTTTTCCCTCCCCCACAAGGGGGGAGGGAGTTGTATTTGTTCCCTCCCCCCTTGTGGGGGAGGGTTAGGGTGGGGGGTTAGGACTCCTTGTCTGCATTGTACTTACCCCCCACCCCAACCCTCCCC